>NZ_JBHWJT010000032.1:0-86805 GCF_042731325.1 Streptomyces sp. NPDC059866 | reverse complement strand
GACGCCAACGTCAGCCGCACGTCGTCCGCGGCTACTTCGGCGGCCCACACGTCCGCTACATCCTCGAATAGAACCCTTTGAGTTTCGGATCAATAATGACCGGGATGTTCCGGGCGACGTGCAGAACGTCTTGCATTGGGTCTCGAAAGCATCCCGGCCGCTTGCCGATTTGGCGGAACCCGCGACGGCACGTGCGGTACTGGACTCGCTGAAGCTCAAACTCGACGGCACGGCGGCTGCTGCGGAGACGGTGCGGCGTAAGCGGCGGACACTGGTGAACGCTGCGAACTATGCGGTCGACCTGGGGGAGCTGCGAGAGAACCCCATCACGGCCGTGCGCTGGCAGAAGCCCAAGGTGTCCAACCAGGTAGACCCGCGGGTTGTGGCCAATCCGAAGCAGGCCCGGAACCTCCTCGCGGCTGTCTCCTACGTCGGGGGCTATCGGCGAGCTCGTGGCCGGCGCCTCGTGGGCCTCTTCGCCGCGATGTACTTCGGCGGTCTCCGACCTGCCGAGGCGGTGGGGCTCGCCGAAACTGACCTCGTCCTTCCTGAGGCGGGTTGGGGCTCGGCTCTGCTCAACCGGACGCGTCCGTCGGTCGGCAAGCAGTGGACAGACTCGGGGGAGACCCATGACGACCGCGGGCTGAAGAACCGTCCGACTGAGGACGTCAGGCCGGTGCCTATCCCGCCTCATCTCGTCGCCGTGCTTCGCGAGCACGTTGCCACCTTCGGCACGGCTGAAGACGGGCGGCTCTTCTTCAGTGAGAAGGGCTCGGTCATCCCGTCCTCGACCTACTACCGCGTGTGGCAAGAGGCCCGGCTCCTCGCGCTTCCGCCGGCCGTCGCGGCCTCGCCGCTAGCGAGTAGGCCGTACGACCTTCGGCACTCGGCGCTGTCGACGTGGCTCAACGCGGGTGTCGATCCCACAGAAGTGGCTGAGCGCGCCGGCAATAGCGTGGAGGTCCTGTTGACCCGCTACGCGAAGTGCCTCGACGGACGACAGGATGTCGCCAACCGGCGGATCGAGGACCTGCTCCGCGAGTACGAGTGAGCCTGGTACCAGCGCGGGTGGTCTGATCCGCGCCGACGGGCCCTGTCTGCTGCCCGGTGGCAGCTTGGTATTGCCTCGCTCAACGCGGTTATCTCATGCGTTTCGGGTACTCGACCCCGAACTACATGAAACGGATAATTTGGGAGGTGATGGGCATGGCGACCGCTCCTCGGCCTGACATGGCAGCCCATCCCGACATCATCGCCATGCGCGAACGCCATGAGATGGCCGAGCGCAACGCGACCACTCCGAGGGCACAAGCCATCGAGACCATGGCCCTCATCACCGGGCTTTACCTCGCGGCCTCACCGTGGATCACGGGGTTCAACGGCTTTTCCACCCTGGCGGTCAACAACCTGATCGTCGGCATCGCCTACGCACTCATCATGAGCGGTGGCTTCGGCCGGGCCTACGACCGTGTGCACAGCATGGCGTGGGCTGCTTGTGCGCTGAGCGTGTGGACGATCGTTTCACCGTGGGTCGTGGCCGGTGACGTCAGCACCACCAAGACCATCGTCAACAATGTCATCGTCGGCGTAATAGCCCTGCTGCTGGCCCTCACGGCCGCCTCGATCGGCCGCCCGGCGGACCGGGAAACCTCCAGCCGCATGTCCGCACCCTATGGGGGAGGGCGAAGCTGACGGGACGCGGGGGGAAAGGGCGCCCCGGCCTTGAAGAAAGGCGGGCAAGGCCGGCGGCTCCGTTGCGTACGAGGATGTGGTCGGCGCCTCGCGCGGTCCCCAGGGTTCCGGGTCTCACCTGGAACGATGCCCCAAGATCCCGTCCACAGCTCGTCCACGGACCCCGACATACGACCGCTTCGGGCGGCGTACGGCTGCACATGCACGAAGACCCCGGCCTCAGCGTTTCCGCTGGTGACGGGGTCTTTGGGCACCTCATACAGGGTGCCCCCGGCAGGATTCGAACCTGCGCACACGGCTCCGGAGGCCGTTGCTCTATCCCCTGAGCTACGGGGGCGTGTCGGTCGCGGGTTCTTGCTCGCGGCGACGGGTAGAACACTACCAGCTCCTTCGGGGTGGTCATGAACTGGTTTCGGGGGGATGGCCAGGACGTCAACCAGGGATGTGGCTCGCCCGCAGGGGTGGAAGTGGGGAAAACCCGGACGCGGTGGCCGGTCCGCACCTACTCTCGAGTTGTGCCAGGCGCGTCGGGCCGGGTGCTTGTTGTGGACGACAACAAGGTCATCCGGCAGCTGATCAGGGTCAATCTCGAGCTGGAGGGCCTCGAGGTGGTGACCGCGGCCGATGGTGCCGAGTGTCTGGATGTCGTCCATCAGGTGCAGCCAGATGTGGTCACCCTCGATGTCGTCATGCCGAGGTTGGACGGGTTGCGGACCGCCGCCCGCCTGCGTGCGGATCCGCGGACGCGTGATCTTCCCCTTGCCATCATCAGTGCCTGTACGCAGTACGAGGTCGAGACCGGCCTCGATGTCGGCGTCGACGCCTTCCTCCCCAAGCCCTTCGAGCCCGCCGAACTCGTACAGCTCGTACGGCGGTTGATCGCGCGGAGTGGGAGTGGGAGTGGCAGGGGGAGCGGCGGCAGCGCTGGTGTGATCGGCTCCGGAGTCGGCGGGCTGCTCGGGGCCGCGGAGGCCGAGAGCGCCGGTCGCGCGGGCGGGTGAGCGGCGGCCCGGAGCGCTGACCGGGCGCTGATCCGGCACGCGGATGAGCCAAGACCCGGCAGGCGAATGGGCCCCGGGCCGGCAGGCGAATGAGCCCCGGCCGACAGACCGGCCAGTCGCGGTCGACCGCAGCAGCCGCCCGCAGCCGTACGTCCACATCCCGGACCCTCTCCCAAACCAGCTCGCCTACCCACCCCCCTCCTCCCATACGCTTGTCCCGTGACCCCCGTCGAACTCTCCCGCACCGTGCTGCATGCGGTGCGTCGCGCTGTCGACGAGGGGGAGCTGAGCGTGACCGTGCCCGTACGGGCCGTGGTCGAGCCGCCGGGGCCCGGCGGGTGGGGGGATTACGCCACCAACATCGCCCTGCAGCTCGCCCGCCCTGCCGGGCAGCCGCCGCGTGTGGTCGCCGAGGTGCTCCGCCCGTATCTCGCCGGGGCGGACGGCGTCACCGGGGTCGAGATCACCGGGCCGGGGTTCCTCAACATCGCCCTCGACGGCGCCGCCTCCGTCGGTCTGGTGCAGCGCATCCTGCGGGAAGGCCTGCGCTACGGGCACTCCGACGCCCTCGCCGGGCAGGTGGTTCAGCTGCACTGCCCTCATGAGGTGCGTGCCGTCGTAGTGGCGGACGCCGCCGCCCGCATCCTGCGTTCCCAGGACGCCCTCGTCCGCACCAGCTGCACTGCCCGGCCCGACCCGGAGTGGGAGTCGGTGCTCGGCGTGCGCGTCGACGCCTACAGCGACCCGGACGCACCGGCACCGCGCGACGCCCACGGCGGCCCGGACGCACCGGCACCGGTCGACGACGTCACCGTACGGCCCGTCCCCGCCCCCACCGATCCCCTCCCCCTCGGCCGTGACGCCGCCCGCTGGGCCCTGCTCCAGCCCGCGGCGCACGACCGGCCCCGGATCACCGTCGATCATCTGGTCCAGCGGGAGGGCAACCCCCTCTTCCGGGTGCGGTACGCCCACGCCCGCAGCCGGGCCGTCGCCCGTAACGCCGCCGATCTGGGCTTCGCCGCCGACCCCGGCCACGTACCGGACGCAGCGCACCTCGAGGCCCTGCTCGCCGACCACCCCCGCATCCTCACCGCGGCCGCCCGCGACCGCGCCCCCGACCGTCTCGCCCGGCACCTCGTCACCGTCGCCGATGCCGCCCTCGCCCTGCTGCCCGCCGTGCTGCCGTGCGGCGAGGAGAAACCCTCGGCCGCCCACCGCGCCCGGCTCGCCCTCGCCGAAGCCGCCGGGACGGTGCTGGCCGGCGGCCTCGCCCTGCTCGGCATCGACGCACCCGACCACCTCTGAAAGAGCACGCCAGATGAGCCGTTCCGCACACCCCGCCGGGCCCCGTCACGCCGACGTCCTCCCCGAGGGTCACTACTCCGCCCCGCCGGCCGACCTCAACGCCCTCGATGCGAAGGTGTGGGCGCAGACCGTCGGCCGGGACGGCCACGGAGTCGTGACCGTCGGCGGTATCGACGTCAAGAAGCTCGCCGAGGAGTTCGGCACGCCCGCCTACATCGTGGACGAGGCCGACTTCCGCGCCCGCGCCCGTGCCTGGCGCACGGCCTTCGGTCATGAAGCGGACGTCTTCTACGCGGGCAAGGCGTTCCTGTCCCGGGCGATCGTGCGCTGGCTGCACGAGGAGGGGCTGAATCTCGACGTGTGCTCCGGCGGCGAACTCGCCACCGCCCTCTCCGCCGGCATGCCCGCCGACCGGATCGCCTTCCACGGCAACAACAAGTCCACCGACGAGATCGAGCGGGCCATCGACGCCGGTGTCGGGCGGATCGTTCTCGACTCCTTCCAGGAGATCGTCCGCGTCGCCCACATCGCCCAGTCCCTCGGCAAGCGGCAGCGCGTGCAGATCCGGGTCACGGTCGGCGTCGAGGCGCACACCCATGAGTTCATCGCCACCGCCCACGAGGACCAGAAGTTCGGCATTCCGCTGGCCGGCGGACAGGCCGCCGAGGCCGTACGGCGGGCCCTTCAGCTCGAGGGGCTGGAGCTGATCGGGATTCACTCGCACATCGGGTCGCAGATCTTCGACATGTCGGGCTTCGAGGTCGCCGCGCACCGCGTGGTCGGGCTGCTCAAGGACATCCGTGACGAGCACGGCGTCGAGCTGCCCGAGATCGATCTGGGCGGTGGCCTCGGGATCGCGTACACCAGTGACGACGACCCCCGCGAGCCGCACGAGATCGCCAAGGCGCTCACCGAGATCGTCAGCCGTGAGTGCGAGGCCGCCAGGCTGCGCACCCCGCGCATCTCCGTCGAGCCCGGACGGGCCATCGTCGGGCCCACCGCCTTCACGCTCTACGAGGTCGGCACCATCAAGCCCCTCGACGGGCTGCGGACGTACGTCTCCGTCGACGGCGGCATGTCGGACAACATCCGCACCGCGCTCTACGACGCCGAGTACAGCGTCGCCCTGGTCTCCCGCACCTCCGACGCCGGGCCGATGCTCGCCCGTGTCGTCGGCAAGCACTGTGAGAGCGGTGACATCGTGGTGAAGGACGCGTTCCTGCCGGCCGACCTGGCACCCGGTGACCTGATCGCGGTGCCGGCCACCGGCGCGTACTGCCGTTCCATGGCCAGCAACTACAACCACGTGCTCCGCCCGCCGGTCGTCGCCGTGCACGACGGCGAGGCGCGGGTGATCGTCCGCCGGGAGACGGAGGAAGACCTCCTGCGTCTCGACGTCGGATGAACCCAGTCCACGAGGGGTGGAAGATCTCCTGTCTCCACCCCTCGTCGAAATGAAAAAGATGTCTCACGATCCGGACAAAGGGCAGAAACTTCCGTCCGGTGAGTGAGACTGGTGCAACCGCATACGGTGAGAGGAAACGAGGTCGGATGATGCGTACGCGTCCGCTGAAGGTGGCGCTGCTGGGCTGTGGAGTGGTCGGCTCAGAGGTGGCGCGCATCATGACGACGCACGCCGACGACCTCGCCGCCAGGATCGGCGCCCCCGTGGAGCTCGCGGGCGTCGCGGTCCGCCGCCCCGACAAGGTGCGCGAGGGCATCGACCCGGCCCTGGTCACCACCGACGCCACCGCCCTCGTCAAACGCGGCGACATCGACGTGGTCGTCGAGGTCATCGGCGGTATCGAGCCCGCCCGTACGCTGATCACCACCGCCTTCGAGCACGGTGCGTCCGTCGTCTCCGCGAACAAGGCCCTCCTCGCCCAGGACGGCGCCGACCTCCACGCGGCGGCCGGGGCGAACAACAAGGACCTCTACTACGAGGCCGCCGTCGCCGGCGCCATCCCGCTGATCCGCCCGCTGCGCGAGTCCCTCGCCGGCGACAAGGTCAACCGGGTGCTCGGGATCGTCAACGGCACCACCAACTTCATCCTCGACAAGATGGACTCGACGGGGGCCGGGTACCAGGAGGCCCTCGACGAGGCCACCGCGCTCGGATACGCCGAGGCCGACCCCACCGCCGATGTCGAGGGCTTCGACGCCGCCGCCAAGGCCGCGATCCTCGCCGGAATCGCCTTCCACACGCGCGTGCGCCTCGACGACGTCTACCGCGAGGGCATGACCGAGGTCACCGCCGCCGACTTCGCCTCGGCGAAGGAGATGGGCTGCACCATCAAGCTGCTCGCCATCTGCGAGCGCGCCGCGGACGGGGGCTCGGTCACCGCGCGCGTGCACCCGGCCATGATTCCGCTGACCCACCCGCTCGCCTCCGTGCGCGGCGCGTACAACGCCGTGTTCGTCGAGTCGGACGCCGCCGGTCAGCTGATGTTCTACGGACCCGGCGCCGGCGGCTCCCCGACGGCCTCCGCCGTCCTCGGTGACCTGGTCGCCGTCTGCCGCAACCGGCTCAGCAACGCGACCGGCCCCGGCGAGTCCGCGTACGCCGCGCTGCCCGTCTCGCCCATGGGCGAGGTCGTGACGCGCTACCACATCAGCCTTGATGTCGCCGACAAACCGGGTGTTCTCGCCCAGGTGGCCACCGTGTTCGCCGAGCACGGTGTGTCCATCGATACGGTGCGGCAGCAGGGCAAGGACGGCGAGGCCTCCCTCGTCGTCGTCACGCACCGCGCGTCCGACGCCTCCCTCAGCGGGACCGTCGAGGCGCTGCGCAAGCTCGACACCGTGCGGGGTGTCGCCAGCATCATGCGGGTTGAAGGAGAGTAACCAGCAATGACCCACCAGTGGCGCGGAATCATCGAGGAGTACCGGGACCGGCTGCCCGTCTCCGACACCACGCCGGTCGTGACGCTCCGCGAGGGCGGCACGCCCCTCGTGCCCGCGCAGGTGCTCTCCGAGCGCACGGGCTGCGAGGTCCACCTCAAGGTGGAGGGGGCCAACCCGACCGGGTCCTTCAAGGACCGCGGGATGACGATGGCCATCTCCAAGGCCAAGGAGGAGGGCGCCAAGGCGGTCATCTGCGCCTCCACCGGCAACACGTCCGCCTCCGCCGCCGCTTATGCCGTACGGGCGGGCATGGTGTCCGCCGTGCTCGTCCCGCAGGGCAAGATCGCGCTCGGCAAGATGGGCCAGGCGCTCGTGCACGGCGCGAAGATCCTGCAGGTCGACGGCAACTTCGACGACTGCCTGACGCTGGCTCGCGCGCTCAGCGACAACTACCCGGTCGCTCTGGTCAATTCGGTTAATCCAGTGCGTATCGAGGGTCAGAAGACGGCTGCTTTCGAGATTGTGGACATGCTCGGCGAGGCGCCCGACATCCACGTCCTGCCGGTGGGCAACGCGGGCAACATCACGGCCTACTGGAAGGGTTACAAGGAGTACGCCGCCGACGGCGTGGCCGGGCGTACCCCGCGCATGTGGGGCTTCCAGGCCTCCGGCAGTGCGCCCATCGTGCGCGGCGAGGTCGTCAAGGACCCGTCGACCATCGCCACCGCGATCCGTATCGGCAACCCGGCCTCCTGGCAGCACGCCCTCAACGCGCGGGACGAGTCCGGCGGTTTCATCGACGAGGTGACGGACCGTGAGATCCTGCGCGCCTACCGCCTGTTGGCCGCCCAGGAGGGCGTCTTCGTGGAACCCGCCTCCGCCGCGTCCGTGGCCGGTCTGCTGAAGGCCGCCGAGCAGGGCAAGGTCGACCCGGGCCAGCGCATCGTGTGCACCGTCACCGGCAACGGCCTGAAGGACCCCGACTGGGCCGTCGCCGGCGCCCCGCAGCCGGTCACCGTCCCGGTCGACGCGGCGACGGCGGCCGAGCGACTCGGCCTGGCATAACGCCTGCTCCGAGGGTCATCCCCGTAGGGGGTGCACAGGGGGCTTACGACACGCATCGTGCGCCTCCTGTGCGCCCTATGTCGCCACAGAACCTTCCTTCGATAGGCTGTACCTAACCCACCCGCCGCATATGCCGCGGTGCCGCGTCGTCTCCACAGCCGGACAGTGTCCGGCCTCCCGGCGAAAGGCGGCCGCAGGGTTCGTCGTACGTCATCGAATGTCTTCGACAATCACGCAGCTCAAGGAGAGTCATCGAGCGATGGCCGGTCCAGCCTTCCGCGCCGCCGCCGTACGGGTGCGCGTCCCCGCCACCAGCGCCAACCTCGGCCCGGGCTTCGACGCCTTCGGCCTCGCGCTGGGGCTCTACGACGACGTGGTCGTCCGGGTGGCCGACTCCGGGCTGCACATCGACATCGCGGGTGAGGGCAGCGAGACGCTGCCACGTGACGAAAACCACCTCCTCGTACGCTCCCTCCGCACCGCCTTCGATTCCCTGGGCGGACAGCCACGCGGCCTGGAAATCGTCTGCGCGAACCGCATTCCGCATGGCCGTGGCCTGGGCTCCTCCTCGGCTGCCATCTGCGCCGGCATCGTTGCCGCGCGCGCCGTGACCATAGGCGGCGAGGCCAAGCTCGACGACACGGCCCTGCTCGAACTCGCCACCGAGATCGAGGGCCACCCGGACAACGTGGCGGCCTGTCTGCTGGGCGGTTTCACGCTCTCCTGGATGGAGGCCGGGGGCGCGCGGGCGATCAGGATGGAGCCCGCCGATTCCATCGTTCCGGTGGTTTTCGTGCCCGGGAAGCCGGTGCTGACCCAGACCGCGCGCGGACTGCTCCCGCGCACCGTGCCGCACGTCGACGCCGCCACCAACGCGGGCCGGGCCGCGCTGCTCGTCGAGGCCCTGACCAGGCGCCCCGAACTGCTGCTGCCCGCCACCGAGGACCGCCTGCACCAGGAGTACCGGGCGCCCGCCATGCCCGAGAGTGCGGCGCTGGTCGAGCGGCTGCGGGCCGACGGCATTCCCGCCGTGATCTCCGGCGCCGGGCCCACGGTGATGGCGCTGGCCGACGCGGGAACGGCCGACAAGGTGGAACAGCTTGCAGGTCCGGGCTGGGCCGCGAACCGGCTCGCGCTCGATCTGCAGGGCGCGAGCGTGCTGCCGCTCGCGCCCTCCGGTTCCGATTAAGTGCATGCGATTGCCGGATTTGGAGAGGGGGAATGTTTGTTGGATCCGGTAGTGTTAACCTCAAGTCTGCACCCGACCCCACCATGGCGAGGTGCCTCGTGTCCCAGTCCGGGACAGACATTCTTCCGGGAGCCCCCCAAGCCGCACTGTGTTTTGTACCTCGTACGCGGGCAGTACGTCGTACGCCGACACTGAGCGGCCCGACGGTGGGGGTACCCCCTCTGGGGGATCTCCGGAACCGGTGCGACCACGCCACGTGACACTGGGTGCCACGGCTCGAGGAAGCGCCATCACCAGATATTTCTTCCGCCGCTTAGGCGGACCACCGCCCCGGCACGGTTCGCACAGCAAGGACCGAAGCCGGACAGCACAACCGGTCGCCGAGCCAGACAGGCCGACGTCCGCTCCAGGGAAGGACCCTTCGTGAGCGACACCACCGATCTGATGGGCGCACGTGTCGAGGAGACCGCTGCCGCGCCCGCCACGGACGCCTCCGCGCCTGCCACCGGTGCCGGCTCCCGGCGGCGCCGCGGTACCGGCCTCGAGGGCATGGTGCTGGCCGAGCTGCAGCAGGTCGCATCCGGCCTCGGCATCAGGGGCACCGCGCGTATGCGCAAGAGCCAGCTGATCGAGGTCATCAAGGAGGCGCAGGCCGGCGGCGGAGCCCCGGCGAAGAGCGCCGAGGCCGCCGAGACCAAGCCCAAGCGCCGCGCCACCTCCAAGGCGCGCACGGGTGAGGACGCGCCCGCCGAGAAGACCGCGAAGGCCGAGAAGAGGGCCGAGGCGCCCGCCGAGAAGGCCGTGGCCCAGCAGCAGATCGAGATCCCCGGCCAGCCGGCTGGGGGCCCCTCCCGCGATGGGGGTACCTCCCGCGCGAGCGCAGCCGAGCGTGGGGGAGAAGCCGAGCGTGGGGGAGACGACGCCCCCGCGGAGCGCCGTCGTCGCCGGGCCACCGCCGAGGCCGGCAGCCCCGAGACCGTCACCGCCGAGGCGAAGAGCGAGCCGAAGGCCGAGACGCCCGCGCAGCAGCAGCCGCAGGGCGACGCCGGTGAGGGCGCCGAGGGCCGCCGCCGGGACCGCCGCGAGCGCGGCCGGGACCGCGACCGTGACCGTGACCGGGACCGCCGTAAGGGCGACGACCAGCAGGGCGGTCAGCAGCGCGGCCAGCAGCAGGGCCAGCAGGGCGGCGGCCGCCAGGACCGTCAGCAGGACGACGACGACTTCGAGGGCGGCCGCCGGGGCCGTCGCGGCCGCTACCGCGACCGCCGGGGCCGTCGTGGCCGCGACGAGATGGGCAGCGAGCCGCAGATCGCCGAGGACGACGTCCTGATCCCGGTCGCGGGCATCCTGGACATCCTCGACAACTACGCCTTCATCCGTACGTCGGGCTACCTGCCCGGTCCGAACGACGTGTACGTCTCCCTCGCCCAGGTCCGCAAGAACGGCCTGCGCAAGGGTGACCACATCACCGGCGCGGTCCGTCAGCCCAAGGAAGGCGAGCGGCGCGAGAAGTTCAACGCGCTGGTCCGCCTGGACTCCGTCAACGGCATGGCGCCCGAACACGGCCGCGGCCGCCCGGAGTTCAACAAGCTGACGCCGCTGTACCCGCAGGACCGGCTCCGTCTGGAGACGGACCCCGGCGTTCTCACCACCCGCATCATCGACCTCGTCTCGCCCATCGGTAAGGGCCAGCGCGGTCTGATCGTGGCCCCGCCGAAGACCGGCAAGACCATGATCATGCAGGCGATCGCCAACGCGATCACGCACAACAACCCCGAGTGCCACCTGATGGTCGTCCTCGTCGACGAGCGTCCGGAAGAGGTCACCGACATGCAGCGGTCGGTCAAGGGCGAGGTCATCTCCTCGACCTTCGACCGCCCGGCCGAGGACCACACCACGGTCGCCGAACTCGCCATCGAGCGCGCCAAGCGCCTTGTGGAGCTGGGCCACGACGTCGTCGTCCTGCTCGACTCGATCACGCGTCTGGGCCGTGCGTACAACCTCGCGGCGCCCGCCTCCGGCCGCATCCTGTCCGGTGGTGTCGACTCGACCGCCCTGTACCCGCCGAAGCGCTTCTTCGGTGCGGCCCGCAACATCGAGGACGGCGGCTCGCTGACCATCCTCGCCACCGCCCTGGTGGACACCGGGTCCCGCATGGACGAGGTGATCTTCGAGGAGTTCAAGGGCACCGGCAACGCGGAGCTCAAGCTCGACCGGAAGCTCGCCGACAAGCGCATCTTCCCGGCGGTGGACGTCGACGCGTCCGGCACCCGTAAGGAAGAGATCCTGCTCGGCGCCGAGGAGCTGGGCATCGTCTGGAAGCTGCGCCGGGTGCTGCACGCGCTCGACCAGCAGCAGGCAGTCGAGCTGCTCCTCGACAAGATGAAGCAGACCAAGTCGAACGCCGAGTTCCTGATGCAGATCCAGAAGACGACGCCGACGCCGGGCAACGGCGACTGAGTCGTCCAGCACACGGCAACCTGAGGGCCGTCCCCGTCACCGAGGTGACGGGGACGGCCCTTCACAGTTTTCTGTGCAACCCTGCGCCGGGTTTCCCCGTCTGACCGTACGGAGCGACGATGGTGCGGTACACGCCTGTTCCTCACCGCAGGGGGTAACCGACCCGACGAGAACCGAGGAGCACATGTCTGCCGAGAGCACGCCGGAACCCGGCATACCGGGCGAGCCCGGCACCACCGGCCCGCGCCATCGCACCCCGGGCCGCCGCCGCAAGCCCCGCGGCAAGGGCCTGCTGATCACGGCCTGGACCGCGGCGGGCATCGTCGTCCTCGGCGGCACCGGCCTCGGGTACGTGTACTTCAAGCTCAACGGCAACATCAACAGCGTCGACATCGACCACGCCCTCGGCACCGACCGGCCCGAGAAGGCCGACAACGGCTCCGAGAACATCCTGGTCCTCGGCTCGGACACCCGCTCCGGCAGCAACCAGGACCTCGGCGGCGGCGCCGACGACGGCAGTGCCCGCTCGGACACGGCGATGATCGTGCACCTCTACGAGGGCCGCAAGAAGGCCAGTGTCGTCTCCATACCGCGCGACACCCTCATCGACCGCCCGGAGTGCACCGACACCGACGGCACCACGCATGACGCCGCGACGAGCGTGATGTTCAACTCCGCGTACACCACCGGCGGCGCCGCCTGTGCCGTGAAGACCGTCGAGTCCCTCACCGGCATCCGTATGGACCATTATCTGGAGGTCGACTTCAGCGGCTTCCAGAAGCTGGTCGACGAGCTGGGCGGCGTCACGGTCACCACGACCGAGGACATCGACGACCCCGACAGCCATCTGAACCTCGAGGCCGGCACGCACAGGCTCACCGGCACGCAGGCCCTCGGCCTGGTCCGCACCCGGCACGGCGTCGGCGACGGCTCCGACCTCGGCCGCATCCAGCTCCAGCAGGCCTTCATCAAGGCGCTGGTCGAGCAGGTCAAGGACGTCGGCCTGTTCACCAGCCCGAAGAAGCTGTACGACCTCGCCGACACCGCGACCAAGGCCGTGACGACCGACTCCGACCTGGGCTCGGTGAACTCCCTCGTGTCCTGGGCGAACGGCCTCAAGGGCATCAGCGCGTCGAAGATGCACATGGTGACCATGCCGGTCCAGTACGACCCGGCCGACCCGAACCGCGTCCTCCTGGACGAGCCCAAGGCCCAGCAGGTCTGGACCGCCCTCAAGAACGACAGGCCGATCCCGAAGACGGCCACGGAAGGAACGGCCACGGGCGAAGCCAAGGGCGTCGTAAGCGCCCCATAGGGGCGCGGGGCTGTATCGATATGCGGCTCCGCCGCGTGGGCGCGACAAGCCCAAGACGGCCCGCAGGGAACAAACAACAGCAACCCCCGGTTTTGGGGGATGGCCCCAGTCCTGGCAGACTGGTACGTCGGCTCCGGTTCACGCTCCCGCATCCCGCGGCAGCGACCCGGCGCCCTCCCGAAACTAGGAGACACCTTGAAGCGCGACATCCACCCCGAGTACGTCGAGACGCAGGTCAGCTGCACCTGCGGCGCGTCGTTCACCACCCGCAGCACGATCCAGTCCGGCACCATCCGGGCCGAGGTCTGCTCCGAGTGCCACCCGTTCTACACGGGCAAGCAGAAGATCCTCGACACCGGTGGCCGTGTGGCCCGCTTCGAGGCCCGCTTCGGCAAGGCTGCCGGCTCCAAGAAGTAGCGAGCCCCATTTCGCCGGTCCACGGCCGCGCCCTTCCTTCGGCGCGCCGGGACCGGCGTTTTTGGTCGCCCGCCCCTTCACCCACGTACGCACCACAGGAGCCAGAGATGTTCGAGGCCGTCGAGGAGCTCGTCGCCGAGCACGCCGACCTGGAGAAGAAGCTCGCCGACCCGTCGGTCCACGCCGACCAGGCCAATGCGCGCAGGCTGAACAAGCGCTACGCCGAGCTGACCCCGATCGTCGCCACGTACCGCTCCTGGAAGCAGTCCGGCGACGACATCGAGACGGCCCGCGAACTGGGCGCCGACGACCCGGAGTTCGCCGCCGAGGTCAAGGAGCTGGAGCAGCAGCGCGAGGAGCTGACGGAGAAGCTGCGGCTGCTGCTGGTCCCGCGCGACCCCAGCGACGACAAGGACGTCATCCTCGAGATCAAGGCCGGCGCGGGCGGCGACGAGTCCGCCCTGTTCGCCGGCGACCTGCTGCGCATGTACCTGCGGTACGCCGAGCGGGTCGGCTGGAAGACCGAGATCATCGACGCCACCGAGTCCGAGCTGGGCGGCTACAAGGACGTCCAGGTCGCGGTGAAGGCGCGTGGGCAGATCGAGCCCGGGCAGGGGGTGTGGGCCCGGCTGAAGTACGAGGGCGGCGTGCACCGTGTGCAGCGGGTGCCGGCCACCGAGTCGCAGGGCCGTATCCACACCTCCGCGGCCGGTGTGCTCGTCACGCCCGAGGCGGAGGAGGTCGACGTCGAGATCAACCCGAACGACCTGCGGATCGACGTCTACCGGTCGTCCGGCCCGGGCGGCCAGTCCGTCAACACGACCGACTCCGCGGTGCGCATCACGCATCTGCCCACCGGAGTGGTCGCCTCCTGCCAGAACGAGAAGAGCCAGTTGCAGAACAAGGAGCAGGCACTGCGTATCCTGCGCTCCAGGCTGCTCGCCGCGGCGCAGGAGGAGGCGGAGAAGGAAGCCGCCGACGCCCGCCGCAGCCAGGTCCGTACCGTCGACCGCTCCGAGAAGATCCGTACGTACAACTTCCCGGAGAATCGCCTCTCGGACCACCGCGTCGGCTTCAAGGCGTACAACCTGGACCAGGTCCTGGACGGCGACCTCGACGCGGTGATCCAGGCCTGCGTCGACGCGGACTCGGCCGCCAAGCTCGCAGCCGCGTAAGGCATTCACGAGTACACGGAGGACGAGCGTGCAGCAATCATTTGGGGGGCGGCCCCCGAGCGCCCGCAGCGTGCTGCTCGCTGAGGTAGCTCAGGCCACCCAGCGGCTGGCCGACGCCGGCGTGCCCTCTCCGCGCACCGACGCGGAGGAGCTCGCCGCGTTCGTGCACGGTGTGAAGCGGGGCGAGTTGCACTCCGTGAAGGACTCCGACTTCGACGCCCGCTACTGGGAGGTCGTCGCACGCCGTGAGCAGCGCGAGCCGCTGCAGCACATCACCGGGCGCGCCTTCTTCCGGTACCTGGAGCTGCAGGTCGGGCCGGGCGTCTTCGTGCCGCGTCCCGAGACCGAGTCGGTGGTCGGGTGGGCCATAGACGCCGTGCGTGCCATGGATGTCGTCGAGCCGCTCATCGTCGACCTGTGCACCGGCTCGGGCGCCATCGCGCTCGCCCTCGCCCAGGAGGTGCCGCGCTCCCGGGTGCACGCCGTGGAGCTGTCGGAGGAAGCGCTGCGGTGGGCCCGCAAGAACGTGGAGGGGTCCCGGGTCGATCTGCGGCAGGGTGACGCCCTGACCGCCTTCCCCGACCTGGACGGCCAGGTCGACCTGGTCATCTCCAACCCGCCGTACATCCCGCTCACGGAGTGGGAGTACGTCGCTCCCGAGGCGCGCGACTACGACCCCGAGATGGCCCTGTTCTCCGGCGAGGACGGCCTCGAGCTCATCCGCGGCCTGGAACGCACCGCGCACCGGCTGCTGCGCCCCGGCGGCGTCGTCGTCATCGAGCACGCCGACACCCAGGGCGGCCAGGTGCCGTGGGTCTTCACGGAGGAACGGGGCTGGGCCGACGCCGCCGACCACCCGGACCTCAACAACCGGCCGCGCTTCGCGACCGCCCGCAAGGCGCTGCCGTGAGCAGCCCGAACTCTTCCCAGCAGCAGTACTTCGTGTACGAGGAGGCCCGCTGATATGGCACGGCGATACGACACCAACGACGCGACCGACCGAGTGACCGGTCTGCGCGAAGCCGCGTCCGCCGTCCGCCGTGGCGAACTGGTGGTCCTGCCCACCGACACCGTGTACGGCATCGGCGCCGACGCGTTCTCCTCCGAGGCCGTCTCCGATCTGCTGGAGGCCAAGGGCCGGGGCCGCAACATGCCCACCCCCGTCCTGATCGGCTCCCCGAACACGCTGCACGGTCTCGTCACCGACTTCTCCGAGCTGGCCTGGGAGCTCGTCGACGCCTTCTGGCCGGGCGCCCTCACGCTGGTCGCCAAGCACCAGCCGTCCCTGCAGTGGGACCTGGGCGACACCCGGGGCACCGTTGCCGTGCGCATGCCGCTGCACCCGGTCGCCATCGAGCTGCTGACGGAGGTCGGCCCCATGGCCGTCTCCTCCGCCAACCTCACCGGCCACCCGGCGCCGGAGGACTGCGACGCCGCCCAGGAGATGCTCGGCGACTCCGTCTCCGTCTACCTCGACGGCGGCCCCACCCCCGGCATCGTGCCGTCCTCCATCGTCGACGTCACCGGCCCGGTGCCCGTCCTGCTGCGCGAGGGCGCCCTCTCGCCGGACGAGCTGCGCAAGGTCGTACCCGACCTCGAGGTGGCCAGTTGACAGCCCCTGACGCGGGGCGTGGCATAGGCAACGGGGAAAGCGCGGCGGAGATCACGACGACATTCGTGGGACTTCCGCGCGACAGCTTCCGCATCCTCCACGTCAGCACCGGAAACGTGTGCCGCTCGCCGATCACCGAGCGGCTGACCCGGCATTTCGTGCAGGAACGGCTCGGCATCCTGGGCGGCGGGCTGATCGTGGAGAGCGCGGGCACCTGGGGCCACGAGGGCGCGCCCATGGAGGCCAACGCCGAGACGGTGCTGGCCGACTTCGGCGCGGACGCGACCGGGTTCGTCGGCCGGGAGCTGCTCGACGAGCATGTGATCCGCGCCGATCTGGTCCTGACGGCCACCCGGGACCACCGCGCCCAGGTCATCTCCATGGGCCACTCGGCGGGCCTGCGGACGTTCACGCTGAAGGAGTTCACCCGTCTGGTGCGGGCCATAGACCCGGCCACGCTGCCTCCGCTGGAGGAGGGCGTGGTCGCCCGCGCCCGCGCGCTGGTGCGGGCGGCGGCCGCTCTACGCGGGTGGCTCCTGGCGCCGACGGCCGAGGCGGACGAAGTGTACGACCCGTACGGGGCGCCGCTGCCGTTCTTCCGCTCGATCGGCGACGAGATACACCAGGCGCTGGATCCGGTCGTCACGGCGCTGACGGGTGTGACGGCGCGTACGTGACTCCGGGCGCCTGACCACAGGCCCCACGCGGCAGCCGTACAACAGCGGGCGCCCCCGACCACCCCGGCCTACAGTGGACCTACGTGACGGTCGACGCCCGGAGTCCACCATGTCGGTCACTCATGCCCCTGAGGGCTCTGTCGATGTACTGCGGCGGCAGGATCCCGAGCTCGCCGAGATTCTGCTCGGGGAGCTGGACCGGCAGGCCACCACCCTCCAGCTGATCGCCGCCGAGAACTTCACCTCGCCGGCCGTCCTCGCCGCCCTCGGCTCGCCGCTCGCCAACAAGTACGCGGAGGGGTATCCCGGCGCCCGGTACCACGGTGGCTGCGAGATCGTCGACGTCGCCGAGCGGGTCGCCGTACAGCGGGCGCAGGCGCTGTTCGGCGCCGAACACGCCAACGTCCAGTCCCACTCGGGCAGTTCGGCCGTCCTCGCCGCGTACGCCGCCCTGCTGCGCCCCGGCGACACCGTCCTCGCCCTCGGCCTGCCCTACGGCGGCCACCTCACGCACGGCTCGCCGGCCAACTTCTCCGGCCGCTGGTTCGACTTCGTCGGCTACGGGGTCGACGCCGAGACCGGGCTCATCGACCACGACCAGGTGCGCGCCCTGGCCCGTACGCACCGCCCGAAGGCGATCGTGTGCGGCTCGATCGCCTATCCCCGGCACATCGACTACGCCTTCTTCCGCGAGGTCGCCGACGAGGTGGGAGCGTATCTGATCGCCGACGCGGCCCACCCCATCGGGCTCGTCGCCGGGGGAGCGGCGCCCAATCCGGTGCCGTACGCCGATGTCGTCTGCGCCACCACCCACAAGGTGCTGCGCGGACCGCGCGGCGGCATGATCCTCTGTGGCTCGGAACTGGCGGAGCGCGTGGACCGGGCCGTCTTCCCCTTCACTCAAGGAGGGGCTCAGATGCACACCATCGCCGCCAAGGCCGTCGCCTTCGGTGAGGCGGCCACACCGGCCTTCTCGGCGTACGCGCACCAGGTGGTCGCCAACGCCCGGATTCTGGCCGCCGGGCTGGCCGCCGAGGGCATGGTGGTCACCACCGGCGGCACGGACACCCACCTCATCACCGCGGACCCCGCCCCGCTCGGCGTCGACGGCCGCAGGGCCCGCGGGCGGCTCGCCGCCGCCGGCCTGATCCTCGACTGCTGCGCCCTGCCGCACGACGACGCCCGCGGCCTGCGCCTGGGCACGGCGGCGGTCACCACGCAGGGGATGGGGGAGCGGGAGATGGGACGCATCGCCGCCCTGTTCGGGGGAGTGCTGCGGGACGAGGTCGACGGCAGGCGGGCCCGTGCAGAAGTGCGGGAGCTGGCCGGTCAGTTTCCGCCGTATCCGCGTTGAGCGGGGGCAGGCGCAATTCCGTACACAGCCACACGTGCAACCATCGTCGCTACCCGGAAGTCCTCATCCATATGCGCACCTCGCTAGGGTGTGGGGCTGAGATGGCCAGCGAGACCTGTGGGGAAGCCCGTGCGTGAATACCTGCTGACGCTCTGCATCACGGCCGCGGTGACGTATCTGCTGACAGGGCCGGTACGGAAGTTCGCGATCGTGGCCGGAGCGATGCCGGAGATCCGGGCGCGTGACGTGCACCGGGAACCCACTCCGCGGCTCGGCGGGATCGCGATGTTCTTCGGCCTGTGCGCCGGCCTGCTGGTCGCGGACCACTTCACCAACCTCAGTACGGTCTTCGAGAAGTCCAACGAACCGCGGGCGCTGCTCTCCGGAGCGGCGCTCATCTGGCTCATCGGCGTCCTGGACGACAAGTTCGAGATCGACGCCCTGATCAAGCTGGGCGGCCAGATGATCGCCGCCGGCGTCATGGTCATGCAGGGTCTGACGATCCTGTGGCTGCCGGTTCCGGGCGTCGGCACGGTGGCGCTGACCCAGTGGCAGGGCACCCTGCTGACGGTGGCGCTGGTCGTCATCACCATCAACGCGGTCAACTTCGTCGACGGCCTGGACGGGCTCGCGGCGGGCATGGTGTGCATCGCGTCGGCCGCGTTCTTCCTGTACGCCTACCGGATCTGGGTGTCGTACGGCATCGAGGCCGCGGCCCCTGCGACGCTGTTCGCGGCGATCCTCATGGGCATGTGCCTGGGCTTCCTGCCGCACAACATGCACCCCGCCCGGATCTTCATGGGCGACTCGGGCTCGATGCTCATCGGCCTGGTCCTGTCGGCGGGCGCGATCTCCATCACGGGGCAGGTCGACCCGGACCTGATGAACCTGTTCACCGGTTCCGAGCGCAACTCCGTGCACCAGATGGTGCCGGTCTACATCCCGCTGCTGCTGCCGTTGACGATCATCGCGATCCCCGCGGCCGACCTGATCCTGGCGATCGTCCGTCGCACCTGGCGCGGTCAGTCCCCCTTCGCCGCCGACCGGGGCCATCTGCACCACCGGCTGCTGGAGATCGGCCACTCGCACAGCCGCGCGGTGCTGATCATGTACTTCTGGTCGGCGCTGATCGCGTTCGGGGCGCTGGCCTACTCGGTGAACGCGGCGTCGATGTGGATCGTGCTGGGCATCGTCCTGCTCAGCGCGATCGGCCTCATCCTGCTTCTGCTGCCGCGCTTCACCCCGCGCGCCCCGAGGTGGGCCGAGCACTTCGTGCCACCGCGCTACCGGCGCCGCACGGTCCTCACCGCGCCCGCAGTCGACGAGACCCCGGAGCCGAGCGCCCCGGCCGAGGAGGAACAGCGCACTCCGGTCGCCGCGGGAGTCTCCGGAGTCAACGGAGCGACCGCCATCGGCCCCCGCTCCCGCTTCACAAGGTAAGAATCTGACTAAAGCATTGCCCATTCATGGGGGAACGAAGCGCCCCAATACCAGACAAGTCGGCGCTGTTTCTGCACAGACGCGCACAGTCACCCTCATGTGTGACAGCGAGCACACCTCCAGGTAAAGACCTCATCAAATAGTTTGTGATACGGTTCACGAGAACCCGGACAGGGCCGAAGGACCGCAGTGCGACGGTCCATTGGCGTGAGGTTCCCTCTCAACCCGGGACTACGCTCGTCCATGACGACACCCTGCCCCCCTGTGAAAGCGGAGTTGCCGCCATGCCGTCCAATGACGTCCGGATCCTGGCCCAGGCTGCTGTGCCCACAGCTGCCGTCGGCGCTGTTGCCGCCGTCGTCAGTGGTGTGGTGGCCGGCGGCAAGGGCGCAGTCGGGTCCCTCGTGGCCGCGCTGGTGACGATCCTCTTCATGGGCATCGGTCTGCTTGTACTCCAGCGCACCGCCAAATCGCTGCCGCACCTGTTCCAGGCGATGGGCCTGATGCTCTACGCGGCGCAGATCCTGCTGCTGTTCGTCTTCCTCGCCGTGTTCAAGAACACGACGCTGTTCAATCCCAGGGCCTTCGCGATCACGCTCATCGCGACCACGCTCGCGTGGATCGGTGCGCAGACGATGGCGCACATGAAGTCCAAGATCCTCTACGTCGAACCCGACTCCGCGGGCAGCAAGCCCGAGAAGACGGGCCCGTCGTCGTGAGGGGTAGGGCCGGGATAAAAGCGCGTTCGACAAGCTGCTATCGTCCGGTGCCAACTGCGGCACTGCGGGCGCGGGCATCCGAGCTGACGCCTGTTCCATCGCGAGGCTCGACGCCGAACCGCCGCCCCCACATCCGTAACACCAGTCCAGTGCCGAACCGCGGCTGCGCGCCGCGCCGACACAACGAGGTTGCCGTACCCATGCGCCACGCTGAAGGAGCCCGCGGTGAGTGCTGACCCGACGCAGGTGCTCGCCTTCGAGACCGACTGCCACATCTTCGACGGCTGTGGCTTCCCGGCTCCCGGCCTGCACTCGTTCCTGTTCGAGCCCCTCTGGGGCGACGCGGACAGCAACCTGTACTTCAACAAGACGATGCTGCTGGCGCTGCTCGGCTCGATCATCGTCATCGGCTTCTTCTGGGCCGCCTTCCGCAAGCCGAAGGTCGTCCCCGGCAAGCTGCAGATGGTCGCCGAGGCGGGCTACGACTTCATCCGGCGCGGCGTCGTCTACGAGACGATCGGCAAGAAGGAGGGTGAGAAGTACGTCCCGCTCGTCGTCTCGCTGTTCTTCTTCATCTGGATGATGAACCTCTGGTCGATCATCCCGGTCGCCCAGTTCCCGGTCACCTCGATCATCGCCTACCCGGTGGTGCTCGCCCTGATCGTCTACATCCTGTGGGTCTCGCTGACCTTCAAGCGGCACGGCTTCGTCGGCGCGTTCAAGAACTTCACGGGCTACGACAAGTCGCTCGGCCCGGTGCTGCCGCTGGCCATGACCATCGAGTTCTTCTCGAACCTGCTGGTCCGCCCGTTCACGCACGCGGTGCGACTCTTCGCGAACATGTTCGCGGGCCACACGCTGCTGCTGCTCTTCACGATCGCCAGCTGGTACCTGCTCAACGGCATCGGGATCGCCTACGCCGGTGTCTCTTTCATCATGGTCATCGTGATGACGGCCTTCGAGCTCTTCATCCAGGCCCTTCAGGCGTACGTCTTCGTGCTCCTGACCTGCACCTTCATCCAGGGCGCGCTCGCCGAGCACCACTGAGCGCGCACGCATTGCCCAAACCCCGAGACGTCCGGTGGCCAACCCCCACCGGTCCTTGAAAGAGAAGGAAGAACTGGCATGTCCCAGACCCTTGCCGCTGTCACCGGCTCGCTCGGCTCCATCGGCTACGGCCTCGCTGCCATCGGTCCCGGCGTCGGCGTCGGCATCATCTTCGGTAACGGCACCCAGGCCCTGGCCCGTCAGCCCGAGGCTGCCGGTCTGATCCGTGCCAACCAGATCCTCGGCTTCGCCTTCTGTGAGGCGCTCGCCCTCATCGGTCTGGTCATGCCGTTCGTCTACGGCCAGTGATCATCTGATTCACGACCAGCCCACTAGACGAAAGGCACTGACATGAGCCAGCTGCTCATCATCGCGGCCGAGGGGGAGATGGAGAATCCCCTCGTCCCGCCGATCCCTGAGCTCGTCATCGGCCTGCTCGCCTTCGTCATCGTCTTCGGCTTCCTTGCCAAGAAGCTTCTCCCGAACATCAACAAGGTTCTGGAAGAGCGTCGCGAGGCCATCGAGGGCGGTATCGAGAAGGCCGAGGCCGCGCAGACCGAGGCCCAGAGCGTCCTGGAGCAGTACAAGGCCCAGCTCGCCGAGGCCCGGCACGAGGCCGCGCGACTGCGCCAGGAGGCGCAGGAGCAGGGTGCCGCGCTCATCGCCGAGATGCGTGCGGAGGGCCAGCGGCAGCGCGAGGAGATCGTCGCCGCCGGTCACACCCAGATCGAGGCCGACCGCAAGGCCGCCTCGGCCGCGCTGCGGCAGGACGTCGGCAAGCTCGCCACCGAGCTGGCCGGCAAGCTGGTCGGTGAGTCCCTCGAGGACCACGCCCGCCAGAGCCGTGTGATCGACCGCTTCCTCGACGAGCTCGAGGAGAAGGCCGAGGCGTCTCGATGAACGGAGCGAGCCGCGAGGCCCTGGCAGCCGCACGTGAGCGTCTCGACGCGCTGACGGACAACACGTCCGTGGACGCGGCGCGGCTCGCCGACGAGCTGGCCGCGGTGACCGCGCTGCTCGACCGCGAGGTGTCGCTGCGTCGGGTCCTCACCGACCCGGCGCAGGCCGGTGAGGCCAAGGCCGAGCTGGCCCAGCGCCTGCTCGGCACGCAGGTCGGCGGCGAGACCGCGGACCTGGTGTCCGGCATGGTGCGTTCCCGCTGGTCGCAGTCGCGCGACCTGGTGGACGCCCTGGAGGAGCTGGCGAACACCGCCGACCTCACCGCCGCGCAGCGGGCCGGCACGCTCGACGACGTGGAGGACGAGCTGTTCCGGTTCGGCCGGATCGTCTCGTCCAGCACCGAGCTGCGGGCCGCGCTGACCGACCGGAAGGCCACCGTCTCGGCCAAGAGGGAGCTGATGCGCAGCCTCCTCGGCGGCCGGACCGCGGCCCAGACCGAACGTCTGGTGACGCGTCTTGTGACCGCGCCGCGGGGACGTAGCCTGGAAGCGGGACTGGAGTCCCTGTCCAAGCTCGCCGCCGAGCGGCGGGACCGCATGGTCGCCGTCGTCACCTCGGCGGTGCCGCTGAGCGACGTACAGAAGCAGCGCCTCGGCGCCGCCCTGGCGAAGCTCTACGGCCGTCAGATGCACCTCAACCTCGACGTCGACCCCGATGTCGTCGGCGGGATCCGGGTGCAGGTCGGTGACGAGGTCATCAACGGCTCCCTCGCGGACCGCATCGCGGACGCCGAGCGTCGGCTGGCGAGCTAGCCGCAACTGAACACGCAGTACGTACTTACGGCCCATGTTGGGCCGTGCAGAGGATTCCTGGGGGTCGCCCCCAGACCCCCAAAGTGAAACTTCGGGCCCAACAAGGAGAGCAGGGAACCCAGATGGCGGAGCTCACGATCCGGCCGGAGGAGATCCGGGACGCACTGGAGACCTTCGTCCAGTCGTACAAGCCGGACGCGGCCTCGCGCGAGGAGGTCGGTACGGTCACCCTTGCCGGCGACGGCATCGCGAAGGTCGAGGGTCTGCCCTCGGCCATGGCCAACGAACTGCTGAAGTTCGAGGACGGCACCCTCGGCCTCGCCCTCAACCTCGAGGAGCGCGAGATCGGTGCCATCGTCCTCGGTGAGTTCAGCGGCATCGAGGAGGGGCAGCCGGTGCAGCGCACCGGTGAGGTTCTCTCCGTGGCAGTGGGCGAGGGCTACCTCGGCCGCGTCGTCGACCCGCTCGGCAACCCGATCGACGGCCTCGGCGAGATCGAGACGTCCGGCCGCCGCGCCCTCGAGCTGCAGGCCCCCACGGTCATGCAGCGCAAGTCGGTGCACGAGCCGATGGAGACCGGCTACAAGGCCGTCGACGCGATGACCCCGGTCGGCCGTGGTCAGCGTCAGCTGATCATCGGTGACCGCCAGACCGGCAAGACCGCCCTGGCCGTCGACACGATCATCAACCAGCGCGACAACTGGCGCACCGGCGACCCGAACAAGCAGGTCCGCTGCATCTACGTCGCCATCGGCCAGAAGGGCTCCACCATCGCGTCGGTCCGCCGCGCGCTGGAGGAGAACGGTGCGCTGGAGTACACGACCATCGTCGCCGCCCCGGCGTCCGACCCGGCCGGCTTCAAGTACCTGGCGCCGTACACCGGCTCGGCCATCGGCCAGCAGTGGATGTACGAGGGCAAGCACGTCCTGATCATCTTCGACGACCTCTCGAAGCAGGCCGACGCCTACCGCGCCGTGTCCCTCCTGCTGCGCCGCCCGCCGGGCCGTGAGGCCTACCCGGGTGACGTCTTCTACCTGCACTCCCGGCTGCTGGAGCGCTGCGCGAAGCTCTCCGACGACATGGGTGCCGGCTCGATGACCGGTCTGCCGATCGTCGAGACCAAGGCCAACGACGTCTCGGCGTTCATCCCGACCAACGTCATCTCCATCACCGACGGCCAGTGCTTCCTGGAGTCGGACCTGTTCAACGCCGGTCAGCGCCCCGCGCTGAACGTCGGTATCTCCGTCTCCCGAGTCGGTGGTTCCGCGCAGCACAAGGCGATGAAGCAGGTTTCGGGCCGTCTGCGCGTCGACCTCGCCCAGTTCCGTGAGCTGGAGGCGTTCGCCGCCTTCGGTTCCGACCTGGACGCCGCGTCGAAGGCGCAGCTGGAGCGCGGTCAGCGCATGGTCGAGCTGCTGAAGCAGGCCCAGTACCAGCCGATGTCCACCGAGGACCAGGTCGTCTCCATCTGGGCCGGCACCACCGGCAAGATGGACGAGGTGCCGGTGGCCGACATCCGCCGCTTCGAGCGGGAGCTCCTCGAGTACCTGCACCGCAAGGAGCAGGGCCTGATGACCTCCATCAAGGAGGGCGGCAAGATGTCGGACGACACCCTCACGGCCGTCGCCGACGCCATCGCGGAGTTCAAGAAGCAGTTCGAGACCTCGGACGGCAAGCTGCTCGGCGAGGAAGCCCCGGCCGCGCCGAAGGCGACTGCCGCCTCCAAGTGACGTAAGGAAGGGACCTGACTCATGGGAGCCCAGCTCCGGGTCTACAAGCGTCGCATCCGATCCGTCACCGCGACCAAGAAGATCACCAAGGCGATGGAGATGATCGCCGCCTCGCGCGTCGTCAAGGCGCAGCGCAAGGTGGCGGCCTCCACGCCGTACGCGCAGGAACTGACCCGCGCGGTCACGGCGGTCGGTACCGGGTCGAACACCAAGCACCCGCTGACCACCCAGGCCGAGACGGTCACCCGGTCCGCGGTGCTGCTGCTGACGAGCGACCGTGGTCTCGCCGGTGCCTTCAACTCCAACGCCATCAAGGCGGCGGAGCAGCTGACCGAGCGCCTCGAGCGCGAGGGCAAGCAGGTCGACACGTACATCGTCGGCCGGCGCGGTGTGGCCCACTACAACTTCCGTGAGCGCAAGATCGCGGAGTCGTGGACCGGCTTCACCGACGAGCCCACGTACGCGGACGCCAAGAAGGTCGCGGCGCCCCTGATCGAGGCCATCGAGAAGGACACCGCGGACGGCGGCGTGGACGAACTCCACATCGTCTACACGGAGTTCGTGTCGATGATGACGCAGACGGCGGTCGACTCCCGCCTGCTGCCGCTCAGCCTCGAAGAGGTCGCGGAGGAGGCGCCCAAGGGCGAGATCCTTCCGCTGTACGACTTCGAGCCGTCGGCGGAGGACGTCCTCGACGCCCTGCTGCCGCGCTATGTGGAGAGCCGTATCTACAACGCGCTGCTCCAGTCGGCCGCCTCCAAGCACGCCGCCACGCGGCGCGCGATGAAGTCGGCCACTGACAACGCCGGTGAGCTCATCGAGAACCTCACCCGGCTTGCCAACGCGGCCCGCCAGGCCGAAATCACCCAGGAAATCAGCGAGATCGTCGGTGGCGCGAGCGCCCTGGCCGACGCGACCGCGGGGAGTGACTACTAATGACCACCACTGTTGAGACGGCCACGGCGACGGGCCGCGTCGCGCGGGTCATCGGCCCGGTCGTCGACGTGGAGTTCCCCGTCGACGCGATGCCGGACATCTACAACGCCCTCCACGTCGAGGTCTCCGACCCGGCGAACCAGGGCGAGAAGAAGACGCTGACCCTCGAGGTCGCCCAGCACCTGGGTGAAGGCCTGGTCCGCGCGATCTCCATGCAGCCCACCGACGGTCTGGTCCGCCAGGCCCCGGTCGTGAACACCGGCGACGGCATCACCGTCCCGGTCGGTGACTTCACCAAGGGCAAGGTGTTCAACACCCTCGGTGAGGTGCTGAACGTCGACGAGTCCTACGACGGTGAGCGCTGGACCATCCACCGCAAGGCGCCGAACTTCGACGAGCTCGAGTCGAAGACCGAGATGTTCGAGACCGGCGTCAAGGTCATCGACCTTCTCACCCCGTACGTCAAGGGTGGAAAGATCGGTCTGTTCGGTGGTGCCGGCGTCGGCAAGACGGTGCTCATCCAGGAGATGATCTACCGCGTCGCCAACAACCACGACGGTGTCTCCGTGTTCGCCGGTGTCGGTGAGCGCACCCGTGAGGGCAACGACCTCATCGAGGAGATGTCGGACTCGGGCGTCATCGACAAGACCGCGCTGGTCTTCGGTCAGATGGACGAGCCCCCGGGCACCCGTCTGCGCGTGGCCCTCGCCGGTCTGACCATGGCGGAGTACTTCCGCGATGTGCAGAAGCAGGACGTGCTGTTCTTCATCGACAACATCTTCCGCTTCACCCAGGCCGGTTCCGAGGTGTCGACCCTGCTCGGCCGTATGCCCTCCGCGGTGGGCTACCAGCCGAACCTGGCCGACGAGATGGGCCTCCTCCAGGAGCGCATCACCTCGACCCGTGGTCACTCGATCACCTCGATGCAGGCGATCTACGTCCCCGCGGACGACCTGACCGACCCGGCCCCGGCCACCACGTTCGCCCACCTCGACGCGACGACGGTTCTCTCCCGTCCGATCTCCGAGAAGGGCATCTACCCGGCCGTGGACCCGCTGGACTCCACGTCCCGCATCCTGGACCCGCGCTACATCGCGCAGGACCACTACGACGCCGCCATGCGCGTCAAGACGATCCTGCAGAAGTACAAGGACCTCCAGGACATCATCGCGATCCTCGGTATCGACGAGCTCGGCGAGGAGGACAAGCTCGTCGTCCACCGTGCCCGTCGCGTGGAGCGCTTCCTGTCCCAGAACACCCACGTCGCCAAGCAGTTCACCGGCGTGGACGGTTCGGACGTGCCGCTGGAGGAGTCGATCGCCGCGTTCAACGCGATCTGCGACGGTGAGTACGACCACTTCCCCGAGCAGGCGTTCTTCATGTGCGGTGGTCTCGAGGACCTGAAGAAGAACGCGAAGGAGCTGGGCGTCTCCTGACGTCGTGCTCTTGAGGAGGGGGCGGGCGCGTCCCGCCCCCTCTCTCACGCCCATTAGAATTGACCCAACACCCGGCACTACCGCCGGGTGGTGACCCGAGGAGCCACCCTTGGCTGCTGAGCTGCACGTCGCGCTGGTCGCGGCCGACCGAGAGGTCTGGTCCGGCGAGGCCACCCTGGTCGTCGCGCGCACCACGTCCGGCGACATCGGCGTCATGCCCGGTCACCAGCCGCTGCTCGGTGTGCTGGAGTCGGGCCCGGTGACCATCCGTACGAGTGATGGTGGGACGGTCGTCGCCGCGGTGCACGGCGGTTTCATCTCGTTCGCGGACAACAAGCTGTCGCTGCTGGCCGAGATCGCCGAGCTGTCGGACGAGATCGATGTCCAGCGCGCGGAGCGGGCGCTCGAGCGCGCGAAGTCGGAGGAGGATGCCTTCGCCGAGCGTCGCGCGGAGGTCCGACTGCGTGCGGCGACGGCGCGCTGACCAGAGCACGCGCCGTGCGATGACGTCACTCAGCCGCGGCTGGAACCGGAGCAATCCGGATCCGGTCGCGGCTGAGCCAGATATGGGTGTTTTTTACGTTCCGTTACCTAGGAGACGAGGAGGTCGGTGCCGATGGTCCTCGCTCTGACTGTGTGCGGAATTGTCGTGGCCCTCGTGGTGGTGGGTCTGTTCGTCTTCGGCCTGCGCCGCAGACTCATCCAGCGCTCCGGCGGCACCTTCGACTGCAGCCTGCGCTGGGACGTCCCCGAGAAACCCGACACCGGCGGCAAGGGCTGGGCCTACGGTGTGGCCCGCTACAACGGCGACCGGGTGGAGTGGTACCGGGTCTTCTCCTACGCCCCCCGCCCGCGCCGCATCCTGGAACGCTCCCAGATCGAGGTGGCCGGCCGCCGGCTTCCCGAGGGCGAGGAGGAGCTGGCGCTGCTGTCCGACGCGGTGATCCTGGTCTGTCTGCACCGGGGCACGCGTCTTGAACTCGCCATGAGCGAAGACGCGTTGACCGGTTTCCTTGCCTGGCTGGAGGCGGCGCCTCCGGGGCAGCGTGTGAACGTCGCCTGACGGCTGTTGTGGTCCGAGCTACCGCATCAGCCGGTGCCGCGAACGGCACCGGCTGAACGGGATCCAAATTCTCCACCAGGGGTGCCCATCGCGGTATGCCGGTGTGCTCACCCGAGCTCCTGCAGAAAGCCGCGGATGAACCGACTGCCGCATCCCCCGGCGAGAATGGGCGGCCCACCGGTTAGATCCATTCCAGTAATCCATTTCCCGCGCTGCAGCCGCAAGGCAATTGGCATATGTCACCCGAATGGCTCAGGGCCATAACCGCTGCCCGCCGCTCAGGCGTGCCGGAACGCTGAGAAAAACCCGGCCGGATGAATTCCGGGATGACCTGATTGTCGTAACGGGCTGCGCCCCGCTGTCCTGCGCCTTCACCCGTCCAGATCACACTGGGTGCCAACGGCCCCCGCTCCCGATGAAGTTGAACAACAACGACTCAAAGGGAGAACACGTGTCGACCGTGAAGAACGTCTGTAGGGTGGCGGCGACCGCGCTGCTGAGCGCTTCAGTGGCCCTGGTCGCCACGCCGGCCATCGCCACGTCCCCGCCTGCACGCCAGGCGACACCGGTACCGTGCGGGGACGTCGCCGAACTGATCGAGCAGATCAACGAGGCGAACGCCCGTGGGGCAGGATCGATTCTGCTGTCAGCGGGATGCGAGTACGAACTCACCACTCCGGCCGTGGCCGGAGGGGCCAACGGGCTGCCGACCATCACCGGGATCGTCACCATTACCGGTACCCAGTCCACCATCACCCGCACGTCGGCCACACCGTTCCGCATCGCCGAGGTCGCTTCGCAGGGATCCCTCACCCTCAACGGGATCACCGTGTCGGGGGGCAGTGCGACCGCGGGTGCCGACACGGTCGGCGGCGGCATCCTCACCGCAGGCGATCTGAGCCTGGTCGGGAGCCGGGTGAGCGACAACACCGCTTCCGCCGTGGGCGGCGGTGTCGCGGTCGCAGCCGGCGCCAGGGCGCACCTCACCAGCAGCACCGTGTCGGACAACACCGCAGGCGACGGCGGCGGAATCCATGTGGCCTCCGCCGCGCAGCTGACGATGGACAGGGGGGCTGTCGAGAACAACACGGCGGATTTCACGGGCGGAGGACTGTTCACCGCCGGCACCACCGTCCTCAACAGCGCGGACATCAGGGTCAACAGCACCGAGCGTTTCGAGGGCGGAGGCATCTTCGCGGCACTCGGCTCCCTCACTGTCTACGGCGGTCACGTGGAGGAGAACGAGGCCGCCTCGTCCGGCGGAGGTATCGCCAACTTCGACAGCACGCTGCGACTGGTGGGCACGGAGGTGGACAAGAACGACGCCGGAAGTGACGGTGGTGGCCTGTACCAGGGGCAGCGCCTGAACCAGCAGGGCGGCGTTGCCGGCCTGATCGGCGGCCAGGTCACCGAGAACGTGGCAGGAGGCCTGGGAGGTGGGATCTTCCGCGACGAGGACGGAGGCTCGGTCACTGTGTCCGGGACGCGGGTGGTGCTCAACAGACCTGACCAGTGCGCGCCCGCTGGAGCTGTCCCCGGCTGCCCGGTGTGACAGATGGTCGATGCCAAGCCCCGGGCCGTATCCGGGGCTTGGCATCGACTGCCGTTCCCGAACAAATGTTGGCCTGGAGGGGTGAAAGTTCGACAGAAGAAAGTCGCAAGGAGGGAAAAAGGGTCAGAGGTTACTCCGTTCGAGTGATGGAGGGCGACTGTGTCTTGTCACTCGATTGGATGTATGGGTCACTGAGAGTGTGAACCGGCGGGCTGCCCATCCCCGAGCCGGGGGAACGTTCGGACAGGCAGCACCCGTCGGCTTTTCCTTGCCCGGGACAGACGGCGGAGGCTGCGGTGCACCCGGCTGTCGTACGGGGGCCGTGCCGGTTCGTTCACCCGGGGCGCGGCAGCACCGCTGAGCGGTGCTCGTCGTATCGGAACGGGGCGGGAAGAGACCGACGTACGTGCCTTCGGCGGCGGTCCCGCCTCTGCGACGCGGCAGCCAGTGGCTGGCCCAACCCGGTCGGTTCCTCGCAATGTCCCCATCAACGAGCGAGGAGTGTCCTCATGCCCATCTCTCCGAATCAGGGTTCCACCGGGGGCGGGACCCTGGTGACCATCACCGGCACCAACCTGTCCAACACCAGCGCCGTGAAGTTCGGCACCAAGTCCGCCACGAACGTCACCAACGTCTCCCCGACACAGGTCACCGCCGTCTCCCCGTCGGGAACCGGCACGGTCGGGGTCACTGTGACCACCCCGGGCGGCACCAGCAACCCCGTGCCGTACTTCTACGTCGGCGCCCCGTTCAAGGCGTCCCTGAGCGCCACCTCCGGGCCGCTCGCCGGCGGCAACAGCATCACCGTCAGCGGCACCGGTCTGTCGACGGCCACCAGTGTGTCCTTCGGCGGTGTCACCGCCACTCCGACCGTGAGCAGTGACAGCTCGCTCAGCGTCGCCGTGCCCGCGGGCGCGGCGGCCGGTCCGGTGGGAGTGAGCGTCACCACTGCGGGCGGCACCAACAACGGCCTCACCTACACCTACGTCGACGTCCCCACGGTCACCACCATCAGCCCCACCTCGGGTCCGGCCTCGGGCGGGACGGCGGTCACCATCACCGGCACCAATCTGGACAGCACGGAATCGGTCACCTTCGACGGCGCCGCGGCGCCGTTCTCGGTGATCAGCGCCACCACGCTGTCCGTGGTCACCCCGCCCGGCACCGCGGGAGCGGCCGACGTCGTCGTGACCAACCCCGCCGGATCGGACACCGAACTCGGCGGCTTCACCTACGTCGCCGGGCCCGGCATCTGACCGGTCCGATCACCTCCGTAACAGGGAGGCGCAGAACCCCCGTCCGGGCGGCAGTCCCCCCTCCGCCCGGACGGGCTCGGCCCGAAGCCCTGCCATGACGTGGCTGCATGTGTCATCGATCCCTCAGCCCTGCGTGAAGGAGTACAGCCATGGCCCCTCCTGTGGTCACTTCGGTCAGTCCCAGCCAGGGGCCGCCCACAGGTGGTACCACCGTCATCGTGACCGGAATCGATTTCACGGGAGTGGTCATCGTCCGGTTCGGATCCATCCCCGCCACGTCGTTCACGGTCAACAGCAGCACGCAGATCACGGCCGTGACTCCGTCCGGCAGCGGAACAGTGAACGTCACCGTCACCACGACCCAGGGCACCAGCGCCCAGTCCGTGCCCTTCACCTATTCCACGGCTCCCACCCTCTCGAGCCTGTCGCCGAACCAGGGGCCGGCCTCCGGGGGGACGACGGTGACGCTGACGGGCACGGGCTTCACCAATGTGACGAGCGTGCGGTTCGGCGGCGTGGCGGCGGCCTCGTTCACCGTCAACAGCAGCACCCAGATCACCGCTGTCAGCCCCGCCCGCGCCGCAGGCCCGGCCGACGTCACCGTGACCACTTCGGGCGGCACCAGCAACGCCCTCACGTTCACCTATGTCGCCGCTCCCTCCATCACCGGCCTGTCGCCGAATCGGGGGCCGGTCTCCGGGGGGACGACGGTGACGCTGACGGGCACGGGCTTCACCAATGTGACGAGCGTGCGGTTCGACGGCGTGGCGGCGACCTCGTTCACCGTCAACAGCAGCGCCCAGATCACCGCGGTGACGCCTGCCCACGCGGCGGGCGCCGCGGCCGTCACGGTGACCACGGTCGGCGGCACCAGCGACCCCGACGACCCCGACGCGTTCTTCTTCTACGCCGCGTTGCCCACGCTGACCGCGCTCGACCCTGCCTCCGGCCCCACAGCGGGCGGCACCACGGTCAGGCTCACCGGCAACAACCTCCTCGGTGCGACGGCGGTGCTGTTCGACGGCGTGGCGGCCGCCTCGTTCACCGTCGACTCCGCCACGCAGATCACCGCGGTGACCCGGAGCCATGCCCCTGGTGCCACGGAGGTCACGGTGATCACCCCCGGCGGCACCAGCAATCCCCTCGGCTATGTCTTCCTCGACGCGCCCGTGCTGGCCTCCCTGGTACCCGACAAGGGGCCGACGCACGCCGGTACGGTCGTCACGCTGACCGGCAGCAACCTCGCGTCCACCACACGCGTCCGGTTCGGCACCGTCCCCGCGGCGTTCACGGTGGTCTCCCCGACGCAGGTCACCTCCGTCGCTCCGGCAGGGCCCGCCGGGCCGGTCTCCGTCACGGTGACCACGCCCGCCGCCACCAGCAACGGCCGGACGTACACACGGGTCGCTGCGCCCGCCATCTGACCGCATCCGGGCAGGGGGAAGCCGGAGCGGCAGGGTGAGACCTGCCGCTCCGGCTTCAGGTGTCGGAGTGCGGATGGCCGGGCGTCAGTTCAGCCCGTTGCTGATGGCGCTCACCAGCTCACCGTTGCTGGTGTCGCCGCTGAACTCCCAGAAGAACGCGCCACCCAGGCCCTGGTTCTTGGCCCAGGTCATCTTCCCGGCGATCGTCGACGGGGTGTCGTACGACCACCAGTTGCTGCCGCAGTGCGCGTACGCCGTGCCCGCGATGGTGCCGTTCGCCGGGCAGGAGTTCTTCAGGACCTTGTAGTCCTCGATGCCGGCCTCGTAGGTGCCGGGTGCCGCGCCGGTCGCCGAGCCGCCGGGGGCGGACTGGGTGACGCCGGTCCAGCCGCGGCCGTAGAAGCCGATGCCGAGCAGCAGCTTGGCGGACGGCACGCCCTTGGCCTTGAGCTTGGCGATCGCGTCGGCCGAGTTGAAGCCCGCCTGCGGGATGCCGGGGTACGAGGTGAGCGGCGAGTGCGGAGCGGTCGGGCCGTCCGCGTCGAAGGCTCCGAAGTAGTCGTACGTCATCACGTTGTACCAGTCGAGGTACTGGGCGGCGCCGCCGTAGTCGGCCGCGTCGATCTTGCCGCCGGAGGAGCCGTCGGCGGTGATGGCCGCGGTGACCAGGTAGTTCGAGCCGAACTCGGTGCGCAGCGCCGACATCAGGTTCCTGAAGGCCGCCGGGCCGGAGGTGTCACAGGTCAGGCCGCAGGCGTTCGGGTACTCCCAGTCGATGTCGATGCCGTCGAAGACATCGGCCCAGCGCGGGTCCTCCACGACGGCCTTGCAGGACTTGGCGAACGCGGCCGGGTTCTGCGCGGCCTGGCCGAAGCCGCCGGAGTAGGTCCAGCCGCCGAAGGAGTACAGCACCTTGATGTGCGGGTACTTGGCCTTCAGCTGACGCAGCTGGTTGAAGTTGCCGCGCAGCGGCTGGTCCCAGGTGTCGGCGACGCCGCTCACGGACTGGTCGGCGGTGTAGGCCTTGTCGGTGGCGGCGTAGGCGTCGTCGAGCACGCACTGGCCGTTCTTCACGTTGCCGAACGCGTAGTTGATATGCGTGATCTTGGACGCGGAGCCCGAGGTCACCAGGTTCTTGACGTGGTAGTTGCGGCCGTAGACGCCCCACTCGGTGAAGTAGCCGAGGTTGATCTTCCCGCCCGGGCCGGGGTCGGTGCCGCCGCCGGTGGTGCGGACCGCACGGGCGCCGGAGACCGGGCCGGTCTGGTCGGCGGTGTCCCGGGCCTGGACGGTGTACGAGTAGTCGGTGCCGGCGGTCAGGCCGGTGTCCGTGTAGGTCGTGCCGGTGACGGTGGCGACCTTGGTGCCGCCGCGCAGGACGTCGTAGTTCTTGATGCCCTTGTCGTCGGTGGCGGCGCTCCAGGACAACTTCACCGAGGTGTTGGTGATGTCGGAGGCGGTGGGGGTGCCGGGGGCGGAGGGCGGGTTGTCACCCGGGACCGAGCCGCCGTCACAACTGCCGCCGTTGAGCTTGCAGTTGCCCGGCGCGCCGGAGCCGGTGCCGTTGAAGCCGAAGGAGACGGAGGCGCCGGGGGCGAGGGTGCCGTTCCAGGACTTGTTCTTGGCGGTCCAGTGGGTGCCGGAGGAGGTGACGTCGGCGTCCCAGGCGGAGGTGACGGACGTGCCGGAGGGGAAGTCCCACTCGACGGTCCATGCGTTGATGGTGGTGGTGCCGGTGTTCTTGACGGTCCACTTGCCTTCGAAGCCGGTGCCCCAGTCCTGGGTCTTGCTGTAGGTGGCGGTGGCTTCGGTGGCGGCCTGGGCGGGACTGGCGAGACCGACCAGACCGGCGAGCGGGAGCAGCAGGGTCGCGAAGCCTGCCAGGGCTCTCTGTCTGAAGCGCATGCTGCGCCTCCTTGTGGGGTTGTTGTCGGGGCATGACTGAGCCATCAGGCCCACAGTGCCGCGAGAATAGAAAGGTCTGGACCACGGGTCAATAGGTCTGGACCACTACCCCGAAAAGTCCTCTAGATCCCCAACTCCTGTGCCAGCACCGCGGCTTGCACCCGGCTGCGCAGCTCCAGCTTCCCCAGCAACCGGCTGACGTGCGTCTTCACCGTGGCCTCCGCCATGTCGAGGCGGGCGGCGATATCGGCGTTGGACAGGCCCTCGCCCAGGCAGGACAGGACCTCGCGCTCGCGCCGGGTGAGGCTGTCCAGGACCGAAGGGTCGGCCCTGGACTCCCGTACGGGCTTGGCGGCGAACTCGGCGATGAGCCGACGCGTCACGGCCGGCGCGATCAGACCCTCCCCGCGCGCCACCGTCCGTACCGCCTCCAGCAGATCCTTCGCGTCCGTGTTCTTCAGCAGGAACCCGGACGCGCCTGCGCGCAGCGCGCCGAACACGTACGCGTCCAGGTCGAAGGTCGTCAGGACCAGTACGTCGGCGAGCCCCTCGGCGACCACCTGCCGGGTCGCCGACACCCCGTCCAGACGCGGCATCTGAACGTCCATCAACACCAGGTCCGGCCGCAGCTCACGGGCGAGCGCCACCGCCTGCTCACCGTCGACCGCCTCACCGACCACCTCGATGTCGGGCGCGCTGCGCAGGATGAGGACGAGCCCGGCGCGGACGGCGGACTGGTCCTCGGCGACGAGCACGCGGATCATTCGGTCACTCCTTCGACATCGACGAGAGGCAGGGTGGCGCGCACCGCCCAGATCTTGCCCCGGGCGGCGTCCTCGGGGCCGGCCTCGAAGCTGCCGCCCAGCAGCGCGGCCCGCTCCCGCATGCCGATCAGACCGGCACCGGAGCCGGGCGCGCGAGGCCCGTCGCGGTCGCCGTACGGGCTGGTCACGGCGATGCTCAGCAAGCCGTCGAGCTGCCGCAGCGTCACCGTGACCCGGCCGGGGCCGGCATGCTTGAGGGCGTTGGTCAGGGACTCCTGCACGATCCGGTACGCGGCGAGCTCCACCGGCGCGGGCAGCTTCGCGCCGTGCTCGGCGTCGACGGTGACGTCGAGGCCGTTGGCGCGGGCGGTGTCGGCCAGCGCGCCGAGGCCGTCGAGAGTGGGCGCCGCGGCGGGCGCGGAGTCGCCGCTGTCGTCCCGCAGGATCCCGATCAGCCGGCGCATCTCCGCGAGTCCCTCGACGCTGTTCTCGCGGATGACGCCCAGGGCCTGTTTCGAGGTCTCGGGGTCGTCGAGGGAGAGCGCGGCCGTGGAGTGGATGGCGATCGCCGAGAGGTGGTTGGCGACCATGTCGTGCAACTCGCGGGCCACCCGTGCGCGTTCGGCGACGACAGCCTGCGTGCGGTCCATCTCGGCGAGCAGCGCGGTCTGTTCGGCCCGCAGCCGGGCGGCCTCGGCGGCCTCGCGGTGGTTGCGCACGATCAGACCGGTCGACGCGGGCGCGAAGGCGACGACGCCGACGGCCGCACCGATCAGCAGGGTCTCCGGCACCCGCCAGATCGCGAACGGCACGATCGTCCCCGCCACCGTGAGCAGCCCGGTGATCCGCGGGATACGGCGGGCCGAGGCGGGGGAGCCGTACAGGACGGCCGCGTACATCACGTCGGTGTACATCAGGACCGTGACCAGGTTGCCCTGCGTCATGAGGTCCAGGACGATCGCGCCCGTGGCGGTCAGCAGTGCGGTGCGCGGGGCGGTCCGGCGCAGCAGTTCACAGCCGGCCATCACGGCGAGCGGCAGGAGGACGGGCCAGCGCCCCGCCCACAGCACGGTCGGCTCGCCGGCCGGCCGCATCCCCAGGCCGATGCCCCACAGCAGCAGCCCGCCCAGCAGGCCGGCCAGTGCGACGTACCGGTCGAAGCGGTGCGGGCGGGGGAGTCGTACGGCCATGACACCATCCAACACGGGCGGCGCGCGTCGCGCCTGATGCCGCGGAACGGTTCGCGCGTCCGCGAGTACATCGAAGGATGCAGTCGTACTTCGTCGGCGGCGACGACGAATCGAGCGGATTCCGACGGGAGCCTGGACGGGTGACCGAGAGGAGTGCGCCGTGATCGTCACGTTGATCGTCGTCTGCGAGGTCGGCTTCTGGGTGCTGCTGGCCGCGGGGCTGTTCTTCCGCTACGTCCTCGGGATGCGCCGGACGGGGCTCGGTCTGCTGCTGGTCGAACCGCTGCTGGAGGTCGTGCTGCTGGTCGCCACGGCGATCGACCTGAAGAACGGCGCAGATCCGAGCTGGAAGCACGGGCTGGCCGCCCTGTACATCGGCTACACCGTGGGCCACGGCCACCGGACGGTGAAGTGGCTCGACGGCCACGCCGCCCACCGCTTCGGCGGCGCCGCGCCGCCCGCCAAACCGCCGCGCTACGGGATGGCCCGCGCCCGGCACGAGGGCAGGGTGTGGCTCGGCACGCTCGTGGCTGCCGTGGTCGCCAGCGTGCTGCTGCTGATCGCCATGTGGTACGTGGACGACCCGAGCCGCACGAGCTCCCTCCAGAGCTGGATCTTCATCGCCTGGCGCACGGCCGGCATCCACGGCCTGATCGCCCTGACGTACGCGATCTGGCCGAAGAGGGCCCCTGCCGGGCTCTCCGAGGCCGGGGAAACGCGGATGAAGGAGCGGAGCCCGCGCTGAGGGCTCCGGCGCAAGCCCGGTGGCCCGGACCGCAGCGGACCTCGCCGAGTCCGCTCAGCGTTCGCCGCCAGGGACCCAAAGGACGTCGCCCGCGGCCCCGTTGGCCGTCCGGGCCAGGATGAACAGCAGGTCCGACAGGCGGTTGAGGTAGGTCGCGGTGAGGGGGTTCATCGTCTCGGCGTGTACCTCCAAGGCCGCCCACGTGGAGCGTTCGGCGCGGCGGACCACCGTGCAGGCCTGGTGGAGCAGGGCGGCACCCGGCGTGCCGCCGGGCAGGATGAACGAGCGGAGCTTCTCCAGACGCTCGTTGAAGCGGTCGCAGTCCGCTTCCAGGCGGTCGATGTAGAACTGCTCCACCCTGAGCGGCGGGAACTCCGGGTTCTCCACCACCGGCGTCGACAGGTCCGCACCCACGTCGAACAGGTCGTTCTGCACACGGGTGAGGACCTTGACGATCTCCTCGTCCAGTCCGCCCAGCGCGATCGCCGTGCCGATCACCGCGTTCGCCTCGTTGGCGTCCGCGTACGCGGAGATCCGCAGGTCGGTCTTGGCGACCCGGCTCATGTCGCCGAGGGCGGTGGTGCCCTGGTCGCCGGTACGGGTGTAGATGCGCGTGAGATTGACCATGTGGCCAGCCTAGTGAGCCGTGCCGGTGTGATGTCCGTCATGTGAGACGTGACGCGCGTTACTTACCGGTCACACAGCCCCTCACGAGCGCTAGGGTCCGCCGGAGAGAACATACGTAAACAGCGAGTAAGCATCTCAGGGGAGTCGTCAGTGGCACGGAAGCTCGCCGTCATCGGGGCCGGTCTCATGGGTTCCGGCATCGCCCAGGTCTCCGCCCAGGCGGGCTGGGACGTCGTCCTGCGCGATGTCACCGACGAGGCGCTCAGGCGCGGCACCGACGGCATCAAGGCCTCGTACGACAAGTTCGTCGCCAAGGGCAAGTTGGAGGCGCACGACGCCGACGCCGCCCTCGCCCGTATCACCGCGACCACCGACCTGGACGCCGCTGCCGACGCGGACATCGTCGTCGAGGCCGTCTTCGAGAAGCTCGAAGTCAAGCACGAGATCTTCCGGGCGCTCGACAAGATCGTGCGCCCGGAGGCCGTACTCGCCTCCAACACCTCCGCCATCCCGATCACCAAGATCGCGGCCGCGACGGAGCACCCGGAGCGCGTCGTCGGCACCCACTTCTTCTCGCCGGTCCCGATGATGCAGCTGTGCGAACTCGTCCGGGGCTACAAGACCAGCGACGAGACCCTCGCCACCGCACGGGAGTTCGCCGAGTCCGTCGGCAAGACCTGCATCGTTGTCAACCGCGACGTGGCCGGCTTCGTGACGACCCGGCTCATCTCCGCGCTCGTCGTCGAGGCGACCAAGCTGTACGAGTCGGGCGTCGCGACCGCCGAGGACATCGACCTCGCCTGCAAGCTCGGCTTCGGGCACGCCATGGGACCGCTGGCCACCGCGGACCTCACCGGCGTCGACATCCTGCTGCACGCCACCGGCAACATCTACACCGAGACCCAGGACGAGAAGTTCGCTCCGCCGGAGCTGATGCGCCGGATGGTTGACGCGGGTGACATCGGGCGCAAGAGCGGGCAGGGCTTCTACAAGCACTGAAACCGCACACGCCTCGAGGGACATCACACCTCGGAGTGAATTCGGTATCGGTTCGCTTACGGACGGCAACCTCTGACCGCCCAACACCGTCAGAGGTTGCATCACCGGCATCATCTTTCATCGCGGAGCACACGACGCACGCACGGGGAGCGCATATGCACATCAGGGGCGACCACGACGAGGTGGTCGTCGGGGGCCGTCTCGACGTCCGCAGCGCGGCGGACGCCCGTGCGGTGTTGCACTCGGCCGTCGACGACGGAGCCGGCGACCTCATCCTCGACCTGTCCGAGCTGGACTCCTGGGACGCCACCGGACTCGGGGTCATCATGGGCGCCCACCGGCGGGCCGGCCGCTGCGGCCGACGGCTGGTGCTGCGCGGTGTACCGCCGCAGATGCAGCGCCTGTTGGTGGCCACCCGGCTGCACCGGATCCTGGCGGTCGAGGGCGGCATCGGGCTGGAGTCGCTGCCCCGGGTGTGACTCCCGGCGCGGGTGTGATCCGGCGGGACGGGCGGGACCCGGGCACCTCACGGCGAAACGCCCGACGCGCACAATCCTCACGAGACTGTGACGTCTCGGACCGGGCGGCACCCCGGACTGTCGTAGATACTGAGCGAAGGTTTAGGGTTCGGTCGCCCGCGTCTGTTCAACCCTCGAGCGGGCCCGGACCAGAAGCGACAGCGCGGTGTGCGGCAAGGCCGGGAGGGGCTCGACGCACTCGACGCTTTTGGGGGGCTTGAACCTATGGACCCGAACAACCGGGGACCCGAGGAGTACGGCCACGAAGGTGACGGCAACTCGCCGCGCCAGCGCCCGCCGAGGGACTCCCTCACATCCGACTTCGGCCAGCATGCGCCCGCACTCGCCCGCACGGTGCAGCTGGTCTCCGGCGACTTCCTGCTCACCGTCAACCCCGTCGACGGCAGCGAGATCGAACTGTGCCCGCCGGGGGAGCGGCCCGGACGCCCGCAGAAGCTGACCGCGGCCCAGCGTGCCGAGGTCGACCGCGCCGCCGCGCCGCCCGTCCCGCCGGGGCCGGGCCGGCCCGCGCTGCCGCTCCTCGGCCGCCAGGACGAGCGCGAGCGTCTGGTGCGGCTGCTCGCCCGCGGCCGCTCCGTGCGCCTGACCGGCCCGGGAGGCTCGGGCCGCACCCGCCTTCTCGACACGGTCGCCGAGGACTGCGCGGACCTCGCCCCCGACGGCGTGGTCCGGCTCACCGGCTTCCACCACACCGCGAACGACCTGCTGTACGAGCTCTTCTACGCCGTGTACGGCGCACCCCTGCACCGGCCGGAACGGGACGAACTGCTCGAGCACGTCCGGGAGATCGGCGCGATCGTCGTCCTCGACGACATCGAGTTCGGCGGCGCCGCGCTCGACGAACTGCTGGCGGCCACCCCGGAGTGCGCCTTCGTGATCGGCGCCACCCCGGACGTGCCCGCGCCGTCCGCCGACGCGGCGATCGAGGAGGTCTTCCTCGACGGTCTCGACCGCGCCGGCGGCCTGGATCTCCTCGAGTACGCCGTCGGCCGCTCCCTCACCGAGGACGAGGCCAACTGGGCCGGCGACCTCTGGTTCGAGTCCGAGGGCCTGCCGCTGCGGTTCGTGCAGGCCGGCGCCCTGCTGCGGCAGCGCGACCGGATGCGGGCGGGCGTGGACGCCTTCGACGAGTTCGGCGTCTTCCAGGAACTCCCGGCCGATGCGCCCTTCGACGCCGTCCCCGGAGCGTCCGCCGAAGTACCGCTGCCCTCGCTGGCGGAGGGAGCCGCGCCGGCCGCGCTGCTCGCCTCCCGGCTGAGCGCCTCCGCGCGCGCCACCCTGCGTATCGCCGTGGCGCTCGGCGGCGAGGTGCCGCACCAGGCGCACCTGCCCGCCCTGGTCGGCGACACCCACGCGGACGCCGCGCTGGGCGAGTTGCTCAGCTGCGCGCTGGTCTCACCCGTCGGCTCCCGCTACCGGCTCGCCGCCGGGGTGCAGACCCAGCTGGAGGCCGCCGGCTACGCCGACGACCCGGCCGGTCACGTCCTGACCGCCGCCCGGCACTATGCCTGGTGGGCCGGACACCCCTCGGTCACTCCCGAGCGTGTGTGCGCCGAGGCGGACGCCCTGCTCACCGCCCTTGCCGCCCTCGTACCGGCGACGACACCGCACGGCGAGGGCGAGGAGAGCGCCGCCGTGCAGCTGGCCCGCACGGCGGCTCCCGCGTTCGCCGCCGGGCTGCACTGGAGCGCCTGGGAGCGGGCACTGCGCTCCGGCGTGGAAGCCGCCCGGCTCGCCGGGGACGTCACCGAACAGGCCTACTTCCACCACGAGCTGGGCATCCTCGCGCTGTGCGAGGGCCGGCCGGACCGGGCCCGCGCCGAACTGGAGGCGTCCATCGGGCTGCGCGGTGCCGCCGCTGACAAGCGCGGCACCGTCGCCGGCCGCCGCGCCCTGGCCCTGGTCACCGACCGCGCGGGCACGGCACCGGGTCCCGCGTCCACGCCCGGCGCCTCGCCGGCGCTCGGTGCCACGCCCGTGCTCGGCTCCACCACCGGCGAGGAGGTGCCCGCCGCCCGCTACGAGGAGTCGGCGTCGCCGCCCGGCGGGGTCCCCGCGGCGCTTGCGGAGTTCCCGCCCCTGCAGCGGCCCGACGACACGTCGACCCTCGTCACCCACCGCTCGACGCCCGGTGCGGCGCAGCACCGCGACCGGGGCGGTCTGCGCGGCCTGGCCAAGCGCAACCTCGTCGCGGCCGGCGCGGGCGCACTGCTGGTGGCGGTGCTCGGTACGGTCGTGACGCTCGGCGCCACCTCCAGCAACGACGCCGAGAACCCCTCCGAGCAGGTCGGCGTCAACCCGTCCGCCAGCCAGGGCGTCGGTGAGGAGGGCCTGGGCGCCGACAAGGCGGAGCAGGACGACGACGGCGACACCGGCCCGGCGACGAGCCGGCCGACGGATCCGGGACCGGACGGTACGTTCGGCACCGCGGACGATCCGACGCCGACGGCCACGGAGACGGACGAGCCGTCCGACGACCCGAGCGGTACGCGGGATCCGGGCGGCGACTCCCCGACGAGCTCCAGCTCGCCGACCAAGTCCCCGACGAGGCCGCCGTCGTCGTCGAAGCCGCCCACCGAGACGTCTCCGACGCCGACCGAGACCGAAGAGCCGACGGAGACACCCACGGAAACCCCGACGCAGACGCCCACCGCGACCCCGACGGAAACCCCGTCCACCTCGGACTCGGCGAGCGCCCCGATCTCCTCCAGCGCTCCGGCGAGCACGAGCGCCAGCGCGCCGGAGAGCAGCAGTGCGGGGACTGAGAGCAGCTCGGGTTCGGGTCCGGTGATCTGAGGCCCGTACAAGCCGGAGGGCCGGGTCCGTCCGTCGGACCCGGCCCTCACCGTCGTACCACTGCCGCTCAGAAGAGCCGCAACTTGTCGTCCTCGATCCCCCGCAGCGCGTCGTAGTCCAGCACCTGGCACCCGATCCCCCGGTCCGTCGCCAGGACCCGGGCCTGCGGCTTGATCTCCTGCGCCGCGAAGACGCCCCGCACCGGCGCCAGATGGGGATCGCGGTTCAACAGCTCCAGATAGCGCGTGAGTTGTTCCACGCCGTCGATCTCACCGCGTCGCTTGATCTCGACAGCGACGGTCTGTCCGTCGGCGTCCCGGCAGAGGATGTCGACCGGGCCGATGGCCGTCATGTACTCGCGGCGGATCAGCGTGTAGCCCTCGCCGAGCGTTTCGATGCGGTCGGCGAGCAGTTCCTGAAGGTGTGCTTCCACGCCGTCCTTGATCAGGCCGGGGTCCACGCCGAGTTCGTGCGTGGAGTCGTGGAGGACCTCCTCCATCGTGATGATGAGCTTCTCGCCCGCCTTGTTGATGACGGTCCAGACACCGGCCTCCTCGCCGGTTCCCTCCTTCAGCGTGCAGGGCGGCGACATCCAGTTCAGGGGCTTGTAGGCCCGGTCGTCCGCATGGATCGAGACGCTGCCGTCCGCCTTCACCAGGATGAGACGGGGGGCGGTGGGGAGGTGGGCGGTGAGCCGGCCGGCGTAGTCGACGGAGCAGCGGGCAATGACGAGACGCATGGTCGGCAACGCTACTCGACGGGCCCCGGTGAAAGCGATTCGCCCGCCCGTCACCCGCCACCACCCTCAAACGAGGCCCTGACGGGCCGCCCTGTTTCTCCGGCCCCCCCTGTTCATTGCTGGCCGATTGTGTGCCCATCGGGATCGGCCTGTATTCGCATTCTTCTGGTGCCGTCACCGTCTGTTGCCTACCGTATTAAACGGGAGGTCGCGAGATGTGTACGCAGCGTGTTGACGATCGCGCACTCCCTCATCTGTCCGGCAACCCCTGCTGGTTGGGGGTGCGAGAGGAGAACCCATGTCGCTCGACGTCTCACCGGCCCTACTCGAACAGGCCGAGCGAGGCGAGGTCGACGAAGCTGACTTCGTCGACTGCGTCCGGACCTCCCTGCCCTACGCATGGGAGATGATCAGCTCCCTGGTGGCCCAGCTGAAGGTGGACGGCGGAGAGTTCGCCGACAACCAGACGCCCCCGCCGGACGAGCAGGCGCGCGGTCAGCTGCTGCGTGCGCTCGCGAGTGACGCCATACGCGGCGCGCTGCAGCGGCACTTCGGTGTGCGGCTGGCCTTCCAGAACTGCCACCGGGTGGCGGTGTTCCCGCTGGACGCCTCGGCGGACGAGAGGCTGGCCCGCTTCACCTCGGTCCGCGGCCAGCTGCTGAACCAGTCTCCGGAGCTGCGGGACTGCTGAGGCGCTGAACCGCTTGCTTGCCGCTCCGTACGCGGGAGGTGCGATCTGTATCGGAGCGGCAAGCCTCCCGCACGACGGGGCCGTTCACGTCAGCTGGGGGAGCACCTCGGCCCCCAGCCGCCGTACGTTCTCCTCCGTCGCCGCCAGGTCGCCGGAGCCCTCGACGAGCAGCGCGAAGCGGGAGACGCCGGTGCGCTCGCTGGTGGCGGCGAGCCGGTCGGCGCACAGCCGTGGGGTGCCCACCGGGTGCAGCCCGCAGAGCAGTTCGGTGTACGCCAGCGGATCGCGCATCCGGCGCTCGCGGCCGTCCACCGTGACATGGGCGTCCAGGCCCTGCTTCAGCCAGCCCGGCATCGCCTTCAGCAGGGTCTCCGCCGCTTCGGTGCGCCGGTCCGCGATCTGGCAGACACCGGCCGACACATGACCCGCGCCGAGGACTTCGTCCGCCGGCCGCCCGGCGGCTCGCGCATGCTGCCGCCACAGGGCGATCATCTCGGCCTTTTCCTCGTCCCCCACGTGCATGCCGAGCAGCATCGGCAGCCCGCGCTCGGCCGCCGTCCGCACACTCGCCGGGGACGTACAGGCGACGAGCATCTCCGGTCCCTCGGTCTCCGACAGGGACTCGGACGGCCTTGGTACGACGGGGACTTCACGGAAGGCGAAGCGGCCGCCGGGGCCCGCGACCGCCGGCTCGCGCAGCCAGCGCACCAGCAGATCGAGTGATTCCGGGTACTCCTTCTCGTACGCCTCCAGGCCCGTCCCGAACACCTCCAGGTCCACCCACGGCCCGCCGCGCCCCACACCCAGTGAGAAGCGTCCGCCACTTGTCACATGCAGCAGCGCGGCCTGCTCGCCGAGCGCCACGGGGTGGGTGGTGGGCAGCACGCTGACCGCCGTACCGACCCGGAGGCGGCGGGTGCGGCCGAGCAGTAACGCGGCCAGGGTGATCGCCGACGGGCATGTGCCGTACGGCACGAAGTGGTGCTCGGCCAGCCAGACCGAGTCGAGCCCCGCCTCCTCGGCCACCTCCGCCGAGCGGACCGCGCGGTGCAGCGCCTCCCCCTGGCCCTGGCCCGGGAACTGGGCCGCCAACACGAAACTTCCTACGCGCATTGCTCTTCCTGCTTCCTTGGCTCCGACACGGAGCTCCCCCACTCGGCATAACCGTCTGACACGTGCCGAGGACACGGCCTGGCGAAGGGATTTGCGGATTGTCAGCAGAATCGATGGTCGGAGAGGGGGGACTTGTGGAGATCGCTGCTTTGCGCGTACCCCTGTCCGGCCCACGTAGGCTGGACACGACCCGTTACCTGTATAGCTCCGAGAGGTGTCCTGTGTCCCCGCGTCGCAACCGAGCCAAGGGCCCGAAGGGGGCCGCCGTGTCCGGCGGGAGCGCCGAGGACGACCGCCCGGGCCGCTACGGCGGCTGGCAGTCGGCGGAGGACTGGCAGGGCGAGACCTGGAGCGTACGCCATGTGGCGGGGGCGAGCTCCGAGGGCAAGACGTACCGCTGCCCCGGCTGCGACCAGCTGATCCCCTCCGGTGTACCGCACGTCGTGGTCTGGCCCGAGCACGCGGGCGTCGACGACCGCCGGCACTGGCACAAGGCCTGCTGGAACGCACGGGACCGCCGCACCACGCGGGTGCAGCGGTCCCGGAACGTGCCGAAGTTCTAGCGGGGGTTACACGTCCCGCTTCTCCAGCAGTGCGTAGGCGCCGACGAACGCGGCAGCAGTGACGCCGAGCATGATCCACAGCGGGTCCCAGCCGGACGGGCCCGACGTGGTCAGCGAGTTGGAGTAGAAGATGCTCAGCTGGTTCGGGATCGAGTACTCGAACAGCGCCTCGCGCAGGTCCTCCAGCGACGACGCGAACATGAACATCGCGATGACCAGCGGGGCGAGCACCGCGGCGATCATGATGGTGATGGCGCCCGCCGAGTGCCGGACGATCGAGCCGACGACGAGTGAGAGCAGTCCGAGCAGCGCGATGTAGAGCGAGACACCGACCGTGCCCTTCAGCCACTCCTCCCCGGTCGGCTCCCGGGCGTCGCTCAACATGCCGACCTGCGCGAAGGCGACGAGTCCGGCGGCGACCAGGGTGACCACGAAGGCGACCGTGAAGAACACGACCGACTTCGCCGCGAGCACCCGCCCGCGTGTGGGGCAGGCGGTCATGGTGGTCCGGATCATCCCGGTGCCGTACTCCGTGGCAGTCGTCAGCACGCCCAGCGTGATGATGCACATGCTGCCGAGCAGCAGTCCGAAGAAGCCGAGGGACAGCGGGTTCTCGTCGCCCAGCTCACCCTCCGCCCCGGCGTTCGCCACCAGCGCGCCGGCCGACAGCCCGATGCCGACGACGAGCAGGATGAACACGCCCAGCGTCCACATCGTGGAGCGCACCGACCTGATCTTCGTCCACTCCGAGGTGAGGGCATGCCCGAGGTGGGTGCGGACGACCGGGATCGGCGAGGTGTAGTTGGGGTGGGGGTACGACGGGCCGGGCGCCGCCTGCCACTCGGGTGCGGCCTGCGGCATCGGGGGCTGGGGCGTGCTCATCGGGCGTCCTCGGGCTTGATCGGGTCGGCAGGGGCGGAGGCGGGCTGCGCGGGGGCGGCGGGCGCGGGCGGGGCGGCGACCGGAGCCTGGCCCGGCGCTGGCGGTGCGGACGCCTGCGGAGCCTGGGGCGCCGCAGGGGCCGCCTGCGGCGCCGGCTGCACGTACGGGTTGGCCGGGCCCGTGCCGGGCGCGGCAGGCGCGCCGTACGGCCCCGACGGCACCGCTCCCGGCTGCCCCTGCGGCATCGCGAACGGCTGTCCGCCCTGCTGGGGCGGCGGCGGGGCGTACCAGCCCGGCTGGCCCTGCCCCGGCACCGGCATCGGCATCGGCGGCTGTGCGCCCGGCGGCAGCGGCTGCTGCAGCCCGGCCTTCTGGTCGATCGTGGAGCGGTAGTCGACGGCCCCCTGCGTCATCCGCATGTACGCCTCCTCCAGCGAGGCCTGGTGCGGCGACAGCTCCCACAGCCGTACGTCCGTGTCGTGCGCGATGTCGCTGATGCGGGGCAGCGGCAGCCCGGTCACCCGCAGCGCGCCGTCCTGCTCGGGCAGAACGTGCGCGCCGGCCTCGGTCAGCGCGACCGTCAGCTTCTCGCGCAGCTGTGGCTCGGTGTCGGGCGTCCGTACGCGTGCGAAGCCGGCCGAGTTCGCCGCGATGAAGTCCTGCACACTGCCGTCGGCGAGCAGCTGCCCCCGCCCGATGACGATCAGGTGGTCGGCGGTCAGCGCCATCTCGCTCATCAGGTGCGACGAGACGAAGACGGTACGGCCCTCCGCGGCCAGCGACTTCATCAGGTTCCGCACCCAGAGGATGCCCTCCGGGTCGAGGCCGTTGACCGGCTCGTCGAACAGCAGCACCTGGGGATCGCCGAGCAGCGCGGCCGCGATGCCGAGCCGCTGGCCCATGCCCAGGGAGAAGCCCTTGGAGCGCCGCCCGGCCACGTCCTGCAGACCCACCACGCCGAGCACCTCGTCCACCCGGCGGGCCGGGATGCCGGACAGCTGGGCCAGCGACAGCAGATGGTTGCGGGCCGAGCGGCCGCCGTGCACCGCCTTGGCGTCCAGCAGGGCGCCGACCTGGCGGGGCGCGTTCGGCAGCTTGGCGTAGGGGTAGCCGCCGATGGTCACATGCCCGGAGGTGGGGTTGTCCAGCCCGACGATCATCCGCATCGTCGTCGACTTGCCCGAGCCGTTGGGCCCGAGGAAGCCGGTGACGGCACCGGGCCGCACCTGGAAGGAAAGATTGTGCACAGCGGTCTTGTCGCCGTAACGCTTGGTCAGGCCGACTGCCTCGATCATGCTCCGCACCCATCGAAAGGTTCAGGACAGCGGGGCACACGCCCCCGTAAGGGTTAGGAGGATATCGAGTCGCTGACGGTTCCCTCCAAGAGCGGGTAAAAAACCTTCCACGATCACGCGTCCCGCTTCTTCAGCAGCACGTAACCGCCGATGAGCGCCGCCAGCACCCACAGCACCATGATCGCGAGCCCGCCCCAGGGGCCGTACGGAGCGTCGTCGTCGACCGGGACGACCACCTGCATGATCTTGCTGCCGGCCTGGTCGGGCAGGAACTGGCCGACCTTCTTGGTGGCCGAGACATTGCCCAGGATGTTGGAGATCAGGAAGAAGAACGGCATCAGGATGCCCAGCGACAGCATCGGCGAGCGCAGCATCGCGGCGACGCCCATCGAGAACATCGCGATGAGGGTCATGTAGACGCCGCCGCCGATCACCGCGCGCAGCACACCCGGATCGCCGATCCGGGCGCTCAGGTCGCCGAGCATCGCCTGCCCGAGGAAGAAGGTCACGAAGCTGGTGGCCATGCCGACGACCAGGGCGAGCAGGGTGGCGACCGCAAGCTTGCTGAACAGGAACGTGCCGCGCTGCGGTGCGGCCGCCAGCGAGGTGCGGATCATGCCGGTGCTGTACTCGTTGGAGACCACGAGCACCCCGAACACGATCAGCGCGAGCTGGCCGAGGCTCATGCCGGCGAAGCTGATGAACGTGGGGTCGAAGGAGAGCCTGTCCCGCGCGTTCATGTTCTCGAACTCGCTCTTCGACAGTGCCGAGATCAGCATGCCGAGGGCGATGGTGACCACCACGGCGAGAGACAGCGTCCACACCGTGGACGCGACAGAGCGGATCTTCGTCCACTCGGACCGGATGACCTGGGTCGCCGCCATGCTCAGCCCTTCCTCCAGGTTTCGCCCCACTGCTGCACAGGCGTGTCGGAATGCGCGTGGTACTCCACGGACTCCGCGGTCAACTGCATGAACGCCTCCTCCAGGGAGGCCTGCTGCGGGCTCAGCTCATGCAGCACGATCTGGTGCTGCGCGGCCAGCTCACCGATCCGCTCGGACTTGCCGCCGTCCACCTCGAGCGCCCCGCTGCCGGTCTCGACGACCGTGATACCGGCCCCGTACAGCACATCGAGCAGCCGCTCGCGCTGCGGGGTGCGGATCCGGACGTAACTGCGTGAGTTCCGTGCGATGAAGTCGGGCATGGAGGTGTCGGCGAGCAGCCGGCCCTGGCCGATGACGACGATGTGGTCGGCGGTCAGCGCCATCTCGCTCATCAGATGGGAGGAGACGAAGACGGTACGGCCCTGCGCGGCCAGCGACTTCATCAGGTTGCGGATCCAGTGGATGCCCTCGGGGTCCAGCCCGTTCACCGGCTCGTCGAACATCAGGATCCGTGGATCGCCGAGCAGCGCTCCCGCGATGCCCAGCCGCTGCCCCATGCCGAGCGAGAAGCCCTTGGCCTTCTTCCGCGCGACCGCCGTGAGGCCCACCGTGTCGAGCACCTCGTGCACCCGGCTCTTCGGGATGCCGTTGCTCTGCGCCAGGCACAGCAGATGGTTGAAGGCGCTGCGCCCGCCGTGCACGGCCTTGGCGTCGAGCAGGGCGCCGATGTACTTCAGCGGGTCCTTGAGCTGGTCGTAGTGTTTGCCGTCGATGCGGACGTCCCCGGCGGTGGGCCGGTCCAGGCCGAGCATCATCCGCATCGTCGTGGACTTGCCGGCGCCGTTGGGGCCGAGGAAGCCCGTGACGATGCCCGGTCTGACGGTGAACGTCAGATGGTTGACCGCCACCTTCTCGCCGTACCGTTTCGTCAGCCCCTCGAGCTCGATCATGCGGCAACGCTAAAACGGTACAAAGCCCTCTGCCACCGGAGTGGCAGAGGGCTTCGCAGATGTTCAGACGGCGTATTCCGACCGGTTACCGGGTCTGCTGCGCCGGAACCCCGCGGGAGATCGGCTCGTCCTCGGCCGGCGTACCGGCCGCGGCCACCGCGGCGCCCGTGAGGGTCGCCAGCATCTCGCGCACATTGGTCAGCTGCGCGTTGATGGAGTCGCGGCGGTTGGTGAGGGCGGCCAGCTCGCGCTCGGATTCCGAGCGGATCCGGTCGGCCTTGGCGTTGGCGTCGGCCACGATGTCCTCGGCCTGGCGCTGGGCCGTCTCCACCGTCTGGCGGGCGCGGCGCTCGGCGTCCGTGCGCAGCTTCTCGGCCTCCAGGCGCAGCTGCTCGGCCCGGTGCTCGATCTCGGCGAGGCGCTTCTCGGCCTTGGCCTGACGGGACGCCAGGTCGCGCTCGGACTGCTCGCGGCGTTTGGCGAGGTTCGTCTCGAAGTCGGCGGCGGCCTGCGCGGCCTTGGCGCGGGTCTCCTCGAAGAGCGCGTCGGCCTCCTCCCGCTTGGACTGGGCGTCCTTCTGCGCCTCGGCGCGCAGCTGGGAGGCCTCACTCTTGGCCTTCTCGACGATCCGGACGCCCTCGTCCTCGGCCTTGGCCTTGCGTTCCGCCGCGAAGGCCTCGGCGTCGTTGCGCACCTGCTGGGCCGCCGACTCGGCGAGCTCACGGTGCTGCTCGGCCGCGCGACGGGCCTCCTCGCGCAGGTCCTTGGCCTCCTCCTCGGCGAGGCGGAGGATCTTCTCGACACGCGCGCCGAGACCGGCGTACGACGGCTCGGCGTCGTTCACCTGGGCCTGGGCGTTCTGCGTTTCGAGGTGGAGCTCCTCGATGCGCTTTTCCAGAGCGGTGATGCGGGCGAGAGCGCTGTCACGGTCGGAGACGAGCTTGGAGATACGTTCGTCCACCTGAGCGCGGTCGTATCCACGCCGCACAAGCTCGAAGCCGTAGGGGGAAGTGTCGCTCATGGGGTTCCTGTCGAATGAGACCGGTGAGGTGATAGGTGGAATCCTAGGGGCCAAGGCGGCGTGTCATCGAGCGGATGCGTGTTTGATCTGGAGAATGACACCCCTTTTGAGTGGCTAACCGTCGGACCGCTTGCAAAAGACTTACCCAAAAGGTCAGAAGGTGCCCCGAATCAGACCTCCTGACTACCCGTCCGACGATTTGCCACCCGAACGCTGCGCGCCCACCGCGGCGCCCGCCCTGACTCCGCCGTCCTTGCCGGATGACGGGGCCTCAAAAGACTCCAACGCTTCCAGCACGTCCTGGACACGGGAGATCTCCGCGTTGATGTCCTCGCGGCGCCGCACCAGGGTCTCGAGCTCGCGCTTGCCCTCCTCGACCGTGCGCTGGGCCTCGCGGACCGCCTCGGCCTTGATCTTCTCGGCCTCCTTGACGAGCGCCGACTTCTTCTGCTCGGCCTCCTTCAGAAGTCCCTCGGCCTTCTTCACGGCGGCGATCCGCACCTTGCCGGCCTCGGAGTTGGCCTCCGACACCAGCTCCTTGGCCTTCGCCTGGGCCTTGGCGAGCTGCTCCTCGGCGGCCTTGATGAGCGCGTCGCAGCGGTCACCGGTCGACTTCATCGTCTCGGCGGCCTCACGGCGGGCCCGCTCGTGCAGCTCCTCGATCTCGGCCGTGATCCGCTCGCGCAGCTCCTCCGCCCGCTCCCGGATCGCGGTCGCGTCCCGGCGCGCGCCGACCAGCAGTTCGTCCGCATCCGTCCGGGCCTTCTCCACCCGGGAGTTGCCCTCGACCGTCGCCTCGGAGACCAGCCGGTCGGCCTCCTTGCGGGCCGCGCCCACCATGGTGTCGGCCTGCGCCTCGGCGTCCGCGGTGGTCTTGAGCGCCTGCTGCTGGGCCTCGGTGAGCAGCTTGTCCGCCTCCGCCGTGGTCTCCGTGATGAGCTTGTCGACCTGCTCGGCCGCCTCGGAACGCCGCTTGTTGGCCTCCTGGCGGGCCTCGTCGAGGGTCCGCTCGGCCTCCTTGCGCGCCGCCGTCGTCAGCCGCTCGGCCTCCGCCGCCGCATCGGTCCGGACCCGCTCCGACTCCGCCCGGATCCGCTCGGCGTGCTGCCGCGCCGACCCGACCGTCTCGGCGGCCTCCGCACGCAGCCGCTCCGCGTCCCCGGTGGCGTCCCCGATCAGCTGCTCGGCCTTGGCGACCGACTCGGCCCGTACCCGCTCGGCCTCCGTGGCCGTCTCCGAGGTGAGCCGCTCCGCCTCGGAGCGCGCCTCGGTGATGAGCGTGTCCGCCTGCGTCGCCGCGTCCGAACGGATCCGGTTGGCGTCCTCGCGGGCGTCCGCCCGGGTGCGCGACGCGTCCTGCTCGGCCTGCGCGATGTTGTCCGAGGCCTCCGTACGCACCCGCTGGGCATGCTCGGCCGCCTCGGCGCGCAGCCGTTCGGACTCGGCGATCGCCTCCGCCAGGGTGCGCTCGGCGAGCGCCCTGGCGGCCTCCGTCTCCTCGTTCGCCTCGCGCCGCGCACGGCCCGCGTCCTCGGTGGCCCGTTCCCGCTCGGCGTAGGCGTCGGCGCGGACCCGGTCCGCCTCCTCCTGCGCCTCGCGCCGGGTACGGTCCGCCGCGTGCTCGGCGGCGGACCGCAGGCCCTGGATCTCCTCCTGCGCCTGCTCGTGCAGCCCGGTCACGGAGTCCCGGACCTGCTGGGCGTGCTGCTCGGCGGCCGAGACCATCTCGGTGGCGCGCCGGTCGGCCTCCTCGACCAGGCGCAGGGCCTCGGTCTGCGCCTCCTCCACGCGGGCCCGCGCCACGGCCAGCAGTTCCTCGCTCTGCTCCCGGGCCCGCTCGCGCTCCTGGTCGGCCTCCTGGCGGGCCGAACCGAGGAACTCCTCGGCCTCGCGGCGGCGCCGGGCGGCCTCCTCCTGTGCGGCGGCCAGCGTCTCGGACGCCTCCTGCGCCAGTCGCTCGGCCGCTGCCTGCGCCTCGGCCCGTACCCGGTCGGCGGTGTCCTGCGCCTCCGACTTCAGCCGCTCGGCCTCCGCCGCCGCCTCCGACCGCAGGCGTACGGCGACGGCCTCGCCCTCCGCGCGGGAGGCGGACGCGTCCGACGCGGCCTCGTCGCGCAGCCGTTCGGCCTCCGCCTCGGCCTGCGCCCGGAGCGTGCGGATCCGCTCGGCCGACTCGGCGCGCAGCCGCTCGGTCTCCTCGGCGGCCTCGCGGCGGATCCGCGCGGCCTCCTCACGGGCGTCGGTCAGCGCCTGCTCGGCGGCGGCGAGCCGCTGCTCGGCCTCGGTGTGCAGCCTGGTCAGCTCGTCGGCGGCCTGAGCACGGCGGGCCTCCATGGCACGCTCGGTCTCCTCGTGCAGCTCCCGTGCGGCGCGTTCGGCGTCGGCCTTGATGCCCTCGGCCTGCTCGACGACCTCCTCGCGGTGCCGCTCGGCCTCCTGGCGGGTGCGCTGAAGGGTCTCCTCGGCCTGCCGGCGCAGCGTCGTCGCCCGCTCGATGGCCTCCGTACGGACCTTCTCGCTGTCCGTCGTGGCCTTCTGCCGCAGCTCGTCCGCGTCCGCCTTGGCCTTGGCCAGCAGCTCCTCGGCGGTCTTGGCCGCCTCCTCGATCTGCTGGACGGCCTCCTTGCGGGCCTCGGCGCGGATCTTCTCGCCCTCGGCGACCGCGTCGGCCCGCAGCTGCTCGGCCTCGCCGCGCAGCCGGCGCGCCTCCTCCTGCAGCTCGACCGTCTTGGCGCGGTACTCCTTGGTGTCGTCCTTCGCCGCGCCCTTGAGCTGCTCGGCGATGTCGTGCGCCTCGGCCCGCAGCCGGTCCGCCTCGGTCTCGGCCTCCCGGCGGATCCGCTCGGCCTCCTCGGCGGCGGCCTTGGTGGTGTTCTTGGCGTCCTCCGACGCCTTGTTGAGCACGTCCTCGGCGGTCCTGGCCGCCTTGGACAGCTGGCCGGCGGTCTCCTCGGCGGTGATCGTACGGGCCTTCTCGGCGGCCTCCGCGACGATCTTCTCGGCCTCGGCGCGGGCGTCGGCGACGACCTGCTCGGCCTCCGCCTTGGTGGTCTCGGCCTCCTTGGTGGCCTCGCTGACCAGCCGGGCGACCTGCTCCTTGGCCGTCCGGGTGCGGGTCTCGTTCGCCGCCTCGGCGCCGGCCAGCGCCTTGGCCGCGGCCTCCTTGGCCTCGGTGACGAGCTTCTCCGCCTCGGCCTGCGCCTTGCGCAGCGCCTCCTCGGCCTCCGTCATGCGCTGCTCGGCAGCCCGGCTCAGCTCGGCGGCCTGGCGGCGCGCGGTGTCGGACTCGGTGACGGTGGAGCTGCGCAGCTGCTCGGCGTGGTCGGTGGCCTCCTGTGCCTGCGTGGAGGCGGCGTTCAGCAGCCGCTCGGCATCCGTACGAGCCCGGCGCAGCAGCTGCTCCGCCTCGGCGCGGGCCGACTCGGCCTCGCTCTGCAGCCGCTGCCGTGCCTCGGTGACCAGCCGCTCGGCCTCCGCACGGGCGGCCGTCATGGCCTGCGCGGCCTCGGCGCGGGACTCCTCCAGCAGGCGACGGGCCTGCTGCTCGGTGCGGGCGCGCAGCTGCTCGGCCCAGGCCACGTTCTCGTTGACGTGCGACTCGACGTTCTGCCGGCGCTCCGCGAGCTCCTGGTCCAGCTGCTGACGACGGGCCACCGCCTCGGCGTGCAGTTCGGCCTGCAACCGGGCTGCCTGCTCGGCGTGCTCCTGGAGGATGCGCTGGGTCTGCGTCCGGGCCTGGCTCAGCTCGCGCTCGGCGTCGGCACGGATCTGGTCGGCCTGCATCTGGGCGTTGCGCAGCAACTGTTCGGCCTGATAGCCGATGTCGGCGCTGTCGTAGGCAGGCCGGGTCATGAGCGTGCGCCGCGCCTCATGCAGCTTGGCGCGCAGTACCTCGACCTGGTAGCCGAGATCCTCGGCGTGCTGGATCGCCTTTTCCCGTTCGGTCTTCAGCCGTTTCATCTCGGCTTCGAACCGAGTGAGGTGATCGACGTCAGCCGCCGGCTCTCGCTCCTGGCTCTCGTAGCCCCGCACTGCGCGGTCCCATCCGTCCCCTGGTCGCAAGTCTCTCCAAACGAGCTCCGTCCATCCGCCGAACGGGGCCCCCGGGGAATGGTGTCAGATCAACGACGGAGCATGGGCTGCTGCCCCGACGCTCGTCCCCCGAAACCCGGACCCCGGACATGGCGGTCACCCTGGACAGAGCGGCGACCGCCCCCCAACCCTACCGGCCCATATGTACGAGGGTCAGTGCTCAGGTGACTCAACCGGCGCCGAAGTGACCAGTTCTGTCAGTACGCCATGACAGTCCTTGGGGTGCAGGAAGGTGATCCGTGACCCCATGGAGCCGCGCCGCGGCTCCTCGTACAGAACGCGTACGCCCTTGTCGCGAATGTCCGCGGCCTCGCCGTCGACGTCTGCCGTACCGAAGGCGATGTGGTGGACACCCTCGCCGTTCTTGGCGAGCCACTTCGCGACGGTGGAGTCCTCCCGGGTCGGTTCCAGGAGCTGCAGGTACGAAGCCCCGCCGTCGGACGTATCGTTGATCTTGAGCATGGCCTCGCGCACGCCCTGCTCCTCGTTGACCTCGGTGTGGAACACCTCGAAGCCGTAGGTGGTCCGGTAGAACTCGACGGTCGCGTCGAGGTCGTGGCAGGCAATCCCGATGTGGTCGATTCGCGTCAGCATGAAATCAGTGCAGCGCTCCGGAGGTGGTTACGCAACGTGCGCGCGATCACACCGACAGCCCGATGACGGGGTGGACTACCGCTCAGTACATTCGAAGTAAACCCTCGTTCACTCCTCGGCCCGTGCAGGCCGGTAAGGGGATCGCAGCTCATGACTGGAACGAACAGCACGACCTCGGTGATCGTCGCGGGCGCGCGGACGCCCATGGGGCGGTTGCTCGGCTCGCTGAAGACCTTCTCCGGAGCCGACCTCGGCGGCTTCGCGATCAAGGCCGCCCTCGACCGTGCGGGGATCGGTGGCGACCAGGTGCAGTACGTGATCATGGGCCAGGTGCTCCAGGCCGGGGCGGGGCAGATCCCGGCCCGCCAGGCCGCCGTCAAGGCCGGTATCCCGATGAACGTCCCGGCGCTCACCGTCAACAAGGTGTGTCTGTCCGGCCTCGACGCCATCGCGCTCGCCGACCAGCTGATCCGCGCCGGCGAGTTCGACGTGATCGTCGCCGGCGGCCAGGAGTCCATGACCAACGCCCCCCACCTGCTGCCGAAGTCCCGCGAGGGCTTCAAGTACGGCGCGGTGGAGATGCTCGACGCCATGGCGTACGACGGCCTGACCGACGCCTTCGAGGGCATCGCCATGGGCGAGTCGACCGAGAAGCACAACACGCGCCTCGGCATCGCCCGCCCCGAGCAGGACGAGATCGCCGCCCTGTCCCACCAGCGCGCGGCCGCCGCCCAGAAGAACGGCATCTTCGAGGCCGAGATCACCCCGGTGGAGATCCCGCAGCGCAAGGGCGAGCCCGTCGTCTTCAGCAAGGACGAGGGCATCCGCGCGGAGACGACAGCGGAGTCGCTGGCGAAGCTGCGTCCGGCGTTCTCGAAGGACGGCACGATCACGGCGGGTTCGTCGTCGCAGATCTCGGACGGCGCGGCCGCGGTCGTCGTCATGAGCAAGGCCAAGGCCCAGGAGCTCGGTCTGGAGTGGATCGCGGAGATCGGCGCGCACGGCAACGTGGCCGGTCCGGACAACAGCCTCCAGTCCCAGCCCTCCAACGCGATCCTCCACGCCCTGAAGAAGGAGGGCCTGGAGGTCTCCGACCTGGACCTGATCGAGATCAACGAAGCCTTCGCCGCCGTGGCGGTGCAGTCAATGAAGGACCTCGGGGTATCCACCGAAAAGGTGAATGTCAACGGCGGCGCCATTGCCCTGGGTCACCCGATCGGGATGTCCGGTGCCCGTCTCGTCCTGCACCTGGCGCTGGAGCTGAAGCGGCGCGGCGGCGGGGTCGGCGCGGCCGCCCTGTGCGGTGGCGGCGGTCAGGGTGACGCGCTGATCGTGCGGGTACCGAAGGCCTGAGCGGTTTGTCGCCGACTGTCTCGTGAACGGAGCTGTGATGCAGGACGTCTCCACACTGGTGGCCCAGGCCAGGGAAGGCCGGCCGCGGGCCGTGGCCCGGCTGATCTCCCTGGTGGAGGGGGCGTCCCCGCAGCTCAGGGAGGTCATGACGGCACTGGCCCCGCTGACCGGCAACGCATACGTCGTCGGTCTCACGGGCTCGCCGGGAGTCGGCAAGTCGACCTCCACGTCGGCCCTCGTCACCGCCTACCGCAAGCAGGGCAAACGGGTCGGCGTCCTGGCCGTCGACCCGTCGTCCCCCTTCTCCGGCGGCGCGCTGCTGGGCGACCGCGTCCGCATGTCGGAGCACGCCTCCGACCCCGGCGTCTACATCCGCTCGATGGCCACCCGCGGTCACCTGGGCGGCCTCGCCTGGGCCGCGCCGCAGGCGATCCGCGTCCTGGACGCGGCGGGCTGCGACGTGATCCTGGTCGAGACGGTCGGCGTCGGCCAGTCGGAGGTCGAGATCGCCTCCCAGGCCGACACCTCCGTCGTCCTCCTGGCCCCCGGCATGGGCGACGGCATCCAGGCGGCGAAGGCCGGAATCCTGGAGATCGGCGACGTGTACGTCGTCAACAAGGCCGACCGCGACGGCGCGGACGCCACCGCCCGGGAACTGAACCACATGCTCGGCCTCGGTGAGTCCCGTGGCCCCGGCGACTGGCGGCCCCCGATCGTCAAGACGGTCGCCGCCCGCGCCGAGGGCATCGACGAGGTCGTCGAGGCCCTGGAGAAGCACCGCGCATGGATGGAGGAGCGAGGCGTCCTGGCCGAACGCCGCCTGGCCCGCGCCGCACGCGAGGTGGAGACCATCGCTGTGACGGCCCTACGGGAACGCATCGGCGACCTGCACGGCGACCGCCGCCTGAGCACACTGGCGGAACGCATCGTCGCCGGGGAACTGGACCCGTACCGAGCGGCGGACGAACTGGTGCGCGGTCTGACGACCGGCACGTGACTCCATCCAGCCCGTCCGGCGTTTGAGGACGAGGCCATTCAGGCCGAAGCGGGGTCTGGGGGCGCAGCCCCCAGGGACGGGAAGGGCAGGGGCAGCGGGGCGAACAAACCTCGCAGTGCCCCACCACCCTCCCCCCACCACCCCGTCAGTCGTCGTCCCCGGCCCGCTCGTCGGCGTCGTCATCATCACCGTCATCGACGTCATCCGTATGGGTGCCAAGCACCCGCCCCGTCGACGCATCGACATCCACGGTGTGCGAGCTGCTCCCCCGCCCCAGCACCTCAACCTCCCAGACCCGCCGGTCGCCACCCTCACCCCCGTCATCCTCACTGTCGAGCTCCACGGACACGACCGTCCCCGGCACCGCCTTCACCGCGGCCTCGATCGCCTGCGAGGCGGTGAGCGCACCACCCTCCGACGCCGCGCGGTCGTCCCGGTCGTCGCCCCGGACGTCGTCATCCCGGTCGTCCCGGTCGTCCCGGTCGTCGTCCCCGCCCGCACTCAGACCGTCCACCGTGACCGACGCCGGAGCCGACGGCGTGGCCGCCACGCCGCCACCACCACCACCCGCGAAGGCCAGTGCGGACCCGCCCCCGATCACCGCGGCCGCGGTGACAGCCACGATGACGATGTTGCGCTTCATGCCGTTCCTCCCCAATTGGGCTTGCGTTCTTCCGACATGGACCACCCTGCGCCGCGGAAGCTGAAGCCCGCCTGAAGCTCCCTGAAGATCGCTTCAGCTTCGGTTTGCGACCCTTGGCGCATGCGCCTGCTGATCGTGGAGGACGAAAAACGCCTCGCCGTATCCCTGGCCAAGGGCCTGACGGCGGAGGGCTACGCGGTGGACGTCGTCCACGACGGCCGGGAGGGACTGCACCGGGCGAGCGAATCGCCGTACGACCTGATCGTGCTCGACATCATGCTCCCCGGCATGAACGGCTACCGCGTCTGCTCCGCCCTGCGCGCCGCCGGCAACGACGTACCCATCCTCATGCTCACCGCCAAGGACGGCGAGTACGACGAGGCCGAGGGCCTGGACACCGGCGCCGACGACTACCTGACCAAACCGTTCTCGTACGTCGTCCTCGTCGCCCGGGTCAGGGCGCTGCTGCGCCGCCGCGGCCGGCACGGCGCCTCGCCCGTCCTCGACCTCGGTGCCCTCCGGGTCGACACCGCCACCCGCCGGGTCGCCCTGGACGGGGAGGAGATCGCCCTGACGGCCAAGGAGTTCGCCGTCCTGGAGCACCTGGCGGGGCGGGCCGGTGAGGTGGTGTCCAAGGCCGAGATCCTTGAGCACGTCTGGGACTTCGCGTACGAGGGCGATCCGAACATCGTCGAGGTGTACGTCAGCGCCCTGCGCCGCAAGCTGGGCGCCGGGCTCATCCGCACGGTCCGCGGCGCCGGATACCGTCTGGAGGCGTCGAGATGAGGCGCTTGTTCGGTTCCGTCCGGGCCCGGGCCACGCTCGCCGCCACGCTCGTCGTCGCCGTGGCCCTGGTCGCCGCGGGGGCCGCCGTACTGATCTCCCTGTACTCCAACCTGACCGAACAGGCCGGGACCGAGGCGGAGCGCACGGCCCGCGAGGTCGCCGCCGATCTTGCGGGCGGCAGGACCTCCGACCAGCTGTCGCTGGACGACGACCGGCCGGTCCAGGTCGTTGCCGAGGACGGCACGCTGGTCGCGGCCACCGAGGGCCTGGAGCGGATCAGTGGCACGGGAACCGGCGTGGTGCGCCCGCAGCCCCAGCCGTCGGCCCCGACGACCAGCGCCCCCGGCGACGACGAGGATGACGACGACGATGACGACGACGGCTCGACAGGGAGCACCACCCTCCGTCCGGGTGAGATCGGCGAGGACGCGAGCTTCACCGACGGCTCGGCGACGGTCGACGGCACCACGGCGGACTACCGCTTCGCCGCCGTGCCGGTCGAGGTGCCCGACCGGGGGACGTTCACCGTGTACGCGGGCGGGCCGCTGGCCGCCGAGCAGAGCGCGGTGAGCACCGCCCAGACCGTCATGCTGATCGGATTCCCGCTGCTGCTGGGCGTTGTGGCGGGCGTGACCTGGCTGGTCACCCGGCGCGCGCTCCGACCAGTCGAGGACATCCAGCGCGAAATGGCCGAAATCACCGCCTCCGAGGACCTGTCCCGGAGGGTGCCCGAGCCGGACACCCACGACGAGGTCGCCCGGCTCGCCGGCACCACCAACGAGACGCTGGCGGCGCTGGAGACCTCGGTGGAACGCCAGCGGCGGTTTGTCGCCGACGCCTCGCACGAGCTGCGCAGCCCCATCGCGTCCCTGCGCACCCAGCTCGAAGTGGCCGCCGCGCACCCGGAGTTGCTGGACCTCGACGGGGCCGTGGAGGACACCGTACGGCTCCAGCGGCTCGCCGCCGATCTGCTGCTGCTCGCCCGGCTGGACGCGGGGGAGCGGCCCATCGGCGACGCCCGGGCGGACCTCGCCGCGCTGGCCCGGGAGGAGGCCGCGGGCCGTGAGAACGTGACGGTTCGGGCCGAGTCCCTCGAAGTGGCCGGATCCCGCGGTCAACTGGGGCGCGTGCTGGCCAATCTGCTGGACAACGCCCAGCGGCACGCCCGCTCTGCGGTCACCGTGGTCGTACGCCGGGAGGGGGACCGGGCCGTGCTGCAGGTGGCCGACGACGGCGACGGGGTGCCCGCGGCGGACCGGGAGCGGATCTTCGAGCGGTTCGTACGGCTGGACGCGGCCCGCAGCCGGGACGAGGGCGGCGCGGGGCTGGGCCTGGCCATCGCCCGCGATGTCGCCACCCGCCACGGCGGCACGCTCACCGTCCAGGACGCACCGGCAGGCGGAGCCCAGTTCGAACTCCGCCTGCCGCTCGCCCGGTGACGCCTCCGGTCAGGGGCGGCCGCGGTGCCCGCGCAGGTGTTCCGCGATGGGTTTGAGGGCCTTGTCGAGCTCCGTCAGTGCCTCGGGTGACAGCAGGTCGATGAAGTGCCTGCGCACGGACGCCACATGGTGGGGCGCGACCTTCTGCATCGTCTCCATGCCGTGCTCGGTGAGGACCGCGTACAGTCCGCGCCGGTCGGACTCGCAGTTCTCCCGGCGCACCAGGTTGGCGTTCTCCATGCGGGTGATCTGGTGCGAGAGACGACTCTTGGACTGGAGGGTGGCGGAGGCGAGGTCGCTCATCCGCATCCGGAAGTCCTCCGACTCGGAGAGATTCACCAGGATCTCGTAGTCGTTCATCGTCAGGCCGAACGGCTGCAGGTCCTTTTCGAGCTGGTACGTCAACAGCCTGTTGACCTCCAGGTGGGTGCGCCAGGCACACTGCTCCGCATCGGTCAGCCAGCGCGTGGCCGTTTCGGTCTCCATGAATGAAGTCTACCTAAGAAAGTTGAAAGGCGAACTAATGAGGGTGGCGTGACGGTGCGCACGCGTTCGACGTCACACTCCGCAGACTACCGCTCACAGCCCGAAGCGACGCTGGAGGTCTCCGAGCTGTCCGGGAAAACGCGGTGCGCCGCCTTGCGGTCCGTGCCCTCCGGTCACCCCGCCGCCACCGGGTACCCCGGCCTGCTGCGGAGTCGCCCCTGTGGCCTGCTCCGCCATCAGCGTCTCGGACGACTGGAGCAGCACGGTGCCGGCTCCCACGAACTCGAACTGATGCTCCTCCCCGGAGGCCCCGCCGAGGCCCGTCAGTGCACGTAGACCGCCCATTACGCCCGTCATGTAGCCATGGTCGTAGTGGTGGCACGGAGACGGGCAGTCGGCCCAGCCGACGAGCGCCTGCGGATCCACCCGGATCGGCGGATCCATGAACACCACCGGACCGTTAGATGCGGCCACGAACTTTCCGGTTCCGATGAGTGTCAGAAAGCCCGGCACGATCGACTGCTTGAGTGCGAGAGTTGGCTGAAAAGCGAGCAGGTTGCCCGAGCGAATGGTCAGATTGCCGTTCTCCAGGTCATACGAATTCACGTCGAAGGCCCGGTCGGCGAGGAGCATCTTGCCCGAGCCCTCCGCCACCACCCAGTCGCTCGCGTGCAGAGGCGAATGAAAGGACGTACGGACAAGCCGGTCGAGTCGGCCGTGCCCGATGCCGTTGAAGTCGATCGAGCCGTAGTAGGCGATCATCTTCCCCTTCTGCAGGAACCACTGGGTCCCCTTGAGCTCCACGCAGAAGGTGTACGCGTTGACGTTGTCGTCGGCGGGCAGGGTCGCCGGATCGTGGGCGACGGGACCGGTTGCGGGTTGGGTGGTCACAGCTTCTCCTCCGACGCCTGGACGTACACCGCACCGCTGCCGCTCAGCTCCAGCTGGAACGCCTCGCCGGAGCCACGGCCCACCATGTCCCGCCAGCCCAGCGCGGTCGACAGTTTGTTGCGCACGTCGCCGTGGTGGGCGACGTAGGCCTGGGGGTCGACGTGCACGGGACGCTGGGGGGTGATCGGGACCTCGAACACGCCGCCGTGGGCCATGACGGCGACGGACCCGTGCCCCTTGAGGGTGGTGGTGAACAGCCCCTGCCCGGTGACCTGCCCCCGGACCATGCCCATGACGCCGCCCTGCGAGCCCATGAACATGGTGCCCTGCTGGAGGGTGCCCTCGAAGGCGAGGAGCCGGTCCGCCTCGACGTAAAGGGTGTCGCCGGCGAGGTTGATCACCTGGACGTGGTGGCCGCCGTGCCCGAAGAGCACGGTGCCGCTGCCTTCGACGGTCATGAGCGGGGTGTCCTCGTCGGCGACCCGGCGCCCGATCATCGACATGATCCCGCCCTGGCCACCGCTCATGTTGGGCGTGAAGGTCACCTCGCCCTGGTAGGCGAGCATGGCACCGCGCTGACTGAACAGCCGCTGCCCCGGCATGACGGTCGCCTCGACCATCCTGGAGTTGATCTCGCGGAAGGCCATGTCACACGTCCCCCGCGATCGTGTTCCGCTCGCTCGGCTGGACGTAGACGAGCCCGTCCCCCTCGAACCGGATCTGGAAGGCCTCGCCGCCGCCTTCCCCCATGAACGTGCGGAATGTCACACCGGACTGGAAGGACTGCCGCAGGTTCCCCTGGTGCGCGACATACGCCCCCGGGTCGACGGTCAGCGGATACTGCGCACTGACGCGCAGCACCACGGCCGGCCCGTCCGACATGATCGCCGCCTGCCCGTGCCCCTCGACGGTGGTCGTGAACAGCCCGTTGCCCTGCGAGGCGCCCCGCAGCCCCGTGAACGACGTGCCCGTGCGCAGGCCGGCCTCGGTCGCCAGCAGGTTGCTCGACTCCACGTACAGTTTCTCCCCCCGGAGGCCGACGAGGTTGATCTCGGAGGCGCGGTCGGCGAACCAGCAGGTCCCGTGCCCCTTCACCTCCATCATGGTCATCTGTTCTCCGGTGATCCGCCGGGTCACCATCCCCCGGATGCCCTCACCGCCGCCGCTCATCTTCTTGAAGGCCATCTGCCCGTCGTACGCGACCATCGAGCCGTTCTTCGCCCTCACGGCGTCCCCGGTCATGTCGACGGCGAGCACCTTGCTGCCTTGAAGTCGGAACATCGCCACGCTTGCGACGGTAACCGGCGAGAGGGCTCGTCGACAGGGCCTGTGGAGGGAGACGACCCCGAGGGTCCCCTAGGGGGCGGCCCCCCGATCCGGCGTCCGGACGGCGTTTGCCACAATGGCCGAGCGTTTGTGCGTCCGTTCACAAGGCGACCGCATCGTCAGCGAATCTCCCACCGAAGGTGACCCGTGGATCTCAAGACCGCCACCGCCCTCCGCCGCCTCCGTCTGGTCTCGGCTCCGGAGGCCGTGTCCTTCCTCGTCCTGCTCGTCTGCTCGGTGCTGAAGCGGACCACGGACTTCAACGCGGTGCCCTTGATGGGCGCGGTCCACGGCTTCCTCTTCATCTTGTACGTGATGTTCTGGGCGGACGCCTGGAACCGCGCGAAGTGGCCCTTCGGCCGGGCTGCGCTCTACTTCGTCCTCTCCGTGCTGCCCACCGGCGGCTTCTTCGCCGAGCGCATGCTCAAGCGTGAGGCCGAGAACGCCGTGATCGCGTCCCGCGCCCGCAAGGAAGGGACCGTGAAAGCGTGATCGTCGCCTTCTCCGTGACGCCGCTGGGTGTCGGCGAGGACGTCGGGGAGTATGTCGCCGAGGCCGTCCGTGTGGTCCGTGAGTCGGGGCTGCCGAACCGTACCGACGCGATGTTCACGTCGGTCGAGGGGGAGTGGGACGAGGTCATGGACGTCGTCAGGCGTGCCGTCGCGGCCGTGGAGGAGCGGGCGCCGCGCGTGTCCCTGGTGCTCAAGGCGGACATCCGGCCCGGAGTGACGGACGGACTCACGTCCAAGGTGGAGACGGTGGAGCGGTACCTCGCGGAATAGCCACCGGTCGGACTGGCCGCTGCTCACCGTGTTGCTGTGCGGCGTGGGGCCGGGGTGGGCCGCGCAGCCCGGCGCTGCGGGGTGCCTCCCCCACTCTCGGCTTCGCTCGAGCGGGGGGACCCCCATCGCCCACCCGTGCCGCCCTGGGGGTCCCCCCAGGCCTTTAAGGCACTGTGGGGGAGGCACGACTGCCCGCAGCTACGACGGAGCGCGACTGCCCGCGGCTGACGAGTTCGACCGAAGGGCGAGACGGGGCTGACCGGGATATGACCGGCCGGTAAGGTCTGGTGACGTGCCGAAGCCGCTCAGCCTCCCCTTCGACCCCATCGCCCGCGCCGACGAGCTCTGGAAGCAGCGCTGGGGCAACGTGCCGTCCATGGCCGCGATCACCTCGATCATGCGCGCGCACCAGATCCTGCTCGCCGAGGTCGACGCGGTCGTCAAGCCGTACGGGCTGACCTTCGCGCGCTACGAGGCGCTGGTGCTGCTCAACTTCTCCAAGGCCGGCGAGCTGCCGATGTCGAAGATCGGCGAGCGCCTCATGGTGCATCCGACGTCCGTGACGAACACCGTGGACCGCCTGGTGAAGTCCGGCCTGGTGGACCGGCGCCCCAACCCCAACGACGGCCGCGGCACGCTCGCCGTCATCACCGACAAGGGCCGCGAGGTCGTCGAGGCGGCCACCCGCGACCTGATGGCGATGGACTTCGGACTCGGCGTGTACGACGCCGAGGAGTGCGCCGAGATCTTCGCGATGCTGCGCCCGCTGCGCGTCGCCGCGCACGACTTCGAAGAGCAGTGACCCGGGGAAAGATCGACCGGAACGGGCGGATACGCTCGACCGCATGAAAAAGAGCGTGCTGACCCGCTACCGCGTCATGGCCTACGTCACCGGTGTGCTCCTGGTTCTGCTGTGCCTGTGCATGATCGGCAAGTACGTGCTGGACATCGACGGTGCCGCGGACGCCACCCGTGTCGTCTCCATCGCGCACGGCTGGCTCTACGTCGTCTACCTGGTCTTCGCCTTCGACCTGGGCTCCAAGGCGAAGTGGCCGGTCGGCAAGCAGCTGTGGGTCCTGCTGGCGGGCACGGTCCCGACGGCCGCCTTCTTCGTCGAGCGGAAGATCTCGGGCGAGCTGGAGGCCCAGGTCGCCCAGGACGCGCCGGCGCCCGCGAAGGCGTGAGCACCCCGCCGTACGCCCGCGCGTACGGCGGCCCCTTTCCCCCGGTCACCTGGGCGTTCCGCTGAATCCTCCCGCCGCCGTCGACATTTACTAGGACGTCCAAGTAAATTGGAGGGTATGGACGCTGACGCCATCGAGGAGGGCCGCCGACGCTGGCAGGCCCGGTACGACGCCGCGCGCAAGCGCGAGGCCGACTTCACCACGCTCTCCGGGGACCCCGTGGAGCCGGTGTACGGTCCCCGGCCCGGGGACACCTATGAAGGCTTCGAGCGGATCGGCTGGCCGGGGGAGTACCCCTTCACCCGCGGCCTCTATCCGACCGGCTACCGGGGGCGTACGTGGACCATCCGGCAGTTCGCCGGGTTCGGGAACGCGGAGCAGACCAACGAGCGCTACAAGATGATCCTCGGCAACGGCGGAGGCGGGCTCTCGGTCGCCTTCGACATGCCGACCCTCATGGGCCGCGACTCCGACGACCCGCGCTCGCTCGGCGAGGTCGGCCACTGCGGGGTGGCGATCGACTCGGCGGCCGACATGGACGTGCTGTTCAAGGACATCCCCCTCGGCGACGTCACCACCTCGATGACGATCAGCGGTCCGGCGGTCCCCGTCTTCTGCATGTACCTGGTCGCCGCCGAGCGCCAGGGCATCGATCCCGGCGTCCTCAACGGCACGCTGCAGACGGACATCTTCAAGGAGTACATCGCGCAGAAGGAGTGGCTCTTCCAGCCCGAGCCGCATCTGCGCCTCATCGGCGACCTGATGGAGTACTGCGCCGAGCGCATCCCCGCCTACAAGCCGCTGTCCGTCTCCGGCTACCACATCCGCGAGGCCGGGTCGACGGCCGCGCAGGAGCTGGCGTACACGCTGGCGGACGGCTTCGGGTACGTGGAGCTGGGGCTGTCGCGCGGGCTGGACGTGGATGTCTTCGCGCCGGGGCTGAGCTTCTTCTTCGACGCGCACGTCGACTTCTTCGAGGAGATCGCCAAGTTCCGGGCGGCGCGCAGGATCTGGGCGCGCTGGATACGGGACGTGTACGGGGCGAAGTCCGAGAAGGCCCAGTGGCTGCGCTTCCACACGCAGACCGCCGGAGTCTCGCTGACGGCCCAGCAGCCGTACAACAACGTCGTCCGTACGGCCGTGGAGGCGCTGGCGGCGGTGCTCGGCGGCACGAACTCGCTGCACACCAACGCGCTCGACGAGACGCTTGCGCTGCCGAGTGAGCAGGCGGCGGAGATCGCGCTGCGTACCCAGCAGGTGCTCATGGAGGAGACCGGCGTCGCCAACGTGGCCGATCCGCTGGGCGGTTCGTGGTACGTCGAGCAGCTGACCGACCGGATCGAGGCCGACGCGGAGAAGATCTTCGACCAGATCAAGGAGCGGGGGCTGCGGGCGCACCCCGACGGGCGGCACCCGATCGGGCCGATCACCTCCGGGATTCTGCGGGGGATCGAAGACGGGTGGTTCACCGGGGAGATCGCGGAGTCCGCGTTCCGGTACCAGCAGGCTCTGGAGAAGGGCGACAAGAAGGTGGTGGGCGTGAATGTCCACACCGGGTCCGTCACCGGCGATCTGGAGATTCTGCGGGTGAGCCATGAGGTGGAGCGGGAGCAGGTGCGGGTGCTCGGCGCGCGGCGTGCGGAACGGGACGATGCGGGCGTGCGGGCCGCGCTGGACGCGATGGTTGCGGCTGCGCGGGATGGGGGGAACATGATCGAGCCGATGCTGGATGCGGTGCGGGCGGAGGCGACGTTGGGGGAGATCTGTGGGGTGCTGCGGGATGAGTGGGGGGTGTACACCGAGCCTGCCGGCTTCTGAGGTCCCGGCGTTGGGGCTGGGCGGGGGGGCGCAGCCCGGCGCTGCGGGGGTGCCGCTGCGCCCACCCGTGCCGCCCCAGCGGCACGACTGCCCGCAGCTACGTGCGGCTAGGGCGTCAGGCCGTGCAGCAGTACCCGTGTGAAGTTTTGTACCCACTCCTCGTCCGCCGGCTCCGCGCTCACCAGGGTGCGGTGGACCACCGCGCCCGCGACCACGTCGAAGATCAGGTCCACCGTGCGGGCCGATTCCGCCGGGTCCGTCTCCGGGGGGAGTTCGCCGCGGGTCTGGGCGCGGGCGCGGCCCTCCAGGACCAGGCGTTTCTGGCGGTCGACGATCGAGGTGCGGATGCGCTCGCGCAGCGCCTCGTCGCGCGTCGACTCCGAGACCACCGCCATCAGGCCGCTCTTGGCCTCCGGGCGGTCCAGGATCGCGGCGAACTGCAGGACGACGCCCTCGATGTCGGCGGCCAGTGAGCCGCGGTCGGGCAGGCGCAGTTCGTCGAAGAGTTCCGCCACCGCGTCGACGACCAGTTCGTTCTTGCCCGCCCAGCGGCGGTACAGCGTCGTCTTCGCAACCCCGGCCCGCGTCGCCACGTCCCCCAAGGTGAGCTTGGACCAGCCCAGTTCGACGAGAGCCGCCCGGGTCGCGGCCAGAATCGCGGCGTCGGCGGCGACGCTGCGCGGGCGTCCGGTGCGGCTGGCGGGGGTGCGGCTCTGCATCCCCCGACCCTAACCGGCCGGTTCTGCAGGGCAGTGAGGGAGATCACCGGGCGGCGGTGCCGCGCGGGCCTTGCATGGCATTACGCTACGACTCGTAGCGAAAGCTCGTGGACGGCATACGCGAGCGACGACCACAGGGCGTGGGGTGGGGACCCGGCGCCGCAGACCACGCAGTCGGCCCCCTTCCGGGGCCGGCTTTCACAGCGTTTTTCACACACGCGCGGGAACAGGGGAGGATAGACGCATGCAGCCACGGAACATGTCCATGAGCGGCGTCGTCGACCTCGCCGCGGTGAAGGCGGCCCAAGAGGCCAAGGCGAAGGCGGAGCAGGCGCGCGCCGAAGCGGCCCGGAAGGGCGGGGGCGGGGCCGTCTCCCCGGCCGATCTCGTCATCGACGTCGATGAGGCCGGATTCGAGCAAGACGTCCTGCAGCGCTCCGCCGAGGTCCCGGTCGTCATCGACTTCTGGGCCGAGTGGTGCCAGCCCTGCAAGCAGCTCAGCCCCGTCCTGGAGCGGCTCGCCGTCGAGTACAACGGCCGCTTCGTCCTCGCCAAGATCGACGTCGACGCCAACCAGATGCTGATGCAGCAGTTCGGGATCCAGGGGATCCCGGCGGTCTTCGCCGTCGTCGCGGGCCAGGCGCTGCCGCTCTTCCAGGGAGCGGCCGGTGAGGAGCAGATCCGGCAGACCCTCGACCAGTTGGTGACGGTCGCCGAGCAGCGCTTCGGGCTGACCGGCCTGACCGTCGACCCGGAGGCCGAGCCGGGCGGCCAGGCAGCCCCGGCGCAGGCGCCGGCCGGGCCGTACGACGCCCTGCTGAACGCGGCGGCGCAGGCGCTGGACGCGGGCGACCTGGGCGGGGCCGTCCAGGCGTACAAGAACGTGCTCGCCGACGACCCCGGCAACCCGGAGGCCAAACTCGGCCTGGCGCAGGCGGAGTTGCTCCAGCGGGTGCAGGGTCTGGACCCGCAGCGGGTGCGCAAGGACGCGGCCGAGAAGCCGGCCGACGCGCAGGCGCAGATCGTCGCCGCCGACCTGGATCTGGTGGGCGGTCATGTCGAGGACGCGTTCGGGCGGCTCATCGACACCGTGCGGCGTACGGCGGGCGAGGACCGGGATGCCGTACGGCTGCGGCTGCTTGAGCTGTTCGAGGTGGTCGGCGCCGACGATCCGCGGGTGACCGCGGCGCGCCGGGCGCTTGCCCGCGCCCTGTTCTGAGCGGGGCGGAGGACCTGTTCCGCGGGCATCCCGGCGCCATGAGGCGGCTGGTGCCCGAGTGACGGAACTGCCGACGGAGGGCCACTGCGGCCGCGCTTTACCAAATCTTGGTAATCGCGGCCGCTGTTACTGCGAGTAAGTCGCGGGCGTTGAACTGTCGGATTCTGTCCAATGATCAATAGTTTTGTCCTACCCCAAGTTGCCACCCAGCGTCGCTGAGCGAGGCCGAGGGGTCGGTGTTCGGTTATCCGGCCGTTACTAGTGAGTAACGAACCCCCTTGTGCGGGCGGCGAGAATGCACCACGATCGGCGACGCTCGGTCCATTCCCGCACCCCGACAGCCGGTCGGGTCACGGGATTTCCTGGGTCCCCACCGAGCAGAGTCGACGGCAGTGGCGCCGACTCTTGGACAGGGGGGTCTTCGCCCACCGGCGAAGCCTGTCCAGCAAGGTTGTGCGTGATGCGTGTCAGGCGCGACCAGTGGTTGTCGCTCGGGGGTGATCGCCGGTGATTCGGGCGCGGTTCGCGCCGCCGAGCGCAGGCGCTCTCCTTCCCGAGGACGTAGCACTTCTCCCATCCCTGCCCCGCTGAGCCGTCGTCCGAGGGCGAGCCGGGTGCCAGGAGATGTACGTCCGAGAAGGAGGAAATATGGAGTCCCAGGTGCGTGGTGGGACCAGATGGAAGCGGTTCGCTGTGGTCATGGTGCCCAGCGTTGCCGCCACGGCATGCATAGGTGTCGCACTCGCTCAGGGTGCTCTGGCCGCGTCGTTCAGCGTTTCCGGCCAGTCGTTCAAGGTCACGACGAAGCAGCTCGACGGTACGGGCTTCTCGCAGTACGGCGCCCTTGACGAGGGCTACACGATGGACGGCAAGAAGACGGTTCACCCCGTCGCCGTCTCGGCGTTCAAGCAGGCGACCATCAAGAGCCTGTGCCAGTCGGTCGTCACCCCGAACATTCCGGTGCTCGGGAACGTCAGCCTGATCCTGCGGGCCGGCGACGGTGCCACTCCGGTCAAGGCCGAGAACCTGTACATCGACGTCGCCCAGCTCGAGGCCGACGCGACGTTCCGGGGCATCGACATCGGTGTGGCCGCCAAGGACGCCACCAAGGGTCCGGGCATGAAGGGCGGCGGCGAGCAGTCGAACCCCTACGGGTTCGCCCAGCAGGCCGACTCGGTCACCCTGACCGACGTGAAGCAGACGGCGTGGGCGACCACCGCCGGAACCTTCAAGCTCAGCGGCCTGAAGATGTCGCTGTCGACGGGTGTCAAGGAGTGCTACTAAGCACTCTCTGACGGGCGGGGGAGCCGATGGCGCCCCCGCCCGTCCACTCTCCGCCCCAGCTGCACCGCATTTTCACGCAGTACATCTCTCCACCACAGCAACGCCGTTCCAGGGAGCTGTTTTCCATGAGCGCCGAGACTCCTGCCGCGCCCGGCCACGACGAGCACTACCTCCGGGTCTTTCGGCGGAACTTCCGCGCCTGGCGGGGCACAAGGCCTTTCTGGGCCGGCCTGTTCGTCATGCTCGGCGGACTCCCCATCGCCTACTTCCCGTACGCAAACCTCCAGATCGGCCACCTGACGCTGGCGATGGCCACCACCGCGGGTGCCGGATCCCTGATCATCGGCGTGCTGCTCGTCGTCCTGGGCTTCAGCCTCTGGTTCCAGAAGCACGTCCGCACCTTCGCGGGCGTCGCGGCGATCCTGCTGGCGCTGGTGTCCATCCCGGTGTCCAACCTCGGCGGTTTCCTCATCGGCTTCCTGCTCGCCCTCGTCGGCGGCGCGATGGCCGTGTCGTGGGCCGAGGACGCGCCGCCCGCGCCGGAGCAGGCGCAGGCGGACACCACGGGAACGGGCGGTGCCCCCGAGGGCGCGGTAGCGCCGGGCACCGCAGCCGCGGACGGGGTGGACAAGTCCAACGATCTGTCAGGAACGAGCCCCGGCAACGAGGCGAACGGGAGGCACAGTGCCGGCTGACGAGGGGACCCACGGGACTGAAGTGGACGAGTCCCGTGTGAGAACCGGGCCGCGCCACGCGGCACCCAAGAAGCCGCTGTTCACCAGGTTCCACATGCCGGCCGGCAAGGCGATAGCCCTCGCGGCGATGCCCACGGCGGTCCTCATGGGGATGGGGTTCACACCGAAGCTCGCCCTCGCCGAGGACCAGCCGGCCTCCCGGAGCCTGACGGCCGACGAGTACAAGGACTGCGTCACCGCCCTGGAGGAGGCCGAGAACGGTTCCTCCGAGTCGGCCACGCCGTCGCCCTCCGCGTCGGCGAGCGAGAGCGCGTCCGCGGACGAGGCGGAGCCGAGCCCCTCGGCGTCGTCGGACGCATCGTCTCCTTCCGGGAGTTCGGACTCCTCGGGCAGCGACTCTTCGTCGGATTCAGGTGCCGACGACGAGGCCGAGCCCACGCCGTCGCCCTCCGCGTCGGAGAGCAAGGAGTCCGAGCCGGCCGGTGGCGGCACGCCGTCGCCGTCGCCGTCCGAGAGCGACAAGGGCGTGCTGGAGACCATCGGCGACGCGGTCACGGGCGTCGTCGACACCATCACGGGCGCCGGCCAGGAGACCGCGAGCCCGACGCCGTCCCCGTCCGCCTCGGCGAGCCCGAGCCCGAGCGCGAGCGAGGCCCCGTCGTCGGAGAGTTCGGGGAGCACCGAGGACTCCGGCAAGGACACGTCCGACCCCGTCGAGGAGACCACCGACAAGGTCACCGACACGGTCGGGGACGCCGTCGAGGACGCCACCGGTACGGCGTCCGAGGCGGCCGAGGACGCGAGCGAGGCCGCGCAGGAGGCTGCCGCCTCCCCGACCCCGAGCCCCTCGGCGAGCTCCACCACGGACGTGGACGACTGCCCGGTCGCCACCGACGAGGAGGGCGGCGTCGACAACAAGGTGCCGCTGCCCGACGACCCCTGGTTCCTGGACGCCAGTTCGCTGCTGCTGAAGGGCGCCGACTACCAGGGCATCGTCGAGGTGAAGACCGCCAACGGCACGGTCAAGAAGGTCCTGAAGTACGTCATATCGGACGGCACCGACATCGGCGACCTGCACCAGACGGTGAAGGACAAGCAGTCCGGCAAGACGTACCACGTGCAGGCGGCCGAGGGCTCGACGTCCACCATCCGCGACGGTGAGACGGTGATGTACACCGAGAGCATCTCCGGCAACCTGCTGGGCCTGATCCCGGTCACGTTCGACCCCAAGCACCCGCCGCCGCTGAACATCCCGCTGATCTACTTCACCAACGTGAAGGTCCAGCAGGCCGGCCAGTTCGGCGGGACCCTGCACGTACCCGGGCTGCATCAGTACGTCACCGACTGAGCGTCCCCACAAGCCCGTTCGGGAGCCGCACACCACTGAGGGCGCCCCCTGGTCGCAGGGGGCGCCCTCAGTGCCGTACGAAAGGCGCTGTGCGCGCTGAAGCCGGCGCGTCAGTCGCGCTCGCCGCCGCCGAGGTGGTGGACGCGGACCATGTTGGTGGTGCCGGGGACGCCGGGGGGCGAACCAGCGGTGATGATCATGATGTCGCCCGGGTCGAAGCGGTTGAGCTTGGCGATCTCCTGGTCGACCAGGTCGACCATCTCGTCGGTGCTGTTCACGAACGGCACGACGTGCGACTCCACGCCCCAGCTGAGCGTCAGCTGGTTGCGGGTGGACTCGTCCGTGGTGAACGCCAGGATCGGCTGGGCGGCTCGGTAGCGGCACAGCCGCCGGGCCGTGTCACCGGACTGGGTGAACGCCACCAGGCCCTTGCCGCCGAGGAAGTCCGCGATCTCGCAGGCGGCACGGGCGACCGAACCACCCTGCGTGCGCGGCTTCTTGCCCGGGACGAGCGGCTGGAGTCCCTTGGACAGCAGCTCCTGCTCGGCCGCCTGGACGATCTTCGACATCGTCTTGACGGTCTCGATCGGGTACGCGCCCACGCTCGACTCGGCGGACAGCATGACCGCATCGGCGCCGTCCAGGATCGCGTTGGCCACGTCGGAGGCCTCGGCGCGGGTCGGCCGGGAGTTGGTGATCATCGACTCCATCATCTGGGTCGCCACGATCACCGGCTTGGCGTTGCGGCGGCACAGCTCGATCAGGCGCTTCTGCACCAGCGGGACCTTCTCGAGCGGGTACTCGACGGCCAGGTCGCCGCGCGCGACCATCACACCGTCGAACGCCATCACGACGTCCTCCATGTTCGCCACCGCCTGCGGCTTCTCCACCTTGGCGATGACCGGGACACGGCGGCCCTCCTCGTCCATGACCCGGTGGACGTCGTGCACGTCCTTGGCGTCCCGGACGAAGGACAGGGCCACCAGGTCGCAGCCCATGCGCAGCGCGAAGCGCAGGTCCTCGACGTCCTTCTCGGACAGCGCCGGGACGTTGACGGCCGCGCCGGGCAGGTTGATGCCCTTGTGGTCGGAGATGACGCCGCCCTCGATGACGATCGTCCTGACCCGCGCCCCCTCGACGTCCAGCACCTTCAGCTCGACGTTGCCGTCGTTGATCAGGATCTGGTCGCCGCGCGCGACGTCGCCGGGCAGACCCTTGTAGGTCGTCCCGCAGATCGTCTTGTCGCCCGGGACGTCCTCGGTGGTGATGGTGAACTCGTCACCCCGCACGAGCTCCACCGGCCCCTCGGCGAAGGTCGCGAGACGGATCTTCGGGCCCTGCAGGTCGGCGAGGACACCGATGGCCCGGCCGGTCTCCTTGGCGGCGGCCCGGACCCGGTCGTACCGCCCCTGGTGCTCGGCGTGCGTGCCGTGGCTGAAGTTGAAGCGGGCCACGTTCATGCCGGCCTCGATCAGCGCGACCAGTTGCTCGTGGGAGTCGACCGCGGGGCCGAGAGTGCAGACGATTTTCGAACGGCGCATGGGGGCGATCCTATCGGTTTGTTTCGCTGCGGAATATTCCGTCTGGCGGAAAATGCAAAAGGGCGGGATGCCGCTCAGGTGAGGTTCTGTGACCCCTTTACCAGCGCGTACGTCTGTGTCGCGATCTCCAGTTCCTCGTCGGTCGGCACGACCGCCACGGCCACCCTGGCGTGCTCGGGCGAGATCAGTCGCGGTGCGTCGCCGCGTACGGCGTTCAGCTCGCTGTCCACCGCCAGGCCCAGCTCCTCCAAGCCCGCCACCGCAGCTTCCCGTACGGGCGCCGCGTTCTCGCCGACCCCGGCCGTGAACGCGATCGCGTCCACCCGGCCGAGTACCGCGTAATAGGCGCCGATGTACTTCTTCAGGCGGTGAATGTAGATGTCGAAGGCGAGTTGCGCCTGTTCGTCACCCTCGTCGATCCGGCGGCGGATCTCCCGCATGTCGTTGTCCCCGCACAGACCGATCAGCCCGCTCTTCTTGTTGAGAAGAGTGTCGATCTCGTCGGCGGACATTCCGCCAACACGCATCAAATGGAAGATGACGGCCGGGTCCATGTCTCCGGAACGCGTACCCATCACGAGCCCCTCCAGCGGCGTCAGCCCCATGGAGGTGTCCACGCACTTCCCGCCCCTGACCGCCGAGGCGGACGCCCCGTTGCCGAGGTGCAGCACGATGACGTTCACGTCCTCGGGGCCCCTGCCGAGCAGCCGAGCCGTGGCGCGGGAGACATAGGCGTGCGAGGTGCCGTGGAAGCCGTAGCGCCGGATGCGATGCTCGTCGGCGGTCTGCACGTCGATCGCGTAGCGGGCGGCCGACTCCGGCATCGTCGTGTGGAACGCGGTGTCGAAGACGGCGACCTGAGGCAGGTCGGGGCGCAGTGCCTGGGCCGTACGGATGCCGGTCAGGTTGGCCGGGTTGTGCAGCGGGGCGACCGGGATCAGCCGCTCGATCTCGGCGAGCACGGTGTCGTCGACGACCGTCGGCTCGGTGAAGTGCTTCCCGCCGTGCACGACCCGGTGGCCTATCGCCGCCAGCTCGGGCGAGTCGAGGCCGAGGCCGTCCTTGGCCAGTTCCGCCGACACGGCCTTCAGGGCGGCCTCGTGGTCGGCGATCGGGCCCGTCCACTCCCGGGCCTCGGCGCCCGCCGGGGTGTGCTTCAGGCGTGAGGTCTCCTCGCCGATCCGCTCGACGAGGCCCACCGCGAGCCGGCTGCTGTCGCGCATGTCGAGCAGCTGGTACTTCACCGACGAGGAGCCGGAGTTGAGGACGAGGATGCGGGACGAGCTCACAGCTGGGATGCCTTCTGGTCGGAGGACTGGGCCTGGATCGCCGTGATGGCGACGGTGTTGACGATGTCCTGGACGAGGGCGCCCCGGGACAGGTCGTTGACCGGCTTGCGCAGACCCTGCAGCACCGGGCCGACGGCGATCGCGCCGGCCGAGCGCTGCACGGCCTTGTAGGTGTTGTTGCCGGTGTTGAGGTCGGGGAAGATCAGCACGCTGGCCTGGCCCGCGACCTCGGACCCGGGCAGCTTGGTCGCGGCGACTGTCGGCTCCACGGCGGCGTCGTACTGGATCGGCCCCTCGATCTTCAGGTCGGGCCGGTGCGAGCGGACCAGCTCGGTCGCCTCGCGCACTTTGTCGACGTCGGCGCCCGAGCCGGACGTACCGGTGGAGTACGACAGCATCGCGATCCGCGGCTCCACGCCGAACCGGGCGGCCGTGGACGCCGACTGGACGGCGATGTCGGCGAGCTGCTCGGCGTCGGGGTCGGGGTTGACCGCGCAGTCGCCGTAGACGAGCACCTTGTCGGCGAGGCACATGAAGAAGACGGACGAGACGATGGAAGCGTCCGGCTTCGTCTTGATGATCTCGAAGGCCGGCCGGATGGTAGCGGCCGTGGAGTGCACCGACCCGGACACCATGCCGTCGGCGAGGCCCTCCTGGACCATCAGGGTGCCGAAGTAGTTCACGTCGGAGACGACGTCGTAGGCCAGCTCCACGGTCACGCCCTTGTGGGCGCGCAGCGCCGCGTACTTCTCGGCGAAGGCGTCGCGCAGCTCGCTGGTGGCCGGGTCGATCAGCTGGGCGTCGCCGAGGTCGATGCCGAGGTCGGCGGCCTTCTTGCGGATCTGGTCGACGGGGCCGAGCAGCGTGAGGTCGCAGACCCGGCGACGCAGCAGCACCTCGGCGGCGTGCAGCACACGCTCCTCGGTGCCCTCCGGCAGCACGACCCGCCGCATGTCGGAGCGGGCCTGCTCGAGCAGCTTGTGCTCGAACATCATCGGCGTCACCCGGTCGCTGCTCGGGGCGCTCACCCGCTTCAGCAGGTCCCCGGTCTCCACGTACCGCTCGAACAGGCCGAGCGCGGTCTCCGCCTTGCGCGGGGTGGCCGCGTTGAGCTTGCCCTCCAGGGAGAACAGCTGCTCCGCGGTGGGGAAACTGAGGCCGGGCACCGACAGCACCGGGGTGCCCGGGGCGAGGCGGGCGGCGAGGGTGAGGATGTCGTCGCCCGGCACCTCGTTCAGCGTGAGCAGGACGCCTGCTATCGGTGGGGTGCCGGCGCTGTGCGCGGCGAGCGATCCGACGACCAGGTCGGCGCGGTCGCCGGGGGTGACGACCATGCAGCCGGGGGTCAGGGCGCCCAGGAAGTTCGGCAGCATCGCCCCGCCGAAGACGAAGCCGAGCGCGTCACGGGCCAGCCCCGAGTCGTCGCCGAGCAGCACCTTGCCGCCCAGGGCCTGCGAGATCTGGGCGACCGTCGGGGCGGACAGGGCCGGTTCGTCGGGCAGGACGTAGCAGGGCACGGGCAGCCGGTCCGTCAGCCGCCGGGTGATCTCGTCGCGGTCCTCGCGGGCGACCCGGTTGGTGACCATGGCGAGGACGTCGCAGCCCAGCCCGTCATAGGCGCGGTAGGCGTTGCGGGTCTCGGCGAGCACCGACTCGGCGGCCTGCTTCCGCCCGCCCACGACGGGGATGACCGAGGCGCCGAACTCGTTGGCGAGCCGGGCGTTGAGGGACAGCTCGTCCGGGAGCTGGGTGTCGGCGAAGTCGGTGCCGAGAACGAGGACGACGTCGTAGTCCCGCGCGACGAGACGGAACCGGTCGACGAGCGTGGACACCAGCTCGTCCGTCCCCCGTTCGGCCTGCAGCGCGGAGGCCTCGTGGTAGTCCATGCCGTAGACCGTCGCCGGGTCCTGCGACAGGCGGTAGCGGGCGCGCAGCAGCTCGAAGAGACGGTCGGGCCCGTCGTGGACGAGGGGGCGGAAGACACCGACGCGGTCCACCTGCCGGGTCAGGAGCTCCATGACTCCCAGTTCGACGACCTGGCGGCCGTCGCCACGGTCGATACCGGTCACGTACACGCTGCGCGTCACGCGTGCTCTCCGTTTCGTCTCAGTCACAAAAATCGCCCACCGAGGTGAGCAGAACCCTCTTGACAATACCTCTGGCCGTAGATAAGGCGCCCGTCAAGACGTCGTCGTGCTGAGGGCCTGAAGGACGTGAAACAATCGGCAGTGGCTCACCGGTATCGACAGCGACCTGGAGACACAGCACGATGCGCATCGGAGTTCTCACCGCAGGCGGCGACTGCCCCGGCCTGAACGCCGTGATCCGGTCGGTCGTGCACCGCGCGGTCGACAACTACGACGACGAGGTCATCGGCTTCGAGGACGGTTACGCGGGCCTGCTGGACGGCCGCTACCGCAGCCTCGACCTGAACGCGGTCAGCGGCATCCTGGCCCGCGGCGGCACCATCCTCGGCTCCTCCCGCCTGGAACGCGACCGTCTGCGCGAGGCCTGCGACAACGCCGCCGACATCGCCCGTGACTTCGGCATCGACGCGCTGATCCCGATCGGCGGCGAGGGCACGCTCACGGCGGCCCGGATGCTGAGCGACGCCGGTCTGCCGGTGGTCGGCGTACCGAAGACGATCGACAACGACATCTCGTCGACCGACCGGACGTTCGGCTTCGACACGGCGGTGGGGGTCGCCACCGAAGCCATGGACCGCCTCAAGACCACCGCCGAGTCCCACCAGCGCGTGATGGTCGTCGAGGTCATGGGCCGGCACGCCGGCTGGATCGCGCTGGAGTCCGGCATGGCGGCGGGCGCGCACGGCATCTGTCTGCCGGAGCGTCCCTTCGACCCGGCCGATCTCGTGAAGATGGTCGAGGAACGCTTCGCCCGCGGCAAGAAGTTCGCCGTCGTCTGCGTCGCCGAGGGCGCCCACCCCGCCGAGGGCACCATGGACTACGGCAAGGGCGAGATCGACCAGTACGGCCACGAGCGCTTCCAGGGCATCGGTACGGCACTGGCGTACGAGCTGGAGCGGCGGCTCGGCAAGGAGGCCAAGCCGGTCATCCTCGGCCACGTCCAGCGCGGCGGCACCCCGACCGCGTACGACAGGGTGCTCGCCACCCGCTTCGGCTGGCACGCGGTGGAGGCCGCGCACCAGGGCCGGTTCGGCCGGATGACCGCGCTGCGCGGCACCGACATCGTCATGGTGCCGCTCGCGGAGGCGGTGACCGAGCTGAAGACGGTGCCGAAGGACCGGATGGACGAGGCGGAGTCGGTCTTCTAGCAGCCCGGTTTTCCAGCGGCCCGGTCTTCCAGCGACCCGCCCTTCCTAGTAACCCGATGCCCGGCTCCCGTCGACCGTCGTCCAGAAGTGCTCGACGATCCGGTCGAGGAAGTCGCGGCCGTTGTCACCGGCGTCGCCGCTGCCGCCGCCCCAGCTGAGGGTGGCGACCATCTGCCCCTGGTAGTCCTGGTGCAGTTGCTGAAGGGTGGCCTCCAGCACGCCCCGGTCCAGGGGCACGATCTTGCCCACCGGACGGACGTACGCCTGCCAGCGCGTGGTCACGGCGCTGCGCAGCAGGTCGGCGAGCCTGGCCTCGCGGCCGGTGACGGTGACGAAGTCCGGCAGGCCCAGGTCGAGGACGCCGGCCAGGGCTGTGGTCTGCCGCTCGGTGCCGCGCCACTCGCCGTCCTCCTCCATCCGCAGATAGGCGAGGAGTTCGAGTCCGACGCCGCGGGCGACGTCCTCCGGGGCGAGCCCGCGGGAGATGCGGTGCTCGCGCAGGGTCCGCGGTCTGCCGATGAGTTCAGCCGGTGAGCACCACAACGCGCCTGCGAGGGCGGTGAGTTCGGGGCTGCTGGGGTTGGCGGTCCCGCGTTCCCAGGCGATGACGAGGTCCGGGGTGACGTACGGCAGGCCGTACGAGGCACGCAGGTCGTAGGCGACGTGTTCGGGCCCCATGCCGAGGGCGGCACGGAGCCGGCGGGCGGCGGGGGCGTTGAAGGGGGGACCGGGCTGGTTCGGTAGGGCTGGGGGTCGGCGCACGGGCACAAAGTAGGGGCGCGGGAGGGCGGTGACTACGGTCTGTTCGGCCAGGATCACGGATTGTAGGAAGATACGGTTTCGGTCGTGGGTTCGGGCTGGCCGAAGATCGTCTGTCGGGGCGGAGCGGGTGATCGCGAGGATGGCTCCGGACGGCCCGCGAGGGGCCGCCCGGGAGGAGAGTGTCTCGTGTACGAGGTGAACGGCAAGGTCGAGGGGCATGTGCGCGAGCGTCTGCTGGCCCCGAACTTCTGGCACCTGGCGACCGTCGGCCCCGACGGGGCGCCGCAGGTGTCGCCCATGTGGGCGGACCTCGAAGGTGAGTACGTCATGGTCAACACCGCGATCGGCCGCGTGAAGGAGGAGAACCTGCGGCGCAATCCCAACGTTTCGCTGTCCCACCACGACCCCGGGAATCCCTACGACCGGGTGGAGATCCGGGGGCGGGTGGTGCGGTTCGTGGAGGGGGAGGAGGCGCAGCGGTCGATGGACCGGCTGACGCGGAAGTACATCGGGGAGGAGCGGTATCCGTGGCTGCTGCCGGGGGAGCGGCGGGTGATGCTGCTGATCGAGCCGGTGAAGGTGCGGCGGGTGGTGGGAGTGGAGCCGTTTCGGGCGGGGGTGTTGCCGGGGAGCTGATCACAGGGGTGCCGAACCTCTCACCCCTTGACCGCTCCGCCCAACGCAAATCCCCCGCCCAACCGCCGTGCGACCAGCACGTACAGCAGAATCACGGGCGTCGAGTAGATGATCGAGAACGCGGCCAACTGTCCGTACACCACAGTCCCTTTGTTCCCGAAGAACTCGTTGATGCTCACGGCCGCCGGCATCTGATCCGGCGTCAGCAGCAGCATGAACGGAACGAAGAAGTTCCCCCACATCATCACGAACGAGAACACCGTCACCACCGCCACCCCTGGCCCCATCAGCGGCAGCACGATCCGCACCAGCGACTGGAGCGACGACGCCCCGTCCGTCCAGGCCGCCTCCTCCAGTTCCTTCGGTACGCCGTCCATGAAGTTCTTCATCAGCCAGATGGCGAACGGCAGTTGAGAGGCCGCGAAGAAGAAGATCGTGCCCTGCATGGTGTCGATCAGGTTCACCTGCACGAACAGGGCGTACACCGGGACCATGATCGCCGTGATGGGCAGGCTCGTCGCGAAGAGGATCGTCAGGAGGAACGGGCGGTTGAGGCGGGACCGGAACCGCGACAGCGGGTAGGCGGCCAGCGCGGCGCAGGCCACCGTCAGCAGCGTGCCGCCGCCGCACAGGAGCAGGCTGTTGAGCAGCGGCGTGAAGGTGATGTCCGGCGTCAGGACCGCGTCGAAGTTGTCCAGGGTCAGGCCGTCCGGGAGCTTCACCTGGAGGTTCGCGTTCGTGTCCAGTGCGGACAGGATCACCCACAACAGGGGGAGGGAGAAGGCGGCGGCCACCACCAGGAGGCCGGCGTCGGCGGCCAGGCGGTGCGCGGTCCTGCGGGAAGAGGGAGTCCGGGGCATGACGTCAGACCTCCGTTCGCAGCAGCCGCAGATAGACCACCGAGAACAACGAGCCCACCACCAGGAGCAGCAGGGCGACCGCGGTGCCGTAGCCGATCATGCTCTTCTGGAACGCCTCCTCGTACATGAAGAGGGGCAGCGTCTGGCTCTTTCCGCCCGGCCCGCCCCTCGTCATCACCCAGATCAGGCCGAAGACGGACAGGGTCTGGAGGGTGATCAGCATCAGGTTCGTGCCGATGGAGCGGCGGATCATCGGGAGGGTGATGTGCCACATACGGCGCCAGCCGCCGGCGCCGTCGACCTCCGCGGCCTCCGTGATCTCCTTCGGGATCTCGTTCAGCGCCGCCGAGTAGACCAGCATCGAGAACGCCGTGCCCCGCCAGACGTTCGCGAACGACACCGCCAGGATCGGGAGCGTGAACAGCCAGTTCTGCGAGGGGAGATGGAGCCAGTCCAGGATGGCGTTCAGAGTGCCCTCGCGGCGGAAGAAGGCGTAGAGGAGGAAGCCGGCGACGACCTCCGGGAGTACCCACGCCGTGATGACGATGCCGCCGACCAGCGTGCGTACGGTCTTCGACGCGCGCTGCATCAGTGCGGCCAGGGCCAGGCCCAGCGTGTTCTGGCCGAGCAGCGCCGAGACGACCGTGAAGACGAGGGTCAGCCACACCGCGTTCAGGAACGCCTCGTCCCCGAAGGCCGTACGGAAGTTCTCGAAGCCGATGAACGACTCCTCGGCCTGGCCGGTGAGCTGGAGGTCGGTGAAGGCGATGTAGGCGCAGTACGCGATCGGGCCGGCCAGGAAGAGGAGCAGGAGGACTATGGCGGGGGTGAGGGGGAGGGCTCGGACCAGGGATCGGGGGCGGTGCTTCGGCGTGGGGCGTGAGGGGGCCGGATCCGGCCTCTTTGCGAGGCCGGGGGCCTGAGCGGTCGTCATGCGCGGCGGCTCATTTCTCGATCACCTGGTTGTCCGTCGCCGACTTCAGCTCCTCGTCGTACGCCTTCGCCGCCTCCTCGACCGACACGTCCCCCGTCGTCACGCCCTCCATCGCCTCCTGGATCGCGGTGGAGACCTTCGGATACGCCGGGTAGGCGGGCCGGTAGTGCGTGGTGGCGACCAGATCGGTGAAGAACTTGATGCCGGGCTGCGCCTGTACGTACGCCGGGTCGGCCGCGACGTCCTTGCGGACCGCGATGCCCGAGTTGGCGATGTACCACTTCTGGGCGTTGGCCTTCGTCTGCATCGTCTCGATGAACGTGAACGCCAGGTCCGGGTTGGCCGCCTTGGCCGGGATCGCCCAGGTCCAGCCGCCCGACATGCTCACCTTGCCCGGGGCCTGGCCGTGCTGCGTGGGCATGGAGGCGAGGCCCAGCTTCTCGGACCACTCGGGCCACTCGTGGCCGCTGCCCTCCAGCCAGTCCTGCGGGAGCCAGGAGCCGTCGAGGTTGATGCCGAGTTTGCCCTGGGGGAGGAGTTCGCCGCGGACGCGGGTGCCGAAGTTGGGGTCGAGGGCGTCGGAGACGTCGGGGCCGAGCTTCTCCTTGTAGACCGTCTCGACGAACGCGAGGGCGTCCTTGAAACCCTGGCTGTCGGCGATCCACTTCTTGGACTTGTCGTCGTAGAGCGGGTCCGTCGTGCCGTCGTTGGTGCCGTAGAGCAGCATCTGGAAGCCCTGCATGGTGGCGGCCTCGCCGGCGGGTTTGCCGGTGTAGACGTTGAGGGGGGTGACGCCGGGGACCTTCTGCTTGATCGTACGGGCGGCTTCGAGGACGTCGTCCCAGTTCTCCGGCTGCCAGTCGGTGGGCAGGCCGGCCTTCTCGAAGATGCCCTTGTCGAACCAGAGGCCCCGGGTGTCGGTGCCGTCCGGGACGCCGTACGTCTTCCCGTCCTCGCCCTTGGCGGCGGCCTTCGCCGTGTCGATGAACTGGTTCCAGTCCTTCCACTTGGCGAGGTAGGGGTCGAGGGGCTTCAAGTAGCCGCTGGTGATGTCGGAGTTGATGAGGAAGGTGTCCTCGTAGACGAGGTCCGGGGCCGTCTTGGGGGAGCGGAGCATCTGCTGGACCTTGGTGTAGTACTCCGAGTCCGGGGCCTTGATCGGGACGAGCTCGACCTTCTTGCCGGGGTTCTCCTTCTCGAACTGCTTCTTGATGTCCGCGAGGAACGTGTCCATCACCTTGACGGAGTTGTCCGTGGACTGCTTGAAGGAGACCTTCAGGGTGTCCGGGTCACTGCCGGATCCGCTGCCGCAGGCGGTGAGGGATGCGGCGGTGAGGGTGAGGGCGGTGGTGAGCAGAACGGCGGTGGGACGCACGGACATGACCTCCTACGGGCTCACTTCGTTGTGGCGCCGGGATGGCTGCCCGGTGAACGTAAGAGGAGTGGTCTAGTCAGGTCAATGCGTCTGCGGCGGATTATGATCCGGACGCCCCGCAACCCGCCGAGGACTACTGCCCCTTGACCCACCGGTACTGCAACTCGGGCCGCCCCACGGCCCCGTACTGAGGACTCCGCACGGCCCTGCCCGCATCCACCAGATGCTCCAGGTACCGCCGGGCCGTGATCCTCGAGATCCCCACCGCTTCCGCGACCCCCGTCGCCGTGAGCCCGTCGGCGCAGTCCCGCAGGGCCACCGTCACCCGCTCCAGCGTCGGTGCGCTCAACCCCTTCGGCAGCGCCGCCGGTGTCGGTGCCCGCAGGGTCGCGAGTGCGCGGTCGACCTCGTCCTGGCCGCTGGCCTCGCCCGCCGCACCCCGGAACTCCGCGTACCGCACCAGACGGTCCCGCAGCGTCGCGAAAGTGAACGGCTTGAGGACGTACTGGACGACCCCGAGCGACACTCCCTCCCGCACCACCGCCAGATCCCGCGCCGACGTCACCGCTATCACGTCCGCGTGATAGCCCGCCGCCCGCAGCGAGCGAGCCAGTTGCAGTCCGTGCACGTCCGGCAGGTGCAGGTCGAGCAGCAGCAGGTCCACCGGCGTCCGCTCAAGGGCCCGCCGGGCCTGCGCTCCCGTTTGCGCCTTGCCGACCGCGACGAAGCCCGGCACCCGGCCGACGTACATCACATGTGCGTCGGCGGCGACCGGATCGTCCTCCACGACCAGGACGCGGATCGGCTCCTGAAGTGTCATGCCCGGCCTCCCGACGCCGCCCCGCCCGCGGCGGCCCGCTCCCGCAGCGGCAACCGCACCTCGAACTCCGCCCCGCCCCCCTCGGCCTCCGCCACCGACAGCGCCCCGGCATGCCGGTGCACCGCCTGCCGTACCAGGGCCAGGCCCAGGCCGCGTCCGCCCGGACCGGCCGGCTTGGTGGAGAACCCGCGCTGGAACACCGCCTCCGCGTGCTCCGGGTCCACTCCCGCCCCGGTGTCCGACACCCGCAGCACCAGCTCACCGTTCTCCGCGACCGCCGACACGGTCACCCGGGCCGGCACGCTGCCCTGGGCCGCGTCCACCGCGTTGTCGATCAGGTTGCCCAGGATCGTCACCAGGTCCCGGGCCGGCAGGCTCTCCGGCAGCAGCCCGTCGTCCAGCCGGCTGTCCTGAGTCACGACCAGCTCCACACCGTGCTCGTTGGCCTGCGCGGTCTTGCCGAGCAGCAGCGCGGCCAGGACCGGCTCGCCCACCGCCGCCACCACCTGGTCCGTCAGCGCCTGCGCCAGTTCCAGCTCGGCCGTCGCGAAGTCGACCGCCTCCTCGGCCCGACCCAGCTCGATCAGCGACACGACCGTGTGCAGCCGGTTCGCCGCCTCGTGCGCCTGGGAGCGCAGCGCCTGGGTGAAGCCCCGCTCCGAGTCCAGCTCGCCCATCAGCGACTGCAGCTCGGTCACGTCCCGCAAGGTCACGACCGTCCCCCGCCGCTCCCCGCCCGACACCGGCGAGGTGTTCACCACCAGCACCCGGTCCGCCGTCAGATGCACCTCGTCCACCCGTGGCTCCGACGCCAGCAGCGCCCCGGTCAGCGGCGTCGGCAGTCCGATCTCGGCCACCGATCTGCCCACGACGTCCTCGGTCACCCCGAGCAGCTCCCGCCCTCCGTCGTTGATCAGCGCGATCCGGTACTGCCCGTCGAGCATCAGCAGTCCCTCGCGTACGGCGTGCAGCGCGGCCTGATGGTAGTCGTGCATACGGCTGAGCTCGGCCGCGTTCATACCGTGGGTGTGGCGGCGCAGCCGGGCGTTGATGACATACGTGCCGACCGCGCCGAGCGCGAGGGCGCCGCCGGCGGCCCCGAGCAGGGCGGTCAGCTGGCCCTGGACGCGTTCGCTGATCGCCTCGACCCGGATGCCGGCGCTGACCAGGCCGACGACCTTCCCCCCGTCCTCGACCGGGGTGACCGCGCGGACCGACGGGCCGAGCGTGCCGGTGTAGGTCTCGGTGAACGACTCGCCCTTCAGCGCGGGCTCGATATGGCCCAGGAAGCGCTGGCCTATCTCGTTCTCGTTGGGGTGGGTCCAGCGGATGCCGCGGGGATTCATGATCGTGACGAAGTCGACCTCCGTGTCCCGCATGACGTGCAGCGCGTACGGCTGGAGGGCGGCCGTGGGATCGGAGGTACGGATCGCCGCCCGGGTGGAGGGCGCGTCGGCGACCGCCCGCGCCACGGCCATGGCCTGGCGGCCCGCGGCGCCCTCGGTCTGGTTGCGGTCGCTGACGTACGTGAACAGCGCGTATCCGGCAACGAGCACCGCGATGAGCACGGCCTGCATGGCGAACAGCTGACCGGCCAGGCTGCGGGGTCTCGGGATACGGATGCGCATGTCGTCAGTGTGCCCCCCACGTTAAGTACGAACTAAATGAACGGAAGGGTGACCGCCCTCACAGGCCGGGAGATAGTCACCGCATCGCGGGAGTGCGTCTCCCGGACTTTCCAAGCTCCAGATCCCCCGGACGTGAGCCGCACGCCGGTGATGCCGATGACGTCGTCAAGGAGGGCAGTCGTGACCAGTACAGCCGATACGGCACCTGCCAAGCCCGCCAAGCGGGACCGCACCCACTATCTCTACATCGCGGTGATCATCGCGGTCGCGCTCGGCATCGTCGTGGGCCTGGTCGCGCCCGACTTCGCCGTCGACCTGAAGCCGATAGGCACCGGCTTCGTGAACCTGATCAAGATGATGATCTCGCCGATCATCTTCTGCACGATCGTGCTGGGCATCGGTTCCGTACGGAAGGCCGCCAAGGTCGGCGCGGTCGGCGGTATCGCGCTCATCTACTTCGCGATCATGTCGCTGGTCGCCCTCGCCATCGGTCTGGTCGTCGGCAACATCGTGGAGCCCGGCGCGGGCCTCGCGGTGACCGACGCGATCCGCGAGACCGGTCAGGCGCAGGTGGACGCCGAGGCCAAGGGCACCACCGACTTCCTGCTCGGGATCATCCCGACCACCCTCGTCTCCGCCTTCACCGAGGGCGAGGTCCTCCAGACCCTGCTCATCGCCCTGCTGTCCGGGTTCGCGCTGCAGGCCATGGGCTCGACCGGGCAGCCGATCATCCGTGGCATCGAGCACATCCAGCGGCTGGTCTTCCGCATCCTCGCCATGATCATGTGGGCAGCGCCGATCGGTGCCTTCGGTGCTATCGCGGCCGTCACCGGCTCCGCGGGTATCGACGCGCTCAAGAGCCTCGCCGTGCTGATGCTCGGCTTCTACATCACCTGCATCCTGTTCGTCTTCATCGTGCTCGGTGCGCTGCTGCGGATCGTCGCGGGCCTGAACGCCTTCACGCTCTTCAAGTACCTGGGCCGCGAGTTCCTGCTGATCCTGTCCACTTCCTCCTCCGAGTCGGCGCTGCCGCGGCTGATCGCGAAGATGGAGCACCTGGGTGTCAGCAAGCCGGTGGTCGGCATCACCGTCCCGACCGGCTACTCCTTCAACCTCGACGGCACCATGATCTACATGACCATGGCGTCCCTGTTCATCGCCGACGCCATGGGTACGCCCATGGCGCTCAGCGAGCAGATCTCGCTGCTCCTCTTCCTGCTGATCGCCTCCAAGGGCGCGGCCGGTGTCACCGGCGCGGGCATGGCCACCCTGGCCGGCGGTCTGCAGTCCCACAAGCCCGCCCTTGTGGACGGCGTCGGCCTGATCGTCGGCATCGACCGCTTCATGAGCGAGGCCCGCGCCCTGACCAACTTCGCGGGCAACGCCGTCGCCACCGTCCTGATCGGCACCTGGACCAAGGAGATCGACAAGGAGCGTGTCGCCGAGGTGCTCGCCGGACGGGCGCCGTTCGACGAGACGACGCTGCTGGACGACGGCCACGGCGCGGCGCCGGACGACACCACCGAGGTGCCCGAACCGCGCGCGGACGAGGAGAAGGAACTCGCGAAGGCGTAGCCGCTGCGCCGGGCGGGCCCGTACTGGTCCCGCCCCCCTCGACCGCCGGGCGGTCAGGCCCTCCCCCCGTAGGCCTGGCCGCCCGGCCTGTTCGGCCGGATGATCCACGACTCGGCGGTCCGCGAGGCCGGCTGGTACGGCGCTCCGTGCTGATCCCGGCCGAACGCGAAACCGAGTCCACCCAGCCGGAGGACGAGGCGGATCCAGTGCCCTAGAAGATCACTGAAAATCTTGGGTGTAGGGCGTCTGGCTGTCGGCCGGGCGCCCTCCCTTATGTGGTGGCCGGGGTGAGTGTCCAGGTGTCGTCGGT
>NZ_JBHWJT010000031.1:0-90305 GCF_042731325.1 Streptomyces sp. NPDC059866 | reverse complement strand
GGAGCGCCGGTAAGACGGGCACCCGTGCCCGCACAGCGCGGTGAAGCAGGAAGCCCCCGGAAGGGTCAGACGACCCAGGCCGGAATCCCTGGACTCTAGGCCAGGGAGCACGTCAAGTGGCCCAGGTGGGCGAGCGGGACCTGATCGCTGCGGCCGTGGGCGGCACACACCAGCTGTTGGAAAATACTCCGAGGCCGAACACTTGCTGCAGGGAAGGGCTTCAGCCGCTCGCCCGCAACCACCCCTTGACACACGCGCTCCGGTCCGGCCGCTGTGACGGCCGGACCGGAGCGCGTGTGTCACTCGGCGACGTCCACGACAACCTTGCCGTCGGCCTCCCCGCGCTCGACCAGCTCGTGCGCCGCGGCGACCGTCGCCAGCGTGAAGTGGCGCGTGTCAACGCGGGGCTCCAGCGCGCCTGCCTCGGCGAGGGCGGCGGCCTGCCGCATGATCTCGCCGTGGTGCTCACGCCCGCGGCCGGTAAGCATAGGCAGCAGTGTGAAGACTCCGGAGTAGGTGGCCCCTCGGAACGACAGCGGGGCGAGGGCGTGGGTGCCCCAGCCGAGGGCGCTCACCACGTGCCCGGTGTAGGTGCGCGCGGCGGTGAAGGACGTGTCGAGCGTTTCTCCGCCGACGGTGTCGTAGACGATGTCGAAGCCCTGCCCGCCGGTGTGCTCGGCGACGTACGCCTCGGCCGACGTGGACGTGTAGTCGATCGGCGTCGCGCCCAGGCGTGCGATGGTCTCCAGGCTTCGCGGCGAGCCGGTGGCGAAGACCTGGGCGCCCCGGGCCTGGGCCAGTTGGACGGCCACGTGCCCGATGCCGCCGGCGCCGCCGTGCACGAGTACCTTCTGCCCCGCGTGCACCCCAGCCCGGTCCACCAGGCCCTCCCAGGCGGTGATGAACACCAGGGGAAGTGCCGCAGCCTGACGCATCGTCAGTGCTGGAGGCTTACGGGCCAGCAGACGGGCGTCCACCGCCGCGTACTCGGCGAGGGAGCCCTGCAGGTCGCCGACCCCACCGGTCATCCCGAAGACCTCGTCGCCCGGCGTGAAGCCCGTGACATCCGCACCGACCTCCTCGACCACGCCGGCGAGGTCCAGGCCGAGCACGGCGGGAAGCACGCTGCGGGCGTGGCCCGCCTTTCCTGCGCGAATCTTGGTGTCCAGGGGGTTCACACCGCTGGCCGCGATCCGTACCAGCACCTGGCCCGGACCGGGCGTCGGCTTGGCGATCTCGCTCAGGGTCAAGGGGCCGCCGAACTCTTCGAGCACCACGGCGCGCATCGTGGCTCCGACCGGCAGACGGGAGGATGTCATGATAGTTCCTTTCGAACGGACAGGTCTGTCTTTGCGGGGCCATCGAGCTCCCCGTCCACAGCGCGCGAACACCGCAGACGGAGCGGATGAATCGGCTGTGAGGATCAGGCGGCAGGCGGGCAGGCCCGCTCGACCGCGGCACGCGCCGCCTCCTTGGCGGCGGCGGGTATCGCCGGGTTCTGCTCAAGCCTGCCCGCGGCGAGGGTGCCGTCGATGAGCAGGGTCAGTTGAAGTGCCAGCCCATCGGGGTCCGCGGCGCCGGCCGCCTCGGCCAGCTCGCGCACCCAGGCCCGCACGGTCCGCTTGTGCTCGACGGTCACCTCGTGCGGCAGGCTGCCCGGCTCGCTCTCCGCGGCGGCGTTGATGAAGGCGCAACCATGGAAGCCATGGCGCTCATAGGAGGCGGAGACGGCATCGAACAAGCCCATCAGTTGCTCGCGGGGATCGTCACCGGCCGCCAGGGCGGCGGCGCGCAGCTTGCCCCGCCAGGAGTCGTCGACCCGGCGCAGATACGCGGCGGCCAGTCCGTCCTTGGAGGGGAAGTGGACGTAGAGCGTGGACTTGGCCACGCCCGACTCGGCGATGATCCGGTCGACGCCTACGCCGCGCAGGCCGTGCGCGGCGAACAGCGCCTCGGCCGTCATGAGTATGCGCTCGCGCGCCGGAGGGCGCTTCACCGTCGCGGGCATGCCGCTCACCTCGATCCTCACCTGGGGCCGGCGGCCCCGCAGCAGCAAACTAACAGACAAGTCTGTCCGATGCGGACGAGATCCTGGTCACAACCCCGACGGCCGACCTGAGGCCTCCGCCGTCCCTCGAGGAGGACAAGGTGGTGTCCGCGACACGATCGCGCCCTGCTGGGGCACCCGAGTGGCGCCTGCGGACTGCGCGTCCGCCCGCCGTTACTTACTTTTCATTAGTCACTAATGTTCCTCTTGGCCACCATAGGCGACGGCCGCACCATGAGACGCATGACCGAGCACATCCAGCCCTCACCGGCCGACAGCCCGTCCGCCGTCGCTGACGCAACGGCTGGTCACCGTGGCGGGGTCCGCATGACGGCGGGGGACGGGCCGACGGCGAACGCATCCAGGCCGCGGTGACGGCTCGGTCTGCGCAAGCCATCTCACGTGCCCACCGCACTTCTGCCGCGCGGCACCGCCGGGGTGCCGGTCTTCGCTGACAGGGTCCGATCGTGGCCCTTGGCGGCAGTTTCATCCCGGGCGCGGCCGCGCCCAAGCATGCAGTCAACGTCGGTCCGGCCCAATGGCCGTCCCAACACAAGGAGGAAAGACGATGGCGTCTCCTGCCAAGCTCGCACATGTGGTCCTGCGGACGCAGCACCTGAAGGAAATGCGGGAATGGTAGGTGACCGTGCTCGACGGCAAGGTCATGCACGAGGACCCGGCTTCGGCCTTCATCACCTATGACGATGAGCACCACCGGATCGCGCTGGCCAACATGGCCGACCTGGAGAACCCCGATCAGGCCGAGCCGGTCCGGCCGATCGTGAAGCGGGAGAAGCCCGCCCCCGTCACCGCGGACACCGACATCTTCCAGGCGCTCGCCGGTCCTGCCACGGGGCTGTTCCACATCGCCTGTATCTGGTGGAGGCCCTGGGCGTAGGAGATGACCTTGGATGCGTACAGGGCCTGCTCGACCTGCTCGGTGAAGCGGGCCGCGTCGCGCTCGCCGAGAAGGGTGGGGGCGGGACCGGGGAGAGCGCTGCCGGCCTTCCGCAGAGCGGTGTGGCCGGAGGTGGAACGGGCGAAGACAGCCTCGCCGATCCCGGACACGGGCACCCCGAGGTCCAGCGCGGTCTGGACGGTCCAGCGGCCGGTGCCCTTCTGCTCGGCAGCGTCGGCGATGATGTCGATGAAGTCCAGACGTCACATGGTTGAGTTCCGGCTGTCGGGTTCGGCGGCGGTCATGCCGTATGCGTCCGCGATAAGGCCGAATGACCGCAGGCGCGTCTGCAATCCGTGGACGTAGCTGGTGATGAGCAGTTCGTCGGCCTGCGTGCGTTCCGCCAGCCGGTCGAGGCCCTCCCGTACGACGTCCGGGGTGCCGTACTCCACGGTTGCCGTCCAGTTCCTCACGAATTCCTTTTCCGAGGGACTGAAAACGTGCTTCCGTGCTTCCTGCGGAGTGGGCATGAGGGCCTTGTGGCCTCGCTGGGTACGCATCATGGATATGACACCGGTGAGGACCTGAGCGTAGGCCTCGCTCTCGTCCTCGGCAGCCAGCGCCTGCACGGTCACCATGGCGTAGGGCCGGTCCAGGACCGTCGAGGGCCGGAATTCCTCGCGGTACAGGCGCAGGGCGGCATCGGTGTGCTGTGAGGCGAAGTGGTGCGCGAAGGCGAACGGCAAGCCGAGATGCGCAGCCAGTCGGGCACTGAAGCCGCTGGAGCCCAGCAGCCACATCGTCGGGCGGGTGGTCGAAGGAACTCCACCCGGCAGGCTTCCCTGCGCAGGGCCGGGGATGGCGTGCACGTCGGTGTACAGGTGCCCGGGGGATGCTCGTCGTGCAAGAAACCCGCGAGGTCGTTCAATTGCTCCGGGAAGCTGTCCGCGCCCCGGTGAGGACTGTCGGTACGCCTCAGAGCCGCTGCCGCAGCGTAATCGGTTCCGGGCGCGCGCCCGATGCCGAGGTCGATGCGGCCAGGAGCCAGGGCGTCGAGCATGCCGAACTGCTCCGCCACGATGAGTGGAGCGTGATTGGGCAACATGACGCCGCCGGAACCCAGGCGGATGGTGCGGGTGCAGGCCGCGATGTGCGACAGGAGGACTGCCGGTGAGGAGCTGGCGACCTCTGGAAGCGAGTGGTGCTCGGCCACCCAGAATCGATGGCAACCGCGGGCTTCCGCCTGTTGGGCCAGGAGCACGCTGGTGTGCAGGGCCTGAGTGGCCGACGTGCCCTGTCCCACTGTGGCGAGCTCGAGGACGGACAGGGGAACAGGTGCCGTTCCCGTAGGAGGTGCGGAGAAGGATGAGTCGTTCATGGTGCGCCTTGGGTCGGGGCGGGACTCGCCCGGATGGTGGGTCCTGGTGGATGTGCCTGCCGTATTGGGTCGTCTGCGTCGATGCCGACCGGGCGGCGATGTGAGCTGTTCGGGTGGGTGTCGGATTCCGGAGAGTGCGTTCAAGAAGCGGGGGGTTGCGGCACTGCGCGCCATGAAAGGTCAGGGCTGAACGATCATGGACACCGCGGGTCCGTTCGCCGGGCAGATCGCTCGCGAACGCGTAGGCCCACCGCGGGCTGGACCGCAGGGAAGTCGGACACCTCCCATCACGGGAATCTGTGTCGTTCGCCCAAGTATAATCTGTATCGTTCGTTCAAACAGGACGTATGCTCCACCCATGGGATGCGTCAGAGACATCGACACGGAGGAGTCATGCGTATGGCCATGAACGCCTTCCGGAAGACCTGCGCATCGCGGACAGGACCGATACCGGGAGCAAGACGCTCTGCCGCTCATGGAGGCACCTGCTGGACGGAACCCTGGACGTGAGTTGCTCCGCGCAACGACGGTGGACGAGACCCTACGCGACCGCCACGGGCAGTCCTGTCTGATCGTCGGCGCCGAATGGATCCGGCTCGGCCTGGACGAAGCACCATTCCCACTCCCCCGACTTCACCCACGCCCACACACGCCACCGCCTGATGAACCCCATCGAGAGCCCCTCGGCCGAACGGGCAGTACGCATCTTCGGCTGACCCGGCCGGACGTCCCGGCCGGGCACGACACCACCCCGCTCCACACATACGCAACTTCGGCCCGCATGAAGAGGAAAAAGATGAAAACAGTGGGAGTATCCGAATTCGGAGGGCCGGAAGCCCTGCGCGTTTTCGAGGTGCCCGAGCCTCATGCCGGTCCCGGGCAGGTACGCATCCGGGTTCACGCCGCCACGGTGAACCCCGGTGACCGCTACCTGCGTATCGGGGCGCTGGGCCCCACATCCCCCGCACCCCCGTATGTCCCCGGCATGGAAGCAGCCGGGGTGCTGGACGAGATCGGCACCAGCACGGAGACCGATCTGCGCCTGGGGGACCGGGTGATGGCGATGGCCGACCCGACCAGTGCCCTGGGCGGCGCCTACGCGCAGTACGTCGTCCTGCCCGCGGAGCAGGTCGCCCGCGCGCCGCGGGGCACGACCCATGCCGAGGCGGCAACCCTGCCCATGAACGGGCTGACCGCGCGGCTGGCTATCGACCTGACCGGGCTCTCACCGGGGCAGACGCTCGCGGTCACCGGCGCAGCGGGAGCCGTCGGCGGCTACGTGACCCAGATGGCCAAAGCGGACGGACTCACCGTCGTCGCGGACGCCTCGCCGGCCGATGAGGAGCTCGTGCGCTCGTTCGGTGCCGACGTCGTCGTACCCCGGGGTGCCGATGTTGCGCAGCACATCCTGCGGGCCGTGCCGGCGGGAGTGGCAGGGCTGATCGACGCGGCGGTCATCGGTTCGGCGGCGGTGGCCCCGGCGGTCCATGACGGCGGCGTCATCGTCACCGTCCTCGGCGAAGGAACCCGCGCCCTCAGCCCCAACGAGATGCGGCAGCGGTCTCTGCGTGTGCGCATGGCCTTCGTCCCGGACTACCTGGGCGACCGCAGCCGGCTCGACGACCTGCGTGAACAGACCGAAGCTGGGAAGCTGACCCTGCGTGTGGCTCGCACCTTCGCTCCCGAACATGCCTCCGAGGCCCACCGTCTGTTGGAGGCCGGCGGCGTACGCGGTCGCCTCGTCCTGGAGTTCTGAACCGCCCCGTCTGCGTTCGCGGCGGCGGCGCAGGGGAACCAAGGCGTGTGTGTCACCTTGCGACGGGCCCGCGCTGGATCCTCTGTGCCGCCTACGCCCGCGTCCTCCTGTCCCGGACGACGGGCGTGGGTGACGACTCTTGGAGCCGAAGGTCAGGCGACTGCTCGGGGATCCGGTGCCCGGGGAGGCAGCAAACGGATCACGAGGGCTCCGGCCGATGTCGTCGGGGCAGGGATGTGCGAAACCCCTGCGGGGGAATCGCTGCGTGCCCGCCTCGCCGGCGGAGCGCGCGCTGTTCACCCCGTTGGCCCCCTGGGGCTGGACTCACCGCGGAGGCGGCCGGCCGCGGCACCGGATCCTTGGCCCCTCGCGTCGCGAACCGCCCGTTCCGGGGACGGACCCGCTCAGCGCGACGCGTGGAACGCGCCGCGCTGAGTTTCCGGCTGCGGAGGCAGAACCCGCCCGGTGCGGATCAGGTGTCACTTCCCGGCCACCAGGCGCGGGTGGGGAACACCGTTCCGGTGAAGTGAGGGCCGATGGTCACGGTGCCAGGCCGGGAGAGTTCCCCGACGAGCGCGTGCCGGGAGGCGACCGCGGCCTGGGGGTCGAGGTCGCCGGTCCAGCACATGTCCGGGTGCAGGACCTCGGCCGCCGTGTGCATGGCGTCGCCAACGACGATCGCGCGTTGAGTGCCCTCCCCGGACAGAACGAAGCTCACATGTCCCGGGGTGTGCCCGGGTGTGAGAAGGGCCTCGATTCCCTGGTACGGCTGGTCGTCGGTGCGCAGGTCGTGGCGGCGTGAGCCGATGACGCTGTACTGCCGCGAAGTCGGTGCGGTCAGACGTGCCATGTTGGCGGGCTGACCCCAAAAGTCGAATTCGCCGACGCCGACGAAATACTCGGCATTGGGGAACGTGGGTTCGGTGGAGACGTCGTCGGAGGTGATCCAGCCGACGTGGTCGGCGTGGAGGTGGGACAGGAGGACCGCGTCGATGTCGTCCGGCCGCAGGTTCGCCTCCGCGAGACTGTCCAATAGTTGCCCGCCCGCCATCACGCCCGCGGCCAGGGCGGGGTCCGGGGACGGTATGGGGATGACACGCGGCCCGATTCCGGTGTCGATGAGTATGCGTGCGGCAGGTGTCTCGACGAGAAGCGCGCCGACACTGAGCAGCAGCATGCCGTCCTCGTCGAGCAGCTTCAGCTCGGAATCCCGCGCGAGGTGCACATGTTCCGGGTAGGCCTGCAGAGGATGGGCGCGAATGATGCCGTCGGGAAGGTAGCGGACCTTCAGGTCCCCCAGACGCACGGCTTCGCCGGGTGCGGGTGTCGCGCTCATGTTTTTTCTCCTGAAGAGGCTTGTACGGGGCGCCGACGACCGGTCACGCCGCTCACCACGGCGACGAGCAGCCAGATGATCACTCCGGCGAGAGCCGCCACGACATAGCCGCTGTCATCGGGGTAGGGCGATCCATGCGGTGTGCGGGATTCCAGGACGACGGCGGTCAGCACGCTGCCGAAGCCGTAGCCGACATAGCGGAAGACCTGGTTGAAGCCGAGTGCGCTGCCGCGTTGATCCCTGCCGGTGTTCTCCACGATGAGCCCCGGTGCGGTGGAGAAGATGATGCCGATTCCGATGCCCGCCACGAGCATCGCGGCCACCAGGCCCGGCAGGCTGTGCCGCCAGAGGGCGAACAACGCCATCGCGAACATCATCACGACGCCGGCCAGCGGCAGCGTCCAGCGTGCCGGGAGCCACCTGCCCAGTCGGCGGGTGATCCATCCGGAGGCAAGACTTCCCAGCGCCTGCGGAAGCATGAGAAGACCGGCGACCACGGCGGACTTGTCGAGCCCTCCGGTCGTCGACGGTGCCTGAATCATGCGGGTGCTCACGGACAGCAGCAGGTACATGCCGATCCCGGCCAACAGCACGGTGACATGGGCGCTGAGCACCGGACGTACCCGCAGCTGCCGGAGGTCGACCAGCGGGTGTTCCGTACGCGTCTCGTACCAGGCCCAGGCCGCGCCCACGAGCAGCGCCGTACCACCGGCTGTCAGGGTGGCCGACGACGCCCAGCCCCAGTTCCCGCCTTCGGAGGTGGCCAGGATCAAAGCTGTGACCGGTAGGGCGAACAGGACGGTGCCAGGCACGTCGATCGCTGACGCGGGGCGGTTGCGGGGGGGGGGTGGGGACGACGGCCAGCGCGGTGAGCAGGGCTGCCACGGCGACCGCGGCACCGAACCAGTAGGCGCCGGAAATGCCCGCACCCTGGGCGAGAACCCCGGTGAGGGGGTAACCGAGCCCGACACCCGCCGCGTTGACGATCGAGAGGATCGCGACGACGCGCTTTCGCCGATCGGGATCGCCGGAGAAGGTGTCGCTGGCGACCGCGATGGTCATCGGTGCCAGGCCCCTTCGGAGTCGCCGGTATCGCAGCACTCCCGGCGCATGCTCGTTCCCATGCGGCGCAGAGGCATGCCGTGCTCACTCGGCGTGCCAGCGTACGCAGCCGACGCCGCCAACCCCGCCTGGCCGGCGGCTCGTCTTGTCACCCGGATGTACCTCCCCGCATGCCTTCCAGCCGTGGCAATCCGACGATCAGAAGCCGGACCTGCCCACGGAAGGCCGCTCATGAGCGCAGACATCTCCTCGATATCCGCCGGTCTCGCACGCGGCATGGGCTTGCTCGCGGCCCTCACCGCGACATGTGGTGCGACGGTGTCGCCGGCGTTCGCCGACGGCGCACCCCAGCCCGGCGAGACCACCGGCAAGCCCACCGTCGTCCTCATGCACGGCGCGTTCGCCGACGCCTCGGCCTGGACCGGGGTGGTCGAGCGGCTGCGCGCCGCCGGGTATCCGGTCATGGCTCCTGCAAACCCACTCAGAGGTCTGCAGTACGACGGTGCCTACACCGCGAGCGTGCTGCGCAGTATCAAGGGCCCGGTAGTCCTCGTCGGTCACTCCTATGGCGGCTCGGTCATCAACGAGGCAGCTCTCAGCAGCCCCCACGTGAAGGCTCTGGTGTTCGCGGCCGGTTTCCTTCCGGCGAAGGGCGAGAGCGCAAGCGAACTCGCGGCCAAGTACCCCGGCAGCACATTGGGCCAGACCCTGACGCAGGTGCCCTTCCCGCTTCCCGGCGGGGGTGCCGGGACTGATCTGTACATCAAGCAGGAGCTGTTCCACAAACAGTTCGCCGCCGACGTCCCGTCCGCACAGGCCACGGTCATGGCTGTCACCCAACGCCCCGTGGCCGCTCAGGCCCTTGAGGACAAGGCGAGCGGTGAGGCCTGGAGGAACATCCCGTCGTTCGACCTGATCGCGAGCAACGACAAGAACATCCCGGCCGCGGCACAGCGCTGGATGGCCAAGCGAGCCAACGCCGTCTCGTTTGAAGTGCCGTCCTCGCACGCCGCACCTGTCTCCCACCCCGAGGCCATGACCCGGCTCATCGAGCATGCGGCCCACCTGCCCTCGGTGACCGCCCCGAGCCTCGCGGCCACCGGCGGCCGCACCTGGCTGCTGGTCGGCCTGACCGCGGGCGCCACATCGCTGGGGGCAGGTCTCGTTACGGCGGTCCGCCGACGCAGGATCGCCGGGCCGTCACACCTCCCCGCGGGACTGTAGAGCCTGCGGCGCCCGCCCATGCCGACCATGGACGGGCGCCGCAGGGCACGGTCCTGTGCCCACCCATGCCGCGGGACCCGGAGCTTATCGGAGCCGTGCAAGGTCGGCCGGTCCCGTGAGGCGCCCTCGTGTCAGGCTTTCGCCCTGCTCGTGGCGGCGAGGAATTCGTCGACTGTGAGGGTGGCGTGGGAGATCGCCGGGTAGCGCAGCACCATCGCGTCGTACGCGGCCCGTCCGCCGGCCGCCGCAGTGGCGTCGGTGAAGGTGGTCACGTGGTAGCCGTGTTCCATGCAGCTGCGGGCGGTCGACTCCACGCACAGCGTGCCTATCATGCCGGCGATGGCGATGTACTCGACGTTGTGCTGGCGCAGTTGGACCTCAAGGTCTGTGTTGGCCAGGACATCGATGTTCTTGTGCGGCGCGATGACAACGTCGCCGTCGCCGGGTGAGAGCTCAGGGTGGAAGTCAGCACCCCAGCTCCCCGCTTCGAACATGCGGTTGTCGAACATCTCGTGGTGGATGCCAGAGAGGTGCTTCCAGGATGTGTAGTCCTCCTCGGTATAGGACATCGGCGCGAAGAAGACCGGCAGCCCTTGCTCGCGGGCACCTGCGAGAAGTCGTTTGAGGTTCTCGAACGTGCCGATCCTGTCGAACTCTTCCTTGAACCCCGGGTAGCCCTTGCCCTTCTCGGAGAACACCTCGTTGACGGTGTCGATCAGGAGCAGGCCGATGCGTCCGGGTTCGTACGACGTCGTGGTCACAGAGCCTCCTACCGCCGGTCCCCCCTGCATTCGAGGCTACGCCCGCTGGTTGCTTCCCGCCCCTCGTCGCCGGACCGGGACTCCAGCTCAGTGCTCGACGTCGATGACGATCCTGCCTTCGGTGGATAGTCTGGCCGACGCCGCCGACCCCACCGTGGATAAGGACCTTCTGTCACAAGCTGACCTGGGCACGGTCGACCAGCTCTTCCCAGGCGGGGATGAACCAAGGACAGCGCTGCGGCCTGTTGCCTATCGAGCGACGCGGGCTTGCGGGCCAGCAGACGGGCGCCGCCCCCCATACTCGGCCAGCGAGCCCTGCAGGTCGCCCACGCCGCCGGGCAGTTCACGCCGGGAAGGAGCCGCCTTTCCCTCGCGGGTCTTGAGATCCAGCGGATCGACTCCGCTGGACTTGACCTTGAACCAGCGGAGTGCCGACCTCTTCCGGAACCAGTGCGCGCATCGGGTGCCTCCTTGTCCTGCCGACGGGCCGGACACCGGTCTGCAGGCGAGCCACTCCACTCCCCCCGCCCCATGGCCACAAGGTGCCGCGCCCGCGTCGAGGCCGGCGCGTGGGGGCGACGTGTGGGCATTCTTGTCAGCACCCCGGCCCGTTTGCCCCTTTTCCGGTGCGCGAAGACGGCGCGGACGTCGACGTGAGCTGCTGCCGCCCGGAAAAACCTGCCAGTCCTTGCCGGCGGGTGCCGTGCCCCTTCGGCTCACTCGCCCATGGGTCGTGTCAGTTGCCGGGTACGCGGATGATCAGGGCGTCGCCCTGGCCGCCGCCACCGCAGAGGGCGGCCGCGCCCACGCCGCCGCCGCGGCGCTTGAGCTCCAGGGCCAGGTGCAGGACGATGCGGGCGCCGGACATGCCGATCGGGTGACCGAGGGCGATGGCACCGCCGTTGACGTTCACCTTTCCAGGTGTCACGCCCAGGTCCTTCATGGACTGCACGGACACCGCGGCGAAGGCCTCGTTGGTCTCGATGAGGTCCAGGTCGCCCACGGACAGCCCGTCCTTCTTCAGGGCGTGCGCGATGGCGTTGGACGGCTGCGACTGCAGCGAGTTGTCCGGGCCCGCCACGTTGCCGTGGGCGCCGATCTCGGCGATCCACTCCAGGCCCAGCACAGGATCGAACGCTGCCGCCGATCGACGCTGAGGAGCCCCTCCGGCGGCTCGGCGGCGCCTGGAAACCCTACGACAAACCCGTGGGCGACGGCCTCCTCCCTCCCGTCCCACCCTCGGTCACGACCGCTCGGACCGGCTCCAGTCGCAAGCTCCCTCGCCGTCCCACACAGCGCGCACACCCGTCCCGGCGTGCGATACATCACCGCTCTACGCCGCCAAGGCGTGAACCAGAGTTTCCGTGCTCAACCCGTCGCCCCCCCTGCTCTCCGCGCTGTACGCCGTCAGTGGCGGCCTTGCGGCCGTGCTCTCCGATCCGGTCTCCAGCGCCCTGGGCTACCGTGCCCTGTTCTGGATCCCGGGTCTTGTCACCCTGGTGGCCGCCGCCGGAGCACACCGCCTGATCCCGGCTTCGCCCCACCGTCAGCCCGGCCCTGTCAACTGGGGTGCGGCCTTCCTGCTGTCCGCCTGGCTGGTCGCCCTCCTCGTCCCTCTGGCTCAGGGATCCACCTGGGGCTGGAGCACTGCGCGAGTCATCGCACCGCTGATCGCCTCGGCTGTCCTCCTCGTCGCATGGATCAGGGTGGAGAGCCGCTCGGCGAGCCCGTTGATCGGCATGCGGATGATGCGCCTCCCGGCGGTGTGGCCGACCAATGCGATCGCCCTGCTGTTCGGCCTGGGGATGTACGCCCTGCTCGCGTCCCTGCCCTACTTCGTGCAGACGCCTTCGAGCGCCGGGTACGGGTTCGGCGTCAGCCAGACACAGGCCGACCTGACGAACCTGCCCATGACCATCGCCATGTTCGTCGCCGGGCTGATCAGTGCGAAAGTGTCGGCGCGGCTGAGCGCCCGGCGATTGCTCCTCGGCAGCACCTTGATCAGTACGGCCGGCTTCGCACTCCTGGCGTTCACCCACAGCGGATACGCGGTGGTCCTCGTCGCCATGGCCGTCATCGGCTTCGGCTTCGGCCTGGCGTTCGCCACGATGACCTCAGTGATCAGCAACGCCGTCCCCTCGCACCAGACCGGGGCCGCCACCGGCATGAACGCCAACATCAGGACCATCGGCGGGGCTTTCGGCACCGCCATTGTGGGCAACATCATCACCGCGCACACACTCCCCGGCGGGCTGCCTGCGGAAAGCGGCTACATCTGGGCGTTCGCCACACTCGCACTCGCCGCTCTCGCCGCCTCCGCAGTCTCCCTCCTGATTCCCCGCATCGGGCAGACCGACGGGCGTGCACCCGGGGAGAGCCCCGCGGGTACCGTCACGGCCGGCGACACGACACCCGCGTAGGTCTGCGAGGGTCGACCGGACGTCCGGACCCCTGTCGGTCGCCGGCCGGCCTGGTGGGCGGTGGACTGGCTGTGTGAGCGACCCGCGCGGACGCGTCGAGTGCGACAGGGTCGTCGGCGCTGTCGCCGACGGCCTCGTAGAGCCTTGCCCTCATCTCGAACGATCGCTACATATTCCCCCTCGATTGAGGGGGAGAGTTCCTCGATTTTTTGACGGAACGTTCCACATAAGGTTCACTAGCTGACGTGACCGGGTCGCAACCGACCGGTAGTGCGGCGCTTCCCCGGTGAGCGCCACGCCGGTAGCCCACAGGCCCGGCACTCAAGGACCATCGTCCGCGCACCGATGCGGCGCCGAAAGGACACAGCATGAGCAAGCAGGAATCCCGCACCCCCTCCGCATGGCGTTCGCGTGTGGTCGGCGCCGCCGCCGTGGCCGCACTGCTGGCCGGCGGGAGCGCGGGCGCGGCAGCATGGGCCTCCCAGCCCGCGTCCGCCGCGCACCACCCGGCGCAGTCCGCTGCGGCGCACAACGCGGCCACGGTGCAGCGGCTGGCCGACATCGAGGACATCCGCCAGGTGAAGGCGCGCTACTTCCGCTACCTCGACAGCAAGCAGTGGTCCAAGCTGGCCGCCCTCTTCACCGCCCACCCCACCATCGACGTGGGCGCGAAGTACAGCAGCGGCAAGGAGCTCGCCGAGAAGACGGCAGCGCTCCTGGGTGACGCGCCCACCGCTCACCAGGGCTTCCTGCCCGAGATCCAGGTGCACGGAAACCGCGCCACGGCGATCTGGGCAATGGAGGACTACGTGAGCTTCCCGGCCGGATCCAGCTACAAGAACGGCTTCCACGGCTACGGCGAGTACCGCGACACCTATCAGCGGATCCACGGCCACTGGTACATCTCCAGCACCGTGCTGTCCCGGTTCCGGGTGGACACCGTTCCCAACTGGACGCCGCCCACCGCACCGAAGAAGTAACAGCAACCACTACCCCCTCGGCCCGGACAGGGCCCGTATCACCCCGAGGAGTAACAACATGAGCACCATCGGTGTCGGCATCATCGGCGGCAGCCCGGGCGGCTGGGCCTCCATCAGCCACATCCCCGCTCTCATGGCCCTGCCGGACTTCACACTGCGCGCCGTCAGCACCTCCCGCCGTGAGTCGGCAGAGGCGGCCGTGCGGGAGTTCGGGGTGGAGGCGGCGTTCGACAACCACGCCGCACTGCTGGCCCACCCGGGGATCGACATCGTCGTGGTGGCGGTCAAGGTTCCCCACCACCGGGAGCTCATCTCCGCCGCGATCGACGCCGGCAAGACCGTCTACAGCGAATGGCCGCTGGCCCTGAACCTGGCGGACGCCACCGAGCTCACCCAGCGTGCCGACGCCGCCGGGGTGCGCACCGCCATCGGCCTGCAGGGCCGCTACCACCCCGAACTGCGCTACGTGCGCGACCTGATCCAGGACGGCAGGATCGGCCGGGTCATCGGCACCTCCCTCGTCGCCTCCGGCATGGTCTGGAACGGGCAGACCACCAAGGCCCACACCTACTGGTACGACGAGACACAGGGCGCCACCCCCCTGTCCGGCGCCGCCCTGCACGCCATCGACGCACTCAATGTCACCCTCGGCGAATTCGGCCACCTGTCGGCCAACCTCGTACGCGGCCGCAGGGAGGTGACCGTCACCGACGACGGCAACACCATCGTCCCGGTGACCGCCCCGGACCAGATCTCGGTCATCGGCACCCTCCAGAACGGCGCCGCGGCCTCGGTCTTCTACCGCGGCGGCGCCTCCCGCGGAGACAACTTCCGCTGGGAGATCAACGGCACCGACGGCGACATCGTCCTCACCGCCCCCTGGGGCAACATCCAGGTCACCGACCTCACCCTCCAGGCCGGCTTCGGCGAGGACGCCACCGTGTCCAAGCTCGAAGTACCCGCCGAGTACTCCGCCGGCATCCCCGACGGCCTCGTCGGCCCCGCCAGGAACGTCGCCGCGCTCTACACCCACCTGGGACGCGACCTCCGCGAAGGCACCCGCACAGCCCCCGACTTCACCTACGCCCACACACGCCACCAGCTGATGAACGCCATCGTGAACTCGTCCCGTCAGCAGACCGCGCAGTTCCTCGGCTGACCTCGCGCGGTAGGCCGATTCCCTGACTTGGGCTGCGGGTAACTTTGCCGCTAATATTTAACGAACGCACGCTATTGGACCGGGGGTCACCTCTCGCCATCATGAGGTTGGGCGCCAAGCGTCCGGGGCGGGTTGCGCCCTGTGCTGGCGCCGATGCACCTCGCCCCGGCTGACACAGCCCGGCAGGAGCGACACGGGCTGCCATGGCATGCGAGAACCGAACGTCACTAACCGGGGATTAGCCACTTATCACCCAGTTGACGGACGAAGACGGTGTCGGCAGCGTTGACGGCATTACCGGCTTTGGACGTCCTGTCTCACTCGGTTGAGCCGCCCCTCGGGTCAAGGCGCCGGCAGGTTCTCGTGCCAGCGCCGAGGCGGGGCGGCACACCGGCTGTCTCCACCGGCGGCGTCACTTCTCGAGCAGCACATTCAATGACAACGACGGAGAAAACACGTATGCACAGCACCACGTCCCACGGAGTGCCCGGCGGGCCGGTCGATGCCTGTCCCAGGGCCGAGCCGGTCGCAGCGGCGGCCGCGTTGCAGCCGCTGCTGCGGGAGCACGCCGCTCGCGGTGACAGGGACCGCGTCGTACCGGCCGAGGTCGTGCGGGCGCTGTCCGAGGCCGGCGTCTTCCGGCTGCTGACGCCGAAGCGGTACGGCGGCCAGGAGGCGGACCTGCGCACCCTGACCGACGTCTCGGAGGCGCTCGGCGAAGCCGACGGCTCGGCGGCCTGGGTCGGGATGATCATCTCTGTGACGAACTGGCTGGCGTGCTTGTTTCCGGATCAGGCGCAGGAGGAGGTGTTCGGGGCCGACCCTGATGCACGCGTGACCGGTGTGGCGGCACCGACAGGCATGGGGGTGCGGGTGCCGGGAGGCTGGCGGGTCAGCGGCCGCTGGTCGTACAACTCCGGTGCGCCGTACGCAACATGGGTGGCGGTCGGCGTACTCCTCAAGGACGAGGGCGGTGCGGTCATGGATCAGGCTCTGGTGCTGATCCCTGCCTCGGAAGTGGCCATCGAGGACACCTGGCACACTGCCGGGATGCGGGGTACCGCCAGCAACACCCTCGTCGCACAGGATGTGTTCGTTCCCGCGCACCGGGTCCTGTCGGTCCCGGCGGCGGCGGAGGGGGTCTACCCGCGCTCGTCCCGCGAGGAGGAGCTGTACGGCGCTTCGTTCGGCCCGATGTTGCTGCTCTGCCTGCTCGGTCCGCTGCTCGGGCTGGGCAAGGCGGCTCTGGACGTGGTGGTACGTGCTGCGGCATCCAAGCCGCTGTCGTTCACCGTTCACGGCCGGCAGGCGAACTCGGTGGGGATCCAGATGCAGGTGGCCGAGGCCGCGCTGAAGATCGAGACGGCCCGGCTTCATGCCCACCGCGCGACCTCGCAGGTCGACCAGGCGGCCGCCGCCGGTCCGCTGGACTATGCCGCGCGCGCCCACATCAGGGCCCAGGCGGGCTACGCGGCCCGCCAGATCCTCGAGGCCATCGGCATCCTGCTGGACGCGCACGGCGCCTCTGCCTTCGCCGAGGCAAACACCCTGGAGCGCATTTGGCGTGATGCGAACACCGCAGCCCGCCACGCCGGCCTGATCCCTGCCGTCGGCCTGGAGGTCTACGGCAAGACACTGCTGGATGTGAACGAGCGAGTGAGCCTCATGGTCTGAGCTTGACTCTGTCGGGGATCTTGATGGTCGAGGTCAGCTGCCGAGGGTTCGCCAGGGCTTCGACCGGGGAATCCCCTGCTGGTCCAGGAACGTCTGGAAGGCGGTCGGCGGTCTCCGTGAAGAGGTTTCCTCGGTCACTGGCCGGCCGCTGAAGCGCTCGATGTTCACGGCGATGGCCGTGAGTACGTGTTGCAGGTGGGCTTTCGGCTGTCCTCGGTAGCGGCAGTGGCGCATGCCGTGTCCGTGGGCGAACTCGTTGATGGTGCCTTCCACTCCGGAACGGACCGCATAGCGGGCCTTCCAGTCGGGCGTCTGCTGCTCGGTGCGGACGCGGACTTGCAGGTCGCGGAGTTCTCGCGGCGGAAAGCCCACGTTCCGGGCATTCTCGCGGGAGCTGGTGCAGCGGGGCCGGTCCGGACACGGCTGGCACTGGCCCTTGGTGAACCGTGCCACGATCAGGGGTGCCGCGGTGGCCGAGGAGGTCGGGTAGGGGCCGTGCCAGCCCTTGCCGACCTGGCCCCGGGGGCAGGTGACCTGCCGGCGGTCGAAGTCGATATGGAAGTCGTCCCGGTCGAATCCTTCGTTCCTGCGGTGCTGGCGGGTGGGGTTGCCCGGCAGCGGCCCGCCGATGGTGACCTGGTGTTCGCGCTCGGCTCGTTCCAGGTGCACCAGGGAGGTGTAGCCGCCGTCGCCCAGGTGCTCGGCCGGCAACAGTCCACGACGGGCCAGGCGGGCGTGGATGCCGGGCAGGGCCTGGGCGTCGTTCGTGGCGGCCGAGGTGGTGGCCACGTCCGTGATCACGTTGACGCTGTCGGAGGCACACGTCTCGGTGACATGTGCGGCGAACCCCTTCCAGCTGATGATGTGCCCATGGCGGACGTAGCGGGCGGTGATGTCGTAGGGGGAGACGATCGCCGAGGACGAGGGCGGCAGTCCGCCGTCGTCAGCAGTGCGCCAGCGTAGGCGGCCTGCCGTGTCGCGGTAGTAGTTCTGCACGACGATCTGCCGCAGGGCCTCGGCCCGAGGGCCGGAACGGTAGCCGGATCCGTGCCGGTGGAGGCGCTCCAGCAAGCGGCAGGCGTCGTCGCCGGCGGCGAGGATCCTGGGCCGGGTGGGGTTCTTGCCCAGGCGCACCGGACGGCCGTAGCGGCGCCCCCAGTCCTCGTCGACCAGGCCGATCAGCAGATGCCCGGCCGTGCGGGCCGCTTCCTCCAGCGTGGCTCGGACGGCCTCGGTGACCAGTTCCAGCCGGGTCAGGTCGCGCACCGCGGCCAGGACATGGGTGGAGTCAGTGCGTTGCGTGGTGCGCTCGCGTACGAGTCCGGCCTCCTTCAAGCGAGCGAGCGCCAAGTCGAGGAGACGGTCGGCACGGTCGCCCTGGACGAGGCGCTCACGGAAGTCGGCCAGCACACTGTGGTGAAAGCCGGGATCCCCTAACTCCATGGCCAGCGCGTATTTGAAATCGATGCGGCAGCGGACCGCTTCCGCCGCCTGACGGTCCGACAGACCGAGCAGGAACTGCAGCACGCAGACGGTGGCCAGCTGGGCGGGCGAGAGACCGGGACGGCCGTCACGCGGGTACCAGCCGACGAAGTCCTCGTCGTGCCACAGTCCCTCCAACCGGTCCCGCACCCACATCGCCGTCGTCCCCCTCGGATTGCTCGCCCGTGCAACCTGCACGGTCAGAGGGGGAACTTGCTCACCGGAACGGGGACGAACGGACAACGCGCACCTCGTCAACTGGGTCGGCCTGCACCACAGCCACGAGCCTGCCTGCTGATCATGCTGCTCCACCGGGGATCCTCAAGATCCCCGACAGAGTCAAGCTGAGAAGCCGTATTTCTATCGATCATGAGGGCGGTCTGATCGAACGGGGTGCCTGGTCGGGTGGTCTGGGCAGGCAGGGCGCATGAAAGCAGGGCCTCCTGAGTAGCTCGGGGTTGTCGAAGCCAGGAGCGGTCCAGGAGGCCCTAATTCCTTGTTAACAGCTCCAGCAGCGGGGACCGCCCGCGCCGGACTGTTCGAGTGCGGGACCGCGACGCCTTTCTGGACCCTGGCCGATGAGGCCTCCACTGAGAGCGGCGCGCGACCGTACTCGTGAGCATCTGGAGCACGACGCCTTACGTCTTCCTGGCTGCGAGCCCTCGCGGGAGAGCGGTGCGGGCCCCAATGCTCATGGTGGTGGTCGCGTGGGCGCCGGACGGACGCCTCAGGAGGCCCTGGCGTCGACGTCTCACAACAGAGCGGCGGCGTTCGGCGTCCTCGCGGCCTCCACCATCGTCAACACTGCTTGCTTGATCACTCGTTGGTGCTGGTGGTGCGAGCCCACTACACGGCGACCTCTCGATACGCCCGAGCCGTCTGAGCTCCCGCATAGACCGAGGCCCGCGTGGTGCGCTGGTGCCACGAACGGCTAGTGAGGTGGCGGACCGGCCCAGTAGGCCGAGTCCTGGAATTAGGTCGCTGCGTGGCCCGCATGCGCTCGTGACCAGCACAGATACCCGTGCCATGGGGAGGGAACATCTTGATCTACTGCGGAATTGACTGGGCCGAGAAGACGCACGACCTCGCCATGGTCAACGACAGCGGCGAGTTACTGGCCAAGCGCCACATCACCGACGACGCGGCCGGATACAAGCTCCTGCTGGACGTGCTCGCCGAGCACGGCGACACGGAAGAGATTCCGATCCCGGTCGCCATCGAGACCTCCCGCGGCCTGCTGGTCGCGGTGCTGCGGCAGGGCAAACGCCAGGTGTTCGCGATCAACCCCCTGGCCGCCGCACGCTACCGCGACCGGCACAGCGTCTCGCGCAAGAAGTCAGACCCCGGCGACGCCTTGGTCCTGGCGAACATCTTGCGCACCGACATGCACGCCCACCGGCCGCTACCGAACGACACCGACCTCGCCCGCGCGATCGCCGTCCTGGCCCGCGCCCAACAGGACGCCACCTGGAACCGCCAGCAGATGGCCAACCAGCTCCGCTCCCTGCTGCGCGAGTACTACCCCGCTGCCCTGGATGCCTTCGCGGCCTGGCAGAACGGCCTGTGCCGGCCCGAAGCCCGCGAACTCCTCAAGGCCGCACCGACCCCGGTCAAGGCCGCGAAACTGACCCGTACGCAGATCGCCGGCGCACTCAGGCGGGCCGGACGCAAACGCGGCATCGAGGCCGAGGCCGAGCGGATCCGTGAAGCCTTCCGCGGCGACTTCGCCCACCAGCCGCCCCTGCTGGAGGACGCGCTCGGCCAGCAAATGCTCGCCCTCCTGGGCCAGCTGGAGGCCGCCTGCACCGCCACCGACGACCTCGCCAAGGCGGTGGCGGAGACTTTTCCTCAGCACCCGGACGCTGACGTGATCCTGAGCTTCCCCGGGCTCGGCACCCAGCTCGGCGCCCGGGTCCTCGCCGAGATCGGGGACGACCCCACACGATTCGCCGACGCCCGCGGCCTCAAGGCGTATGCGGGCTCCTCGCCCATCACCCGGGCCTCCGGCAAGAAGTCGAGCATCACCCGTCGATGGGTCAAGAACGACCGGCTCAACCACGTCGGCTACCCCTGGGCGTTCTCCGCCATCACCGCCTCACCCGGCGCCAAAGCGCACTACCGGCGGCGTCGTGACGACCACGGAGACTGGCACGCAGCCGCCCAGCGCAACCTCTTCAACCGCCAATGCCACGAAGTTAAGGGCCCGTTGGCGGTGTCAAGGCGTCGGGGAAGGTGATCTTGTAGGTGCTCGGCGCCGTGCGGATGATTCGGCCGTTGCGGGCCCAGTAGCAGAGTTGCGCATTGAGGCGGCTGAGGGGGAGTCCCGAGGTGGCGAGGCCGAGGTGCTGTGCGATGTCGCGGGCGTGCATCGCCTGGTTGGAGTTCGCGGCCAGGATTTGGCAGACCCGGCCCCAGCGGCCGGAGAGGGCCCGGCTCCGGTCCTGCGTGCTGGGCAGGACCGGTGGGTGCACGGTGATCTCGATGGCGATGACCGGTGTGTTGTCGCGGGGACGACCGTCGCGGTTCCAGATGTTGTAGCGGGAGGTTCCGCACTTGACGATGCGGGCGGACAGCCGCATCCGGCGCCCGGGAAGGAGCGCATGCAGAACGCGGCTTCCTATGTGTTCCACCAGGTCGGAGCGGCTGCTCTGGCCTGAGGTTGCGGTCGTTCCGACGAGGCTGACGACCGTGTCACGGGCGGCCTCCAGAGCGACGGTGAAGCCGGCCCGGTCGGGATCGCAGCCGGGTACTGCCTCCACCGCGGTAACCATGACCGAGCGCAGGGCCTGGTAGAGAGTGAGTAGTCCCCACATCTCCTGGTTGAGGCCCATCGGGTCCTTCGAACGTAGAACTCGGCCCTTGAGCAGGGTGTGACGTAGCGCCAGGTAGGTGATCTCGATCTCCCATCGTTCGTGGTAGAGACGCACCAGGTGGTCCACGGGATCGCTGCGGTGGTCGCTGAGCGTGGTCAGCAGACGGTAGGTTCCGCCGAAGTCGCCGCCGTCGGCGGTGCGGGAGTGAATCTCGGCCTCGATCACCCGCAGCCCGAGGCCCCCGATCCGAGTCATGTAGGAGCCGTCGGGCAGCAGCGCCAGTACCGGCGGGCGTCGGGTGCTGGTGGCGCGTATCAGGAACTGGGCCCCTTGAGCTGCGATGTCTGCAAGCAGTTCGTTGCTGTCGAAGGCGCGGTCCGCCAGGAGGAGCATGTCCGAGGTCAGATGGCTGACCAGGTCGTGGGCGTAGTCGGTCTCGCCCTTGGTGGCGGGACCGAAGACAGCTGCGATCAGGCCGCGGGTGCCGGTTTCGCACAGGGTCATGAGCATCAGCCGGGGGTAGCCTGCCGGACCGTGGCGGCGCTCGGTGCGGCCGAGCCAGGACCGGTTGCGCTCGTGGTCGGGGACGTTCAGGCTCCCGCAGCCGTCGAAGGCGACCGTGCGCCAGCGGCGGTATCGCACTCCGGGCGTGGACGGCTGGGCCAGCGGGCCGGCCAGCACGTCAAACAGCCGCTTGAGCGGGGCCACGCCGACCCGCCGACGCAGATCGCGAAGTGCCTTCTCCGACGGCCGCGGCACCATGACGTTCAGTCCGGCCACGAGCTTGCCCCACACCAGCCCGGTTCCCAGGTGCCCGAACAGTCCGAGCGCGAGCACGAAGTACACCCCGACGCGCGAGGGGAGGCTTCGCAGGCGTCGCTCGCGAGCCCCGGTCTCGTCCAGCACCGCATCCACCAGCTCGGGCGGGATGACCTGCGTCAACTCACCGATATGACCGGGCGCGAACACGTCGGTTCCGCCCGTGACAGACTGAGCCACGGGGCCTCTGCTTTCTCAGGAAGATCTTGGTCGATCCCCTGGATAGCAGAGGCCCCTCCCGCATCGCGTCCACCATTGACACCGCCAACGGGACCTTAACTTCGCGGCATTGCTTCAACCGCATGATCGGCCAGCTCTACCACTGCCTCCAGAAACACGAACTGTTCGACGAACAGACCGCGTTCCCAGTCCAACTTGCCGCCGCGGCTTGACACTTAGCCGCGTGAGGTGTCTGTTGTCGCAGTTGTACGTGGTGTCGCCCTTCGAGTTCAACTCGGTGCTTTCGGTGTGCGATTGTCTCGCTCACCGGTTCGGGAACGCGGCTGACCGGCCCGGCCGGGAGAGGGCCTATCCCTCGGACATGACGGACGCGGAGTGGGCGGTGGTGCGTGAGTCGTTGCCGGTGCCGGCCTGGCTGGAGGGCCGGGGCGGGCAGCCGGAGGGCTATTGCCACCGTCAGATGATCGACGCGGTCCGCTACGTCGTCGACAACGGCATCAAGTGGCGGTGCATGCCCGTCGATTTCCCTGCCTGGGACCGGGTCTACGCGTTCTTCCGCCGGTGGCGCGACCAGGGCCTGGTCAAGGAGTTCCACGACCGGCTGCGCGGAGGGGTCCGCATCGCGGAGGGGCGGGAGGCGGAACCGACCGCGGGCATCATCGATTCGCAGTCGGTGAAGGCCGCCGCGTCGGTGCCCTCTGCCTCACGCGGGTATGACGGCGGCAAGAAGATCAACGGACGGAAGCGGCACGTGATCGTGGACTGTCTCGGCCTGCTGCTGATGGTGTCGGTGACCGCCGCCGACGTCACCGACCGCCAGGCTGCCCGCGCTCTGCTGCCCCGGCTGCGCGAGCAGTTCCGGAAAGTCTCTCTGGTGTGGGCCGACGGCGGCTACACCGGCTGCCTCGTCGACTGGGTGAAGGAGAAATTCCTGCTCACCCTGCAGATCGTCAAGCGGAGCGACGGCATGAAGGGGTTCGTGGTGCTGCCGAGACGGTGGGTGGTGGAACGCAGCCTGGGATGGCTGATGCGCTCACGGCGCCTGGCCCGCGACTACGAGACGCGGCCCGACAGCAGCGAAGCGTTCATCTGGTGGTCGGCGTCCATGCTCATGACCCGCCGCCTCGCCCGGCAGCCCCAGATGCGGCAGGAGCACTCCTGATGGGCTGCCGCGGCATAAACCGGCCCGACAGCGACGGGGCCAGCCAGCCCCGCTCGACCAGGCGTTTCGCCTTGCACCGCACCCCCTCGATCTTCGCCGGCACCAACTCCAGCCCCAGCCGGGCCGCCAGCTCCTTCGCCGACATCCCTTCCGCACCGGCCGCCGGTTCGCCCTGAAGGGCATCCATGATCCGCCGGTAGTCCGACGCGAGTGCCCTCCGCCGTCGCCCCCTGTCGCCACCGTGGCACGAGTGACCCCGCGACCGGAGCCTTCTCCACCCCCGCCAGCCTCTGGACCGGGGCCGCCGCCTCATGCGGGCCGGCAACCGGCGCATCCCCGGCCTCGGCCGGAGCGGCCAGGGCCTCCGCGAGCTCCACCCGAGCGATCACCCGGCGTTCCAACACCGCCTCCGCCTCGCCGAGTTCAGCAAGAATCCGCTCCGCTTGTGCACGAAGCTCCTCTGCCCGCACCCGGGCAGCCGCCTCCCTGGCCTCCAGCAACCCCATCACTGATGCCACCGGTCATCTCCGCATCGCCGAGAACGAACTGATCGCCCGATCTCTCCCGCAACGACGCCGGAACCATGCCTGACCAGCGGAGACTCGCCAGCCACATCCGGAAAGACAACGGCTTCTCAGTGAGCTTCTCTCGGATGATCGCGACCTCGTATGCCTGGAGCTCGGCCGGATCCGAGCAGAACTTGTAGCCATCCGGGCGGGTCCAGATCAGGGGCGGCCAGCCGCGTTCGGCAATGGTGTCCCGCAGGCAAGCCAGGCTGGCACGGGTCGCAGGCCCGCGGTCCCGGCTGCTGCGCCCATACGGCCACCGCGGCGACTCTGCGAACAGGCGTCAATGTGGCGTCAGAGTCTGGCTTTGAAGCGGCTGAACAAGTCCGGGATGAACTGGAGGAGGAGTTTCTTGGCGTCCTCGGGCCGTTTCAGTTCGTCGTGGCCGAAGCGGAAGACCTCGTACCCCCTGAGCTTGAGATCCCGGTCGGCGGCGACCATGTCCGCGTATTTGGCGGTGTCGGGAGTACGGCCTACAGTTCTCTGACGATCCATCAGATAGAGAACTGATACCAGTTCCACTCGAAGGAGTCCACGGACCGCACACCACCGCCGGTGAGGCAGCTCACAGAGATCGGCTCGCGTCGTACACGGTCAGTGCGATCTGCACCCGGTTGGTCAGGTCCAACTTGGCGAGGATGTGGGACACATGGGCCTTCACCGTGGGCACGCTCATATAGAGCTCGGCAGCGATCTCCGCGTTCGTCTTCCCCTCGCCGACGGCGACGGCCACCTCCCGCTCACGGTCGCCGAGCTTGTCGAGTTGCGCACGGGCTCGCGCACCCGCCGACGAGTCGCCGCTTGCCGTACCGCCCCTGTCGTCCTCGTCGGCGATCACCTGGGCGATGAGGCGTTGCGTCACCGAGGGCGACAGCACCGGCTCTCCGGCCGCCGCCCTGCGCAGGGCGGCGACGATCTCGGCAGGCGGGGTGTGCTTCAGCAGAAAGCCCGCGGCTCCGGCTCGCAGGGCGCTTACCACGTACTCGTCCGTCTGAAAGGTCGTCAGTACGACGATCTGCGGAGCCCGGGGACGGCCGCGCAGCAGTCGCGTCGCCTCGATGCCGTCCACCGTCGGCATGCGGATGTCCATCAGCACTAGATCGGGCTTGTGTGCGTCGACGAGCGACAGGACCTCCGCACCGTCGGCCGCCTCCGCGACGACCTCGACGCCGTCGGCGCCCGCGAGCATCAGGCGCAGCGCGGAGCGGACCAGTGGGTCGTCGTCGGCGAGCAGTACGCGGATCATGCCCGCCAGGGTAGCCAGGCGTGCAGGTGGTGTTCGTCTCCGTCCCGCTCGTGGCTGAGGCGCCCGCCGGTCAGCGCGGCGCGTTCGGCCAGACCGATCAGGCCCTGTCCGGTGCCCGGGATGCCCGTCGCGGGCGCACTGTGCGGTGGTGTGCGGTTGCGCACGTCCACCGTCAGACCGTCGCCCGGCTCTCCCCGGACGGCGATCCGGACTAGAGCGCCGGGTGCGTGCTTGCGGGCGTTGGTCAGGGCTTCCTGCACGATGCGGTAGACGGTGCGGCCGGTCAGCGCCGGCACGGTGTCGAGGGCCTCGACCCGCTCGTCCAGTTCGATCCGCATACCCGCCGCGCGTGACTCTGCCACCAGTCGTCGTACGTCCCCGAGAGTCGGCTGGGGCGCCTCCGAGGCCGGGCCGCCCACCGGCGCGCGCAATACCCGCAGGACCACTTGGAGATCCTCCAGCGCCTGGTGGGCGCTCTCACGGATCACCGCGGCGGCCTGGCCGACCTCCGCGGCCGGGGCGCCGGGATTGAACTCCAGTGCACCGGCGTGCACGCTCAGCAACGACAACCGGTGGGCGAGAACGTCGTGCATCTCTCGCGCGATCTCCTCGCGCGCCCGTTGCTGCGCCCTTTCGGCATGGAGCACGGCCTCCGTCTCGGCACGGTCGGTCCGCTCGTGCAGGGCCCGTACGAACAGGCCCCATCCAACGGCTCCGGCGACGAGCGTGCCGCCGATCAGCGCCGAGGAGAACCAGGACAGTCGTACGTCGGGACGCAGCACCAGCGCGACGGGCAGGGGAACAAGGGCCCACGCGGTCACCCACAGTGCCGTGCGCGTCGGCCTAAGGACGGCGACGGTGAACAGCGCCACGACCAAGGAGACGACGGCCGGGGAGAACGTACCCACTGCCACCGCGGTGGCAGCCACCGCGACTGGCCACCGGCGTCGCCACCACAGCAGGGCACAGGCGACGAGGGCCGCGGTCAGACCTCCGGTCGTACCGGCGATCGGCCAGGGCAGGGCGCGGTCGAACACGCCGAGCGGCCCTGCGCCACTGGACACCTGGGGGTAGAGCGACGGTCCCCTGCCCTGTATGCGGGCGACGCCGACGGACAGGGCCGCGGTCAGCACGACAATGCCGAGGTCGAGGGTTCTCTCGCGGTACGTACGACTCACAGTCGGCCAACCTACGCGCCGCCGGGTCGCCCCGGAGCGACCGCATACTTTGGTATACCCCGCGCTTGAGAGGTACCGACTTCCGTCGGATCGGGGATCCCCGGCAGCCGACCTTCGGCCGAAGCGCTGCCGTGGCCCGGCTTCTTAGCGTTTCGGACCATGAACACGTTCACCAAGAGCCGCGCCCTGATGCTCGTCGGCGCACTGCTCGCGCTTGTCGGCGGTGTGCCGCTGGCCGAGCGGTCGTATGCCCACTTCACCTACTGGGGCTTCGGCGTCCCCATGTACGGTCCGCATCTCAGCCAGGCAGTTCTCGCCGTGCTCGGCGTCACCGCGGTCGTGATCGCCTGCCGGAGGCGTACGCGATGACCGAACACGCCCTTGAGGCCGTGGGCCTGGGCCGGCGGTACCACCGCGGCTGGGCGCTTCAGGACTGCTCCTTCCGGCTGCCGGCCGGACGGATGTGTGCCCTGGTCGGCCCGAACGGCGCGGGCAAGACCACACTGCTGTCGCTCGCCGCCGATCTGCTCGAACCGAGCGCCGGGACGATCCGCCTGTTCGGCCACGCTCCCGGAAGCCTCACCGCCCACCAGTACACGGCCTTCCTCAGCCAGGACAAGGCCCTCTACAAGAACTTCCGTGTCGACGAGATCCTGCGCATGGGGCGCGAACTCAACCCCAGCTGGGACCAGGCGCGGGCCGAAGGCATCGTCGCCGAGGGCAACGTGCCGATGAACGCCAGGATCAGCACGCTGTCCGGCGGACAGCGCACCCGTGTCGCCTTCGCCCTCGCCCTCGGCAAGCGGCCACGCCTGCTGCTGCTCGACGAGCCGATGGCCGACCTCGACCCACTGGTCCGCCGCCAGATGACCGACACGTTGATGATCGACGCCGCCCGGCACGGCACCACCGTGGTGATGTCCTCGCATATGGTCGCCGAGCTGGAAGGAGCCTGCGACTACCTCGTGCTCATCAACAACGGAACCATCCAACTGGCCGGCGAGATCGACGCGATCAGCGACGCCCATCGGCTGCTGTCCGCACCCGACGCCGATCAGGGCCGACAGGCGGAACTGGCCGGACACGTCGTCGTCGAGCAGAGCACGACCGGCAACCGGTTGACCGCCCTCGTCCGTCCCCAGGGGCCCCTGCCGAGCAGCTGGGAGATCAGCGCGCCCACCCTGGAGGACCTGCTTCTGGCCCATCTGCGCACCACCGACGCCCCGGCACTGATCACGCCGAGCGCGAGCGTCGACGCCGCCGGTACGCACCTGTCGGAGGTGACCGCGTGACCGCCTCCGTACTCCCGCGCCCGCGCGCCTTCCGGCTGCGCGGACTCACCTGGCTGGTGTGGCGGCAGAACCGCGCCGCGTTCTGGATCGGCCTCGCGGTCGCCCTGGTGGTTGCCGTGTACGCCGCTGTCCGGCACCAGCAGGTCGTCGCGGCCATCGACGAGCAGCACCTCGACGAGTGCCGAGGCAAGGCCAAGGCATCCGGGGAGTGCTTGAAGAAGATCGTGAGCTTCGGTACCGAGTACCAGTTCCCGATGCGTCGCCCGTTGCAGGTGATGGCCTTCCTCCCGCTGGTCTACGGCCTGTTCCTCGGCGGCCCGCAGCTCGCGCAGGAACTGGAGTCCGGCACCTACCGGATGGTCTGCGCCCAGTCGGTCCCCCGGGTGCGCTGGTTCGCAGCGAAGCTCGCCGTGCCCGTCGCGATGACCGTCGTGGTCAGCGGAACCCTGGCTCTGGCGATGACCTGGTGGTGGCATCCCGTCGCCGACGTGATGGGCGGGCAGTTCCCCTGGTACGAGTGGTACCCGTTCAACGGCATCGGCCCGGTGGTCGTGGGCCAGTCCTTGCTGCTGCTTCTGATCGGCGTGACCCTCGGACTGCTGCTGCGGCGGACCGTGGCGGCGATGGGCGCCACCCTGGCCGTCGGCGCGGGCGTGCTGGTCGGACTCGACTGGCTGCGCGGCCACCTGCTGCCGACCGTCACGGTGAACGCACAGCACACCACCGAGCCGCCCGCACCCGACGGTGCCTGGCTCATGGCCGACGGTCCGCTCTCGCCCTCGGATGCCCGGGTCTCGGACGTGAACAGCTGCTACTCGACTTCCGACGTCAGGACCTGCTTGACCGACCACGGGCGGACCGGCCACTGGGCCGAGTTCCACCCCACATCCCACCTGTGGCCACTCCAGTGGGCGGAGACCGGCTTGTGTCTGCTGCTCGCGGGCGCGCTCGCTGCCCTGTGCATCTGGCGGGTACGGCATCGGCTGACCTGACCGGTCCGGAACAGGTCGGGAGTCTCGGGGAGTTGCTGACGGGTGAGCCGACGGATGAGCTGACGGGTGACTCGGGCTCCCATCGAAACGCGTTCTAGTTATAGTGAGCGGAACGCGGCGATTGGGGAGCCCATGGCGTAGGTGCACGACCACGGCGGCGGCGTCCGGTCCATCGAGGTCCCCATCCCGGACAACCCCCTCGGCCACACGCTGGTGTACGTCGTCGACGCCGACCGCGGTCCGGTGCTGGTCGACACGGGCTGGGACGACCCGGACTCCTGGGACACGCTCGCCGAGGGACTGGCGGCGTGCGGCACGTCGGCCGCCGAGATCCACGGGGTCGTCATCACCCACCACCATCCCGACCACCACGGCCTGTCCGGCAGGGTCCGCGAGGCCTCGGGCGCGTGGGTCGCGATGCACGCGGCGGACACCGCGGTGGTACGGCGGACCCGGGGGACCGGTCCCCAGCGCTGGTTCACCTACATGACCGCCAAGCTGGCCGCGGCCGGCGCCCCCGAGGAGCACCTGGCTCCGCTGCGCGCCGCCCGCGGCGGCCGCAGCCTGCCGGGCTTCTCCCCCGCGCTCCCCGACCGCGAGATAGTCCCCGGCGAACTCCTGCCCCTCCCCGGCCGCCGCCTGCGCGCGATCTGGACCCCGGGGCACACGCCGGGCCACGTCTGCCTCCACTTGGAGGAGGAGCATCCGGCCGGACTCCCGGGCCACGGCCGCCTGTTCTCCGGCGACCACCTGCTGCCGGAGATCACTCCGCACATCGGCCTGTACGAGGACCCGGAGGACGCCACTGTCACCGACCCCCTGGGCGACTACCTCGACTCCCTGGAACGCGTCGGCCGCCTCGCACCCGCCGAAGTACTCCCCGCCCACCAGCACGCGTTCGCCGACGCACCGGCCCGCGTACGGGAACTGCTGGCGCACCACGAGGTCCGGCTGACCGGGCTCCTGGCCCTGCTGACCACCCCGCTCACCCCCTGGCAGCTCGCCGAGCGCATGGAGTGGAACCGCCCCTGGGACCAGATCCCGTACGGTTCACGGCACATCGCGGTCTCCGAGGCCGAGGCCCATCTGCGCCGACTGGTGAAGCTGGGCCGAGCGGAGGCGGTGGCGGGGAGCGATCCGGTGGCGTACGTGGCCGCGTGAAGCTCACAGGCTGCTCTCAGGCCCTGTTCTACGGGCCGGTAGAGTGATCGCGTCGTCATCACACCTGGCTGCGGGTGTGGGACTGGTCGCCCGTCCTGACCTCCACGGTCCTTCAGGGCTGGGAGCCACTGCTGCAGGCGCTGTGCCGCCTGCAGCCTGCTGGCCCGTCCGACCCGCGCACCCAGGCCGTGCTGGAACCGAGCAAGACCACCACCGCCGTTCAGGCCGAGGACCTGGCGGAACTCGCGGCCGGGCAAGGGCCGGTGGCAGCCGCCGCCGCGCTGGCCGCAGCCTCGGATGCCGGCGACGACGGGTACGCGATGGTGCTGCACCGCCTCGTCGCCGCCGACCCGGCCGCCTGGACGAGTGACGTGCCCGCCGTCCTGACCGCCCTGGGCCGGCCGGAGCTCGCCGCGTTCTACCTCGCCGCGGCCGCCGCCCACGCCGGCCGGCCCGGCGCCTTCCCGGACGGTGCGCTGCCGGCGGCCGTCACCGCGGCGCTCGAGGTGCGCCGCGGCCTCGGCGAGAGCGCCCCCACCGTCGGCTTCGACGGCGTACGCCGCCGGCCCGCTGGGGCAGCCTTCGCCGACCAGGCGCTGTTCGACCTGCTCACCGCCGCCTGGCGTGCCGACGCCCCCGACGGGGAGCAGGAGAAGGACGCCCTGGCGTACCTGCAGACCCAGCTCGCCCGCCCCGCCGGGAACACCGCCACCGCCGCGGAGACCAAGGACGCCGCCTCCGCCTCCGCCGCCCCCGCCCCGGCCGCCGCTGCCGCGGGGACCGCGGAGGAGGGGACGACGCCGGCGCTGATCGGCTCGGACCCGGAAGTCCGGGCGCTGGGCTGCCTGCTCGAGTACGCCGTCCACCGGGCCCGTACCACCGGCGAGATGCCCGAGGAGGTCCTGGACACGGTCGCCGGCGTCCTCGCCGCACACGCCGGCCAGGAAGCGGTGGCCACCGCGATCGGGGCGCACCTGCGGGCCCTGCACCACCATGCGCCCGCGTTCGCCGCCGCCCACCGCACCGCCCTGTACGGTCTCGTGCCCGGCCGCCCCTCGCCGGCCGCCTCCTGGCTGCGCTGGGGCGGCCCCGACAGGCAGCTGCTTGCCGCCCTGGACCGCGCCGAGCTCCTCGCCGCGCTGCGCGCCGCCGTGCCCGGCGCCGCCGAACACCTCGCGCACGCCCTCCTGGACGACCCCGCCCTCCTGGACGATCCCGCCGCCTGGTGGACCGATTTGGCGGCCGGCACCGGCGACGGCGTTGCCGCGGTCTCCCGCCTGCTGGAGGCGATCGCCGCCCGCACGCCGCGCACCGGCTCCAACAGCCCGCTCCCGCCGGCCGGGCAGGCACAGGTGGCCGCGGCTGTGGCCCTGTGGCGGGCCGCGCTCGCGGCCGGCCTGCCGCAGGGAGCGCTCACCGGTGCGGGCACCTTCGCGGACGCGGCCGTCCAGGAGACGGCCTGGCTGGAGCTGACGCGGGCGAGCGCCGAGCACACCCCGGCCCTGACCGACGCCGACCTCGTCGCCGAACGCGCCGCCGCCCACCCCGACCGCCCTGACGCCCTGCTGCTGGCCGCACTGCTCGTCACCCACGCGCCCGGGACATGGCGGGAGACGGCCGTACGACAGCACGCCCGCGCCCTGCTGGACGCCGCCACCGCCCTACCCCCCGGCGAACGCCCCCGCGAGGTGCAAGAGCTGAGGACAGCGCTGGTCAACGCCGGCGACGTCGACGCCGCCGCCCGCCGGTGAGTCGCCGCCGCACGCCGCGCCCGGCCCACCGCGGCGCCAGCCGCAACCGCTCACGAGCCTGAAGGAGGCCCGCATACTGGGAATCCGCGTCCACATCAAAGGACCGGCCCGACAGAAGATCGGCGCCGAGCTGAAGAAGGCCTAGAAACGCCGGTCCGCAAGTCGTTCAGGTGACACGTACACCAGCTTGATGCCGTGCCGACGAGTCCCCCGGAGCTCTTCAGCGACCTCGGTCTTCCCTCCACGGCTGTTCGACTCCGCCATGGGACCGACCAGCGCCCGCACCGCGCCCCCGACCGCCGACGACAGCTCCAGCGCCTGGTCGGCCATCAGCGCCACCAACGGCGAGACCACCACGGTCACGCCCGGGAGCACCAGCGCCGGCAGCTGGAAAGTGTACGACTTCCCGAACCCCGTGGGCAGCAGCGCCAGCACGTCCCGGTTCTCCCCCACCGCGCGGACCACGGCATGCTGCTCGGGCTTCAACGCCATCGGGCCGTCCTGGAAGCGCAGGTGTCCAGCGACCGCCTCGCAGCGCTCGGCCAGCAGGGAAGGGAGCGTCCCGTCCACGCGGGCACGCGCGACCTCCTGGGCGCTGAGCCCGGCTTGGCGGATCCGGCGCGTGGCGGGCAGCAACGTGTGCTCCTCCAACGCCTGCGGTGTGCACAACTCCTGTGCGCGCGACGCGCCCAGGCGGCCCTGCTCGTCCAGAAAGCGCCAGATGATCTCCCATCCCTGTGCCATCGTCACGATGTTCCCGCCCGCCGCCTCACCCGTGAGCGGATCGGCTGTGAGCAGTCCTGGATCCAGCGACTCCAGAAAGACCTGACGGTAGGCGCGGCGCAACGCGGTCGTCCCGGCGAGTTTGCGGTCACTGATCACCACGACGCCCCGGTGGTCCACCGAACGCAGTAGCCGTCCCACCGCCTGGCGCAATTCCATCGCCGCGAGCGGCAGGTAGTACTCACCCGTCGCGGCCGCCTCGGGGTCGGCCGCCCCCGCCACTCTCGCCCGCTCCGCGGCCGCCGCGCGCCGGGCGGCGATGACCGGGTCCGCGAAAGGTGCGAACGGGAGTTTGTTGATCCACACCAAGCCCAGCCGCCGTGCCGGGAAGTCAACTCCCTGCCACATGCCGCGCGTGGCGACACAGAAGCCGCCCAGCTCATGGAACTCCCTCGCTGCTCGCGCATTGCCCAGCAGCGGCGCCACCGCCACCGGCAGTGAAGCCCCGTCCACAGCGAGCCGTTCCAACAACCGCTCCGAAACCGCCTCTGCCGCCGCAGTGGACGTCGTCAGCACCAGCGCACCGTGCTCGAAAGCCCCGTGCCGTTCACTGACGACCTCACGCGCGTAGCCCGCCAGCTGGTGTGCAACCGTACGGTGGGCGGCCTGCGGATGCTCGGCCCAGCTGGGGAAATCCGCGAAACACAGCAGCCGGGCCTGCCTGGAGGCGTCGAACGGACTCGGTAGCGCGCACACGTCCACCTCTCCGCCCAACCCAAGACGCTGCCGAACGAAGGCCCAGGACCCCGCGACCCTGAGGGTCGCCGACACATAGAGAATCCGGCGGAAGCCGCTACGGACCCGGCGCCACTGCGGATCCGCGCTCAGCTCGATCGGCGCGGAGGAGACCGAGAAGGGGTAGCGACGCGCCGCCACCGCGGCGGTCACCTCGCCGCCCTCGCTCGCGAACACCACTCGATTCGCCAAGCCTGTTCTCGCCGTCAGCCCCGGCAATGCCTGTTGCAGCGGCTCGTCCACCAGGTCCTGCGCGCTCTCCGGGGGCTCCTCGTCCCACTCCGGTTCCTCGTCGCCGTCATCCGCAGCCGCCTCGCCCGTCGTGTCCACCGGATCCGGGGACGTCCCCAGCACATCGCGAGCGTCGGCCACCACCGTCGCGGCCTCCTGCGCCAGCAGACCCACACGCGCGATGAGCAGTGCGGCATGTTCGCGTTCCCACCACGGCGCCTGCTGGACCTCCGGCAGGCGCGTCAGCCGTGCCAACTCCCGGCCCGCCGCCTGAGCCCAGCCCCCCAGCCGCTCGAGGCGCCCCAGCAGCTGACGGGCCCCGGCCACCGCGATCAGTCCCCCGTACGGACTCGCCAAGGTCGCGACCCGGCGTCCCGGTTCGCCTCCCACCGCATCGAACACCGCCTGCGCCGCACGCGGCATCGCCTCGGTCTCCAGCAGCCGCTGCCCCTCGCGCAGCAGCCTCGAGAACTCCGAGGCGTCGGCGCGCCGGAACTCCCGGACCCACCGTTCCGTGTCCGCGAACAGGTTCTCCACCGCGCGGATGTCGACCTGCGCCGTCGACGCCACGGTCACCGCCTGCTCCAACGCGTGTGCCTCGTCGGCCACCAGCAGGGTCGAACGGTCGAAGGCACCGGCATGTACTTGGAGCAACGCATGGTTCGCGATCACAAGTCGATGACCCGCCACGGCCTCGCCCACCGAGTCTGTCCACGGCGCGAGCGGCGAACCCGAACCAGGCCGGTAGTCCTCCGCCTCCTGGCTCACGCTCGCCAGCCACAGCGACAGCACCCCGCCGGACGAGGCCTGCACTTACTCCACCAGGAACGCCGGCAGGTCCTGTACGTCCACGCTGCGCGCCGACCACACCTGCGCCCGCCCCCGCGCCGTCGCCAAACGGCGTACGAACCACACCAGCACCTCACGGAAGACCACGTCGCCGACGAAGCGGATCCGGCTGGCCCGATGCCCGCCGGCCACCTCGGCCGCATCCACCAGCGCGGCCACCAGGGCCCGTAACGACACCCGGTTGCGCTGGCCCTTCACCACATCGGTGAGCGACTCCAGACCCGGCATCACCCGAGCCAGCGCCACCACATCCCCCGCCAGCTGCCCCTGCAGTTGGCGGGTGAATGTCGAGATCACCACCCGTCGGCCAGGGTCGGCCGCCAGCCAGTCCAAGGCCACCGCCAGCACGGCCAGACTCTTTCCCGTCCCCGTCGGCGCCTCGCACAACCCGTCCCGTCCGGCGTCGACCTGCGCGCCGAGCCACCGTGCCATCTCCTGTTGCACCGACCGCCACTCCACCTCCCTGCCCGCCGCGACGGCCACCGCGAGCCGATGCGGGTCCACCCGCCCGTCAGGGACCAGGAGTTGAGCCGGAAGTGTGAGAGCGGCCAGGCCCGGACTCCCTCGGCCCGGCGAACGGACGGGCTCGCCCCATTCACGCAGTGCCTCCGCCAGCAACTCGGCGACGCTCTCGTCGTCCACGGCCCCGCCCGGCCTCCGGTCCGTCAACGACGCCACCAGCTCCCACGCGGCGGATCCCGCTCCGGCGGACGTCACCAGTCGCCACCACGGATCAGACCAGCCGACCGCTTCCTCCACCGCCGCCCTCACCACCAGTGCGGTCACCCGGGCGTCCACCAGAGCGTCATGCAGCTGCCCGGCCTGCGTCGCCACGCCCCCGGATGCGGCCACGTCTCCGAGCCGGTAGGAGTCCAGCCACGGCCACACCGCCTGCGCCACGTACAACGCGTCCACCCGCAGCACACCGTCGACAGCGGGAAGCCCCGCCCGCAAGCACTCCGCGTCGAGCCATGTGAAGTCCGCGACTGAGCCGTTAAACGCTACCAGCGCGTCCGCGTCCCCGAGCCACTCCCGGAAGTCGCCCAACCCATCCTCGGCGGCCCGGGCTTCTCGCCGGTACCGGGCTGAGGCCTCCTCGCCGCGGATCAGAGCCTCCCACTGCGGATCCGGCAGCCGCAGCCAGGCCTCGAACTCCGGTGCCTCGTCCACCCATCCGGCATCGGCGGACAGCCGCACCGCACCGACCTGGTAGATCCGCCGCTCCCCACCGGGATGCTGGGCACTGGCCCGGACCGCAGCCTCGACATCCAGCACCACCGCTCGTAACGCCCCAGGCCTGCGCCTGTCCCCGTCTTCCGAGTCCGCGTTGTGAACCGCCGCACATGCCTCAACTACCCCGTGACGCGTCCTCACGGCTCCCATGCTCTCGGCCCTGCGGACCAACTGAGCCAGACGCTGGCGGCTCGCCCCTGGCCAGCACTCGCGGGCAGCCCGCAACAGGGCGTCCGAGTCCATAGCACCGCGATCTCGCAGCAGCTCGGCCAACCGGTGAACCAACGCGTCCGACACCCGGCGTCCCCCTAGCCTTGCCCGAGAGTTAAGTCGATCACATTTGTGCCCTGTCGACTAGTGATTCGCCGATCCTTCCCGACATGGTTCGGATGCCGCCTCCCCCATGACATGGGCGTCCCCAGCGGTGTCCTCCGGCGCCTGCCAGCCCTGCTTGATGCCATTCGCTTGACCTTCGAGCTTTCCCCAACCAGTGCGGTGTCTCGTTCCTGGAACCCGCACGGATCTGGACCAGCCGCAGGACGGGTCGAGGCGACGAGCGGGGGCGAGGCCGTCTTGCAGGCGATCCCGTTCGGTCCAACCATCCTCGAGCCAGGTGGGGACGCCGCTGGCGGTGCCGACCATCAGGACTTCGACGTTGGCCGGCTGGTCCACGGGCGCAAGCGGCCCGCCATCGCATCGAGTTCCTCGAACGTCTCCGGTCCCAGGCCTCCATTCCCACCACAGCGCAGTCGTGCTCAGTCACTTTTCCCGGGTAGACGCCTGACGTCACCACGTCGGGCCTCGGGCCAAGATCCGGACCATTCCCGGGCCAGCGATCCGCCTCATGCCGCACTGGGCGCTGTTTCTGCTGGTCAGCAGCACACTAGGGATGTACCACCAGCAGACGAAGAATCTGCTGGTGTCGTACTCGCCGAAGAAGCTGGGCTTCTTCTAGACGCACGAAAAAAGGCGCCTGACCTGGCCTTTTACCCGTCAGGCGCCTGTCGCCCCGCCGATTCACGGCTGGGCTCGGTTTGCGCACTAACTCCCAATTCCTCCCACGGCTGTACCGTCCCTGACCAGTGCTTCCGGACCAGTCACGGACCAGAATCCTTGAATCAGCCCTCAGATGCCGCGCCCTGGCTGACGCGCCCCCACTCCTGCATGGACTGCTCGATGAGGCGGTTCGCCTGTTCTCGCACCCCGTCGAGGAACTTGGCGTAGTGACGGAAGAGAACCTCGATGCTCTGGTCGGCGCGGCGAGCGCATTCGGCTGGATCCACACCGGAGTAGAGCCAGAACGAGATCCCGGCATGCCGGAGGTCGTACGGCCGTTTGGCCAGGCCCGATGTGCGCTCCGTCCGAGTCAGAGCGTGTTCCCGCGCCCGCGCCCACGTCGTACCGTACGCCGCAGCGTCCACGTAGTTGCCAGCTTCGTTACGGAACACTCGGCCGTCAGGTGCCACGCCGAAGCGGTCAAGATGAGCCCGCAACATGCGTACGAACTGCGGCGGGATCGGGACAGGACGCGTCGCGGTTGCCGCACGGCGCTTGAGCGAATGCACCTCGTGCACCTTCCCGTCGTCAGTCCACTCCTTGCCAGACGTGACGACCCCGCCCGAGAGGTTGAGCATCCCCACCCGGTCCTCGGCAAGTGGCATTGCTCGATACGGAGGTGGATAACTTCTGCAGGCCGCATAGCCGCGTAATAAATGCAGCCGAAGAAAGCCTCGAGATGAGGACCCCTCCCCCGCTGGCCGGCAACAGCTGCGAGTAGCCGAAGCACCTGGTCCGGATTGGGAACAGCGGCTGGATCCACCTCCTCATTGACGGCTGGCGCATTCCACCGGAGCCCGTTGAGGGGATTCTCCGTGAAGTATCCCTTCTCAACGGCGGTGTTGAGAGCTTCGTTGAACGCAGCTCTTTTGCGACGTGCTGTCTTGGCCGCAGCCGCCTTGCCGTCCAGTTTGCGGCACATGGCATCGAGAGCTCGCCGGAGAACGTCGGCTTCCGCGAGAGTGCTGACCGGCAGAGAATTCCGCTTCATCCAGTCCAAGGCTTGGCGCCACTCCTCGACGGGCTCACGCTGCCAAGCGTTCTTGTTGAACGCCCACGAGTACAGGGCACGCCTCAGTACCCGCGGTTCGGAATACGTTGCGCCAGGGTGCACCAGGGCGGGCGTGATGGTGGCGAAGGCATCAGCCCGGGTACGGCGGGTATTCCCAGGCGTGCGCTCCCACCTTTGCTCGATGTAGTCGTGTGCCAGGTCATACCATGTGGTCCGCTGCTTGATGGCCCGCAACTCGGACGCCGGCAGACCAGTCTGCTCATCAAACGGCTCCCCTTCACGCGCAGCTGTCATCAGCTTCGCGCGCCTGCTTTCAGCAAGCGCGCCTGTCATGAAGGACACGGACTTCTCGCGCCCGCTGACCGTCCACCGAACCTGGAAAGGCTTGCGCCGGTCGGGGCGCTCGCGTATGTCCCAGAAGCGGACGTTATAACTCATCGCCATCCAGGCGTATCCCTTTCACACGCTTCCCACCACGCATCCAGATCGGCACGGCGGCAGCGCAATTCACCATTGGGCAGCTTGATCATTCGGGGTGCCAGACCGCGAGCGCGTAGACGGTAGAAGGCCGATGGGCTCATCCGGATCTCCGCTAGGACCTCGGCGAGCTTGAGCGCAGGTGGACGAGCCATTGATGTTTCCTCAGGGATTCCGGATTTGTCGGCCGCCCAAACGGCAGCGCGCAACTTGCACCCACTCCGTCATGGCTGATGGACAGGCGCTGTCAATTGCGGGGCTGCAGGGCGCCGGCACGAAGGGCCGTGGCGTCCGAACGGCTCCACCGCCAAGCACAGCCGCCGCGAACTCCCTCAATGGTCATCACGATCGCCGGTTTGGCTAACCGGCGATCGTGATCTATGTTGGGCGCCCAACGCAGGGAAGTTCACGGACCATTGCTAACGGACGAAGCTCATGGGGCCAGCCGGCGCGACCGGAAACCGGGGCTCGCTCCGTCCGTCACGAGCACCATGAGCCCGTCGTCGGTGAGCCGGTCGAGATTGCGTGCAACGACGCGCTCGTGAGCGCCGACGGCTCGGGCGACCTTTCTGGCTCCAGGGTGTGTCGCGATGTGCGCGAGGACCACTTGGTCCCGGCGGTAGCTACGGTGCAGCAAGTCCTCGCCGAACAACCCGGCCGCACGGACACAGAGACACAGCACCATGGAGGGGCGCCGTAGTCCTCTCGGCCCTGTGCGGTCCATGCGTTCAGGCGCGAAGTACCAAGAGGATGGGGGCGGTGAAGCGAGTGGATCGGAGAGCCGTATTCGACAGGTGGTGCTCCTTGGGTCGGGGCCTCTGCGAGGAGGCCGAGCAGCATGAGGTACCGGCCGCCGTCATGGCCGACCTGTCCGCAGGTCGGCCATGAAGCCTGAATCCACTCACTGACCTGGTGTTTCCCGGGACGTTGTACGTTGACATGGTCTCGGAGCAGGTTCCAGTCCTTCGGGGCTCTTTCTCGTCTGCCGTGGGCGAATGCCGGGCCGAGGGAGCCTCCGGTACGAGAGGCCTGTTCCTCCAGGTACCGTGCGCAGCCGTTCTGTGAGTACTCCTCCAACGCACTGACGAGCCGTGCCTGCGCGGCCATGCCCCAGTCAGCGGCGACCGCCCTGAGTACCTTGTTGGACAGGGTGTTGGCCGCGGCCTTTTCGAGGCTGTCCACCAGGGCGGCCACCTGGTGGACGGGGCGTTCAGTGATGCTCGGCAGCAGTTCCGTTTTGTACGGAAGAGAGCGTTCCAGCGCCACGGCAAGCCGGGCGACCAACCGACGCTAGGACGAGTGTCGGACAGCGAGATGCCGCTCAGCTGCTGTCACGCTCAGCTCCACGGCGTCCAGAAGGTCACATTCCAGCTGGTGCGGTATGGCTCCGCGCCCCAGGCCAGCGGAGGCTACCGTCTCGGTCAGTCTGGAGTGTTCTCCTGCGGTCATCTCTCTTGAGCACGCTCGATGCGCGATGATGTCCCGTGCAACGTATCCGTCGGCGAGGTGCACCGCATCATTCACGAGGCGACGGGCGACCTCGGCTTGACTCGAACGCGGGGAGAGATCGAGGACAGTCAGCCCAACACGGGTACGGAAGACGGCCATTTCTGCTCCAGCCTGGAGATTCAGGTACTCCACTGCCATCTTCTCTGCCGCACCTTCCGCTGCTCTGCCGTCGGCGATGAGGCAGAGAACGGTGAGACATGCTGCAACGGGGTGTTCCCAGGCTTCCGTTAGCGTGCTCTCGTCCAGGATCCGTCGTGCCGAGTCCGGGTCTCCCCCGAGGCAGCGCGTCACGATGTCCACCTGGCGGCCGTCGAAGAGGCGACGGCCAATTCCCTTGTGCTGTGCAGCATGTTCCCGTGCGTCGTCCCATTGTCCGGCCGAAGCGAGAGCGCGGGTGCCATCGCCCAGCAGCACGGTCCACAGCCACTGGCACACGGGCCGGTGGTCATCTGCTGTGGCTGTGAGGTCGCGGAACGATACGGGGTGACCCTCAAGGGTCAGATCCGTCCGGTTCCGTACTGCTCGGTTCAGTATGTCGAGCAGTCGGTAGGCACGTTCGCCTGCACCGTCTCGGATGCGCAGGCGGGCAAGGTTGACGAGGGGTTCCAAGGCATACCGCGCCTCCTGCGCACCCAACGGCCGGGCGCGCAGGTAAATCTCCGCGTGGCGCCAGCACAGTTCGCGTGCCAGGGTCGGCAGACCGCAGTCACTGGCGATCAAGGCCGACTTGTTCAATGCGGTGGCAGCCTGGCTGAGGCCGCCGTCTTGGTCCGCGGCCTCAGCCAGGGTGCTGATCTCCTTGACCCGCTCGGAGAGCGGCAGGCACGCGGGGCGCGGACGTGCGACCAGCGGGAACCGCTGTGCTATCCGGCTGGCGTCCATCTCACTGCCACTCGATGATCATGCGGTTGAGCGCGTTGTCGAGCGCGAAGCGACCAGGCTTCGGTGCGAGCGGAGCGGCGTCGAGGGGTTGGATCTCGAACCGAACCTCGCGGTTGCGGTGGTCGCGGTCCCAGGCGCGGATCTGTTCGGCGACCCGATTGGCGAGGGACTGCGCCTCGGGCCCGTGGCCGATGACGCCGAACTCGTACAGGGTGGCGCCGTCCGGGGCCTTCTCACCCGCCGTACGGCGGGTGAGGTACGTCAGCGTGCCGCCTTCAAATACGGCGGTCGAACTCGCGTAGGGGGCCGTGACCACACCGCGGTCGATGGCCTCTCGCGTTGCGGGCATTCGGCTCAGGCCGTTCGGCATTGCGCAGGTCAGCCACAGCTCCAGCCATTCGGCCGACTCCGGTCCCCGGAAGTTCACGCCGGTCCACACCTCGGTGCGGGTCTGGCTCAGGACTCCGGTCAGTGCCTCGGCGTTGACGGTCTGGTCGCCGTTGGTCACGAGGGTCACAGAGCCGTCGTCCGTCAGCTTCACAAAGCGGCGCGGGTCGTCCGCGATGCCGCGTCGCAGCGGCATGAAGGTGTTCATCTCGGAGCCGACGCTGCGCCAGGTTCCGTCCCCGGCCCGCTCGAAGGCGATCGAACGCGAGACGCTGCCGCGGAGGCGAAGCGGGGTAAGGAGTCGTCCTCCGGGGGCGAGCTGGTCGAGCCAGGCGTGCGGCACGCCGTGGGCGCCGACCGTGGCGACAATGTGATCGTAGGGAGCGTTGGCGGCGTAGCCGAGCGCCCCGTCGCCGAGGATCACCTCGACGTTGTCGATGCCCACGGCAGCGAGACCTGCGCGGGCGCCTTCCACCAGGTCGTCGTCCACATCGATCGTGGTGACGTGGCCCTTCTCGCCGACCAGGTAGCCGAGGAGCCCCGCGTTGAAGCCGGTGCCGGCGCCCAGTTCCAGCACCGTGTGCCCCGGCTCGACTTCCAGCTGTTCGAGCATGATCCCCACGATGTCGGGCTGGGATGCGCAGCTGATGGACGCGCCGCTGTCGTCGAACTTGATGTTGACGGGCGCGTTGCTGTATGCCACCTCCGGTGGGGCGTCGGGGACAAAGACGTGACGGGGTACCGTCCGCATCGCCTCCTCCACGCGGGGTGTGCGAACCGAGCCCTCTGCGACGAGCTGGTCGATGAGCTGAGTACGCAGGCGGTCGGCTGCGCTGGCTTCGATGGTGTCGCTGTTCACGCCGCTGACCGTAGTGGTCAGTGATGTCGTGGTTGGGGCGGACGCGGTGTTGTCACTCGATCCCATTACTGCCTCTCTAACCGATCGGGAACGGCACCGGGCAGGTCAGACCGGGCCATTTAGTGGAAGCCGCACCACGGTGGTGCCGGGCGTCACTGGGCTTCCGCACGGTGTGCGGTCTTCCTTTCTCGGTCTGTCGTGGGGTCGGGGGCCGAATATGGCGATCGCAGCGGTGGCTGCGAGGACGGCCTGTGTGCTGTAGGGCAGGCCGATCCGGTTCCAGGCGAAGAGCACGTGATGAGCCAGAACGTCACGCAGCCCGCGGCGGAGCTGTCCGGAGTCTGCGAGTCGGGCCAGCTCGCTTCCGGCGTCGGCGTAGGCGCTGGCCCATTCCGCAGCGTGGGCCAGTGGTCCACCCGCGCGCATCATTTCCTCTCCGTTCACCGAGAGGAATCGGTGAACGGCGGAAAGCAGTCGGTCGCTGTTGCCCTGTTCGGTGCGGGGCGGCAGCGCGCGGTGCGCGCCGACGCGCGCCCAGACGTCGCCCTGCTCGTACCAGTCCAGTCCGGCCGAGCGCATCATGAGGCTGCACAGCATGAGGGATGTCTCGCGGCGGTGTCTCCCGGCGTCGCTCTGGAGGAAGTCGATGAGGCTTCGGCTGTCGCGGTGGAAGAGGCGGTGGGCGGATGCCATCGCTTCGTCGCCGCCGAAGGCGCGACTCTCGGGTTCGTAGATGTTCTCCGTCCAGGCTGTGATGGAACCCTCGGTGATCAGGAAGTCGAGGCCCTGGCTGATGCGGTCCTGCCCGTCGGCAGCGGGCAGGTAGCGCACGCGCCAGCAAGGGTGCTTTCGCATGATGAACCACGCGGTGAGTGCGCCGTCGTCCTCTGCGGCGCGTAGGAGAGGGGTGAGTCGGGCCAGTGCGACGCTCTCGGCGCGCTCCCAGTCCGGAAACGCGACGTTGGCCTGGCACCAGGTTGGTGAGGTCATGAGGGGATCTCCGAGGTGTTCACGCTAGGGCGAGGAAGGTGTCCCAGTGCGGTGCGGGCGCGCTGTCCGTGCCGAAGGTGTGTAGGGCGAGGGCCGCGCCGGCCGCTCCGTCGAGGAGTTCCGGGTCGCGGTCGTCCTGGTCGAGCGCGGTGATCAGACGGTCGGCCAGGCGCGGCAGCTCCCCAGCGATCTCGGTGTTGTCCGTCTCGGTGGCCATCCGCCACGCGGCGTGCAGGAGTCCGGCCATGCCGTGGCACAGGCCGATCTCGGGGAGCTTGTCCAGCTGAAGCGGGTCGCGCAGGGTCGCGAGGATCGCGTTCTCGGCGGTCTGCACGCGGGCTGGGTCTCGGAGGGCGAGTCCGGCCAACTGCTGGGCGCGGGCGGTGCCGCTGACTCCGTAGCACCAGGAGGGGCGGGGGCGAAGGGCGGCATGGACGTGGTGGTCGGTCGCCTGCTGCATCGAGATATAGCCCGGCCACCACGGGGAGGTGTCGTCGTCTTGACGCCATTGGTCGGTCCAGGCACAGATCCGCTCGACCGCATCGACCATGCCGGGCACGGCCAGATCGCGCAGCAGGGCCAGGGACAACACGGAGAGGGCGGACCCGATGCCGTGGGAGAGCCCGAAGTTCCCGTGTCCGCCGGGGTAGTCGATGTGGGGTGAGCCAGTGGGCGCGACGTTCATCCACCACGGCGGCAGTCCGGCCGGATCGGGCAGGGGCTCGGTCAGGCGCACCAGGTAGGCCAGGACGTCCCGGGTGACCTCGTGGTCGGGATGGCGGCTCAGGTGGTATGCCCCCAGCCCTGACAGGCCCTGGATCAGGTCGAATTCCTCCATGGGTGGCCGCTCGGCGCGGTTGATGCGCTGATGGGCCTCGGCCAGACGCTTCCGGGTGGCGGTGAAGGTCGCCGTGTCCAGACGTTCCAGGACGCGCAGGTACCGGCTCGATGCGCTGGCCGCGCAGTGCGTGATGAACGCGAGGGCGGGAGCGCCGAAGTACAGATTCGCGTTGGCCGCTGCGCTCACTTCGCCGTACACGGCCGTGGCCAGCCAGGTGTGCGCGGTGTCCCAGCCGCCAAGGCCGGCCCGGGCGCGCTCGATGTGCAGCAGGGCGATGCCCGAGGCTCCTCCGGCGAGGGACTGCGGCCAGGCGCGAGCGCCGTCGGGTCGGCCGCCGAGCCATACGGTGCTCGGATCGGCCAGTGCACGGGCCAGATGGTCAGCGGTGGACAGCGCGGCGAGGGCAGGGGCTGCCGTGATCACGATGTCCTCCTTGCTCGGGCCGTCCAGCTCAGGGCGGCAGCTCTGGCCAGGTGCAGGTGCGTGCGCTCCTCGGGCAGGCCCGGCCCGCACATCCGGACGTGGTGGAGGTGCAGCAGGTCCGGTAGCACATCGTGGGGGTGCGTGGCCGTGCCCTCGAGCGCGCGGCGGTACGCAGCCAGTGCCACACGACGCGCGGACCAGGCCGTGGTGACGCGCTCGTCCAGGCCCGAGGGGTCGGAGTTGACCAGGTCGACGGCTTGCCGGTAGACGGCACGGGGCGGAGTAGCCTGGTCGGTGCGGGTGCGCTTGATGAGCCAGCGCATCGCCGCAGCGTCCTCGCCGAGCAGGCCGGTGACGATGTCCACCATGCTCGCGGCCGTCATCGCGCGGGCATCCAGGGCGTTCTTCCTGGCCTGGGCGCAGAGTTGGGCCAGGGCGGCGGCGGAGTCGGCGGCGAAGTACTGCTCGGCCGCGTCGATCGCTGCGAGGCCGCCGAACCGCGCGGTCTCCGGGTGGTACGTCTCCACGCTGGCGTGCGTGATGAGACCGCTGTGCCGGAGCTGCTGGGTCCACTCACCGATGCGCTCGATGGCAGAGCCGAGGGTGCCGTGAGCACAGGTCAACCGGACACGGAGGTGGTGCTCGGGGTCGGGGTAGCGGACGAACCACCATCGGGGGTCGCCCAGGTCTTCCAGCAGGGCTGGCAGGTGCCGGGTCAGGATTGAGTTCTGCCGGTCGCGGTGTCCGTGGAGCTGGAGGTAGATGCGGTTGTCGCAGCCGGGCAGATGGCCGTGCTCACGGCTGACGACGTGGCCCGCTGACTGGACGGGGGTGACGTTCTGTTCTGCGGTCAGGAGGATGACGACTTCGTGGGCGCGGCCGCCGGTCCAGCCCAGATCCTGGGGTCCCGGTGCGGGGCGCAGCGTCACCGTGCCGTCGCGGTCGAGGTGCGTGCGCAGCAAGGCCCGGTGCGAGGGCTCCGTCAGGTCCAAGGCCATGCACTGGTCGGCCTCGCTCAGGTACACCCGCTCGGGCATATGCACGTCGCGGCGCCATTGGGTCAGGGCCTCGTCCCACTCTGACGACGGCGCCGGCGCGGCCGGGAGGTCGTCATAGACGAGGTGCCAGCGGGCCGGGGACAGAATCGTGCGTCCGTAGCGCAGCGCGGGCAGGAACGGCAGGTTGGACGCGGCCGTACCCCACATGAATCCGGTGCACGGGACGGCCAGCGCGACGGGTGCCTCGGCCAGGAACCGGGCCAGCGGATGGGTGTGATAGCCCAGGTCTACGGCGTTCAGCAGCAGCGTGTGCACCGGGCGCCGGCGGGAGAGCGAGACCAGGTGCAGCCGTTCGGCGTCGGCGGCCACCGCAAGGTCCGCGAGGGGAATAGGCCTGGTATCCGAGCCGTGGTAGTCGCCGAGGGAGATCACCAGATCGGTTACCTGTGGGGCACGCGCGACGTTCTCAGCCGGTGCGGACAACGGGGTGGAGCTGATCTGCGCGAGGAGCGCGCCCCGGTGCACTCCGGGCAATCCGGCGTACACCTCGGTCATGCGGCGGCGGTCCTCGTCGTTCAGCAAAGCCAGGAAGCGGCCGGTGGTCGTTCCTGCCGAGCGTGCCACCCCGACGACATGCAGAGTGAAGTCGCCCTGGTGCAGTGCCGGAAGGCTCGCGGCGTCGATGCGGACGGTCACCTCGGTGCTCGGCTGGACGGGGTGGCCGGGATCCGTGGTGGCCAGCTCTTCAAGTACGGCATCGTCAATCTCGACTTCCAGGCGGCGCTGCATCCCGGCGGCGTGAGCAAGCTTGATGAGCCGGCTGTCGCGGTCGGGCAGGGGAAACGGCGTCGGTGCGGTGGCGGATCCCAGGTAGCCGGACGGAAATCCGAGCGCGTCGACGGCGTCCACGACGGGGACGACTGACCGTGGCCCGTACCGCTCAAGGAACCGGCCGTGCCACTCAGCCCATCCGGTCAACGCCGCACGGGGCGCGAGGCGGGTGAGTGCTTTGGCCGCCGCTGCCGCCTCCTGGGCCACCTTCTCCGGGACGACCAGGTCCCAGTCCACCCGCAGGTCGAGCGCGGTCCTGGGGGACTCGCACAACTCTGCTGTCTCAGCGGGCGCAAGGTATCGGGTGTGGGCGCAGAGGGTGGCAAGCGGGTCGGTGGCCGTCATCGCCGGGCGGAGGCTGGTGATCAGGAATCGATGCCTGACCAGCCCCTCGACCAGCTTCTCAAGCGCGGCGAGCGGCGCGGTTGGGAAACTGGCGGAGAGCCTCGCCGTGAGGTCGCTCCACAGGATCGGAGTTCGCGCGCCGTCCAAGGCTTTGCGGACCGGTCCGGTCACGCGTATCTGCACGTGTTCGGAAGCGCCGTCGCGGGTGCTCCGTGGGCGGTGCTCGATCACCACGCACCCGTCTCGCTCGACGACGAGGCTGGACGTGACCAGCGTCAGGTGGGGTCGCAGGCCACTGTGCTCCTCGAACCGGTCGATGAGGGCAGCGAGCCATGCCGCGTCGGGTCTGGCGGATACCTGGTGTCCGGTGCCCACGCGCAGCGCAGGGGCGTCGCCTATTCGCGCGGTCGTGACCCCAGCGAACAGACCGAAGGGGGTGGCGCGCGTGCGGGCCCGCAGCAGGTAGCGCAGCACGGAGAGCACCGTGCGGCGTACGGCGGCGTCCGGCAACGGCTGACCGGCGCAGACCTGGCCAACCCGACTGGCGAGATCCGGGCTTGCGGCTTTGACGGCGGTCGCGAAGTCGGCTGTCTGCCAGGTCTGTTGCAACCACGCCCGCCACGACGCCGTGTTCGCGCCCGGGCCTACCAGCTCGGGCCAGACCACCTTGCGGTCGGAGTCCCACACGGCTGCCCGTACCACTGCTGCATCAACGTAGCGATACACACACCCCTCCAGTGGTCGAGCGGTGCCCGGCCACACCCATGGGTCAGGCGCGGTCGGACACCGCGATCACGCGGTCTGTGCTGTTACGGGCAGCTCGTACACGCCGACTGGCACGTCGAGCCGCAGCCATCGTTCGTCAGACGGATGAGCTGATCCGCGGCGGGGCCGCCCTCGACGATCGTGATGTCCAGCTCGAAGTCGTCCTGTCCGGACGCCCCCTGTTCGGCGACCGGCTGAGCAACCGGGCGCTCCATCTGAACGGTCATACATGCCTCCTTGGCAGTGAGTGATGGTGCAAGGAGCCGGGGCCCGGGATCGGGCCCCGGAGTCTTAGTGCCAGGACACCGCCACGATGCCGTGCCGCTTCAGCACGCTGTTCTCGGGCAGAGTCGACGGGGCGGGACCCGGCAGGAACCTGATCGTTGCCGCTCCCCGGCAGCGGTGGTTCTCGGCCCAGCGCCGCAGCAGTTTCAGGTACTCGTCCGCAAGAGCCTCGGCCTGCGGACCGTGAGCGACCACGCCGCTCTCGAACCCGCCGGTGTCCTCGTTCTCGCGGCGGGTGCGATACGCGATGCTGTCCTCGCTGACCAGCGCCGGCACCCCGAGCAGCGCCGATGTTTCCACGAACCCGCTGTCGACGATCTCTTTGGACGCGTGCAGCCGGGCCGCGCTCGACAGATGAAGCGTGAGGTACAGCTCCAGCTCGTCGGGCAGGTCGTAGGCAGCCCCCGACCAGAACTCCCGCCTGGGAGTGTCAAGGGCCTGATTCAGTGCCTTCGTGTTGAGGGGAACCCGCTCGTCGTCGGTCTGGACCACGACGCCGTCGCGCAGCAGCGCCTTGCGTTCCTTGGCGGCTCCCTCGCCCTGCATGGGCACGAAGCGCGCCAGACGGTAGGAGCGGCTGATCAGACCCTCGCCGTCGCGGTCGAACGCGATCGAACGGGTCGTGCCGCGCACGGTCAGCGGGACGACGAGCCTGCCGTTCCCCGTCAGCTCCTTGATCCACGACGGGGGGATGTCCCACGCGGCCGCGGTGACGATGATCCGGTCGTACGGCGCGTCGTCAGGAACACCGGCCTCGGCATCGGCGAGGACCGTTTTCACCTGTCCGTATCCGGCATCGTCCAGGCAGCGACGGGCGCGGTCGACGACGTCACGGTCGATGTCGACGGTGGTGACCACGCCATCATTGCCCACGAGTTCCTGGATGAGTGCGGCGTTGTAGCCGCCGGAGCCGATCTCCAGGACCTTCATGCCGGGCTTGATGTCGGCCTGCTCCAACATCACGGCCTGGAGGTGTGCGGCAGACATGACGCTGAGGTTCAGGCCATTTTCGTCCTTCTTGACGGGCACGGTGCTGTGAAGGTCGTAGGCAAGGTCGAGCGGTGCTTCGGGGGCGAACCGGTGCCGGGGCACCACGGCGAAGGCAGCAGCGACAGGCTCAGACGTGATCGCGTCCTGGTCATGGAGTGCGCGGACCATATCCGCGCGAAGCGCGTCGGCATCGCGCACGGTCGAGTTGTCGGTAGCAGTCATTCGATCACTCTCTCTGTACGGGAGTTAGTAGTGCATCGGTTACGGAGTGTGCAGGCTAGTGATTGCCTTCCATCCTTCTCGGCAGCGCGCCGAGAGCACGGGCATGATCAGAGATGACCGAAACGGCGCCCTCGCCGTCTCGGCGCTGACCAGAGGCACCGCCTTGCCGCTCGATGGCTCGGGCCGGTGCCTCCGAGCCACCGAGCGGCCAACTATGTGGCGGTCGAGCGCAGCGCGAGGCAGGCGAGAGAGCCGCCCAGCTCGTAGCGGACAACCTGCCCCCACCCGTGCAAGAGCTCGGCGATCTCGTATTCCGTCATGCCGCCAGGTTGTTCCGCGCGTTCACCCACGACGGGGACCACGAGGTACAGCAATCCCCCCGGCCGCAGCCAGTACTCCCTGACGCGGCGAACCCACTCGTACGGCTTGTCGAGGAAGGGCAGGACGAGGCGGCACACCACGAGGTCGATGCCGTGCGGCGGCAGGCCGGGCGGATCGCCCTCGTTAAGGTCGTGGTACAGGTAGCGAACGCCAGGCAAAGGTGTGCGGCGGGCCGCAGCAAGGGCGGCCTCGGCGTAGTCGAGTCCGGTGACGTCGTAACCGAAGCGGTAGAGCTGACGGCTGAAGACGCCGCTGCCGCAACCGACGTCCACGGCCACGTGACCGCGCCGTACGCCCAGGCGCCGGGTGAAGTGCTCCAACTCCACGTCGGTCAGCATGTGGTAACTGCGGCCCTCCATCGCCCAGCGTTCCACGTCGTGCGGGCCGGGCTGGTGAACGGCGTCGTCATGCCGCGCCCTCCAGAAGGGCGAGCTGCGCCGGGTCGTCATCGCGACCGGACTGCTCGGTCTCTGGCTCGCGGCCGTGGCGGTGCCGCAGGGCTTCGTGGGCGGAGGCGTGCGGAGGCAGGCCGACGCTGGCCCGTCGCGCATCCAGGTGCTCCGGGTCCTGAGTCAGCAGCGTGTCCACGCCGGTGGGCCCGCGGCGGTGTTGTGTGCCGTACAGCTGGGGCTGCCCCGCGTTGACGGCACACCGGTCGTGAAGGTGCGCCCACTGCTGGATGGGTGCCTCCCCGCGTTCCACGGCGGTGGCCAGCATGCGAAGCGCGAGCCGCTGGAAGTCCGCGAGGTGATCTGCTTGCAGGGCGAGCTGCCACGCGGCCTCAGCCCCGTCCTCGCCGACCAGGCTCCTGCCCGGCCATCCGTGTTCGCCGACGATCCGCCGGAGGACCTGAGCGTTGGCGTGGTCGTGGTGGCGTCCCATGTCGATTTCGGACTGGCTCAAGAGCCCGCGGGCGAGCCTGGAGTGGTAATCCCGTGCTCTTTCGGCACGGCTGATCAGATCACGGGCGATGTCGGGCCGCTGCGGTTGCGTGGGCATGGTCAGACTCCGAACTGGACGGCGTTCATGAGGCGGTCTCTCCCATCAGGTCGAGGATCGCGAGGATGGCGAGGGCGAACCGTCGGAGGTGGCCCAGCGCGTCATGGGGGTGGGGATGCTCGGCGCTCAGGTAGATCAGTCGCCGCATCGCCTCCACCGGATACGGCCGCACGAGATACGGAACGACCTCTACGATCTTGGTGGTCGTCTTCCGGAACCGCTCCACGATGGTCGTGATCTCGTGTGGCGCGGGGCGCGCGTACTCGTCTAGTACAGCGTCCAGGTCGTCGTACAGCTGCTCGTCAATCGCCTCGCTGGCGAGGGAGCGGCGCAGGGAGTAGAGGAGCGTGCCCAGCGTCTCGTGATCGTTGGAGGCTGGCCGGGTCAGCAACTGCGCGGCCACGCCGGCCGTCACTGCAACCATCACGATCTCCTTTCGGGGATCGCGAGGGAGCACCACGTCATCGTCCCGTCGGGACTAGTGCCCCACTCCTTCGCGATGGCGGCGACGAGTAACAGCCCCCGGCCACTCTCGTCCGCCTCGCCCGCGCAACGCAGACGGGCCGGGGTCGGCGATCCGTCGGTGACTTCGATGCGAAGTTCGTGGGCGGCGCGCCGCATCCTCAGGCCAACCGAATTTCCCTCAGCGTGCTGGATGGCGTTGGTAACCAGCTCGGAGACGACGAGCTCAACGTCGTCGGTCAGCACGGTCAGGTGCCAGTGACGCAGGTGGGCTGCCGTGATCCGTCTCATCTGCCCAACGCGGGACTCGGCCGGAAGGAAGTCGACCTCGAAGCCACTCGCGGCGATGTGATCTGGGGCTGAGGCGACCGAGGCGAGGGCCGTGGTGGGGGTCATCGGCGTTCTCCAGAGTCGAGGGCCGGGGCCGCCATTGAGTCCGCGGGCGTGTTCAGGCCAGCACTCTCAGCAAGGGGCTGTACGAGCCTCGCAACGGCCGTGTTCCAGATCGACCCCCGTTGCGATCTCGGATCCACGCCGGAAGTGGACGGCGTCCCTCGGCTCTTCCTCGGAATCACCTCGGTTTCACTGACTACCGCCTGCAGCGGGCAAGTTGATGGGGTAACGGTTCTACCGTCAGACGTAGTGACGTGCTGAACGTACGGGATGAGGGGGGCGCCATGCGCACGCTGCTCCGGTACCTGCTCGACCAGCGGGAGTGGCGTGACCACGACGCCTTCCTGCCGTATTTCAAGCAGGCCGCCCGTGAGCTGGCGGACTTTGAGGGGAAGCCGTCGTTGGCCACCCTCGCTCCCGCAAAAGCCACCTTCGAGGCTTGGTACTACGGAAAGCGCCAGCCACAGCGTGACGCTCGCAGAGTGCTGGTTCGCATGTTCGGCTACAGCATCGAGCAGCTCTGGAGCGAGGTCCTTGAGGGAACCACCCCGGCTCCCGTCCCACTGTTCGGCACGCCACAGACCCAAGGCCGTACCGAAGTCGGTATGGATCTGCACGAGATGAGAAGGACGGGCGCAATGGCCGCCCGGCGCGCAATGGACTTCGCTGAACCGCGGTCTCGTGCAGACGTGGAGCAGACCGTCGCACGATCCATTGCTTCGGCCACAGCCACACCGCGGACCGAGTACGCGGTCGCGATCGCCGAGCGGATGAGCAACGAAGTGATCGGGTTCGGCCGCCTGGCCATGGACCCTCACCAGCAGCGCGCGGCCACCTTCGGCTTCGCGCTGCGCCCCAACGCTTGGGGGATGGGCTACGGCATCGAGACCATCGAACTCCTGCTTGGCCTCGGCTTCGAGGACCTGAATCTCCACAGGGTCTGGAGTGCCCGCTCGCCGCTCAACGAGGCGTCGGCGCGAACGATGCAAAAGGCCGGCATGGTTGAGGAGGGCCGCATCCGCGAGCACATCGAGAAGGGTGCGAAGTGGCGTGACTCCATCGTCCACTCGATCCTCGAGCACGAGTGGAGGAGCCGAGCACCCAAGACCAACGAGTGACGGTCCGCGATAGTAGGCACGACTAACGGCAGGGCGCAGCGCGCCTGACGCGAGTGCTGCGGCCGCAAAGCTGTCCGTGCCCCCGCCCGGCGGGGTCGCCTCTTGGAGCCTGGTCATGCACCCATCGCACCGCGCTGCGAAGCCGCCTACCAGGGGAATCCAGCGGGGGAAAAATCTGTCAAGGGGGGAAATCCAGAGGGGAATTGAGGCCATGATTGGATTCCGCCCACGACAGAGGTCACACTTATGCCAGATCCGTTCGCCGAACTACTCCTCCGGCTCCGGAAGGAAGCAGGCCGGACGCAAGAGCAGCAGGCAGACGCGATCAACGCTGTCTCCGGCCGGGACACCATGACCCGCCGGGAGGTCAGCCGCTATGAGAAGTTTGAGAACGTCCCTACCAACCACACACTCGCCCACATCGCGGTGGCCTGCGGCGTCCCCTTCGAGGAACTACTGCGGGAGGCCAAGGCCGCCCGCGCCCGACGGAGGAAGGGGCACGTCCGTGAAGTGGAGGACCAGGACGACGTGAAGCGCCGCGAGCTGCTGGGCAGCGCCGTCATCGGCTTGAGCGCAGCTGCCGAGCCCTGGGGGCGGCTCGCCTTCGCCCTCAGCAAGGGCTCCAAGATCGATACGCCCTCTGCGGTCGCGCTCATCAACCGAGCTGCTGAACTGCACGTCCAGGAACTCAACCTCAGTGCTCGCCGCCTGCAAAGCACTGTCGAGTCGCACCTTGACGCGATCACTGCGGCTCTGCCTCACGCCGGCGAACACGAACGGGCTCTTACCATCGCCGCCGGAGAAACCGCCGCCCTTGCCGGATGGGTAGCCTGGGACCGGGGCGAGCACGACAAGGCCGGCGCCTACTACGACGTCACGTCTGAGTGCGCGGCGAAGGCTGGGCATCCTCCCCTCCGAGCCTTGGCCCTCACCTACGCCAGCTACGGGGCCCCCACGCCGAAGAAGAAACTGGAACTCCTGTCCCAAGCTGTCCTGGATGTGCGCGGCCACGGCAACGCGACCGCCGCAGCGTGGGTCCTCGGCAGACAGGCAGAGGAAGCTGCCGCGCTCGGCGACGAGGCAGAGGCACTGCGTGCGCTGGATCGAGCATGCTTCGCTTACGACTTCGCGGATCACACCAGCGAGCAGGCGTGGGTTCGGTTCGTGACGCCGTACCGGATGGATTCCTTGGCTCTGTCCGTGTACGGGCAGTTGGGGCGATCCGAACTCACCGCCACGGCCGACACCGCGGTCCAACGCCTCGGGGACGAACTACCGGACGGCGGCGTCGTCGTACTCGGTGATCTTGCCTCGGCCTTGCTGCGCGGAGGCGACATCGAACAAGGCGTCTACGTATCACGCCAGTTCACGGCCGCGTCACAAGCCAAGCCCAACACGATGGGCAAAGAACGCGCCGCGACAATCGCCGTGTGGCTCCCTGATAGTGAGAGGGAACTCGCCCTTCACTTACGGCAGTTCGCGTCCTGAGCCGATCCCCTCATTCGGTACACGGGCAAGCCCAGGACACGAACGCCGTCACGCGGCACGTCGCTCGTCAGTCCCGCGTCGTCTCCTCAACAACCCAGGACAGGTACGCCTCTGACCCGCCGGTCACAGGCAGCGTGATCCACTGGGGAACCTCGTACGGGTGCTTCTCGGACAGCCACGCCTCCAGCTGCGGAAGACGGTCTGTCGTCGTCATATACGAGATACGCCACTCACGCGCCGTTTCGACCTTGTTCTTCCACCAGTAGACGGCGGTAATCGGCGCGTCGATATGAACGCCGGCTGCCAACTTGCTCTCGACCGCACCCCGTGCCAGCGCCCTTGCCTGGTCCTCTTCATCGATGGTCGTCTGCGCGATCACAACTTCGTTGGCCATGCAACTACCTCTCCCGCTCGGTGTACCGCGACCCTACCCAGCCGCCTGTGGTACTCGCCCGTTCCCCGTCGTTTCAGGTGTGGGGCCCAGCACCTCAGGCAGAGCCTGGGCTGGCATGATTCGCTGCATGACTGAGGGTGGGGAAGCCGCAACCGAACCAGCGCCGGTGTCGCTCACAAAGACCCCGAAGAAGGGCTGGCGACGCATACCGATGTGGGCTGCTGTCGGCGGCGTCGTGGCTGTCACCGCTGGCGTCGCACTTTGGGTGTGGGCTCCGTGGGTCGACCGCAGCCCGTTCACCGCCTACACGGTAGGGGTACAGGACGAGGAGCACACCGTTCCGGGCTCGACACCAGACAGCTGCGTCCGCACGGCCGCCTCCGAAGAAGAGACCGTCATATACGACGAGGACGGCAAGAGACTGGCCTCCGGACGCGCCGAGCGAGAAGGCGAGCGCCTGGGCCTCGAGTTCGGAGAGTGGGCTGGGGACTGCCTGATCGTGACTCGAATCGACGACATCCCCGGGGGCATGGGGACGTACCTGACTGAATGGGGCGGAGGCAGCCGCAACGAAATCTCGGAAGAGGAGCTGCGCCTTCCCTTGGAACAGCGTCGCGAGCGGTTCAAGACGATGGAGAAGCCGGAGTAACCCGCGTGCGGTCTACCGGTAGCGGCGCGCAGGCGTCAGCCACGTCACCGCCATCACCCACTCCGCTTCCTCGTCTTCCTCACCCCGGTCGTCCGGGGCCGGGGCTTGGCGAACTTGATCGATCTGCCGCTCGATGCCGCGCAGGTTCTCCTGAAGGTCCATGGTCGCTACGCCGTCCACGGTGACCTTCAGCGGGTCGGCGAGGAGCTTGGCGTGGCGCTCGCCCAGTACCTCAAGCGCGACGGCGCGCACCCACCGCAGGCGGAAGAAGCGGCGTTCCAGATCGGCCAGGTCGGTATCCGGGCCGAGCTGCGCGAGCAGCCACGACCGCTGGAACTCGTCAACCAGGTTCACATCCCTCATTACGAGGTACGGCCCGGATCCGGACGGGGAACCAGCTTTGGGCCGTACGCGTGAGCGTATTACGCAGATGACGAGCGTCCCCGTCGCGACGCAGCTGGTTGGCGCCGTTTGCGCCCTGTGGACGCACCGCGCCCGGCGGTAGTACCAAAACATGACGCGACACCGCCCGTATCCCAGCGATCTATCCGATGCCCGCTGGGAACTGCTGGATGAGGGGCCTCGCGTTTTCCGGACAGGTGTCTGACCTTTCATTTCACGCGGCGATTCGCAACTTCTCGTACTCGGCGTGGACTTCGCGCGGAGGTCGGTAACCCACTGCCGAGTGAAGGCGTTTGCGATCGTACCAGAAATCGATGTACCGGGTGATGCCCTGCCGGGCTGCTTCGCGGGTCAGGTAAGTCACGCGTGATACACGCTCGTTCTTCAGGGATCCGAAGAACGATTCGGCCATGGCGTTGTCGAAGCAGATCCCGGTACGCCCGGCAGACCTGCGAAGCCCGAGCCGGTCAAGTGTCTCCGCGAACTCGGCGGACATGTAATTACTTCCGCGGTCCGAATGGAATATCGCCTCCTTGGCGAGCCTTCTGTTCCGGGCCGCGTTACGTATGGCCCCGGATATCAGAGAGGTTTGGTAGTGGTCGTCCATCGCGTAACCGATCACATCCTTCGTGCAGCAGTCGATGACCATCGCGAGGTACAGCCAGCCTTCCCCGGTCGCGATGTAGGTGATGTCGCGGACGAGCTTTTTGCCGGGCGCATCCGCCGTGAAGTCGCGGCCGACGAGGTCCGGCACCTGGCTGGCCGCGGCCTGCGTGAGGCCAAACCTCCTCGGCCGGGGCTGGCACGGCACCAAGCCCAGTTCACGCATGAGACGGCGGACCAGCTCCGGGCCCGCGGCGACGCCCCAACGGTCCAGCTGGGCCTGGATGCGCCGGTGCCCGTAGGTGTCATCGGACATGTCGAAGGCTTTCGTGATGAGCAGCTTCAGTTCGTCACGCCGTTGGGCCGTCGCGGATTCCGGGCGGGATCGCCAGTCGTAGTAGCCGGATCTGGATACGCCGAGTCGGCCGCACATGAACTCGACGCTGTATGCGTACTCCTCGGTGTCGAGCCGCATCTCGTCGATGGGGTTCAGCTCAAGTTCCCGGCGACTTAGGAGATCGTCTTGCTCGACCTCAACGCGATCTGGACGGCTTCCTCGCGGAACTCCGGCGAGTACTTACTGGGTGGCGCCACTTCATCCTCGTTTCCTGTTCAGGACAACCTTATTGGGTCCCTGTCCGGAAACTTCGGGGCCCCTCACGGGAGATGAAACAAGCCCTGGGACTGGCCCACTTCGAGGGCCGCACCTGGGGCGGCTGGCACCACCACGTCACCCTCGTCTCCGCCGCCCACGCATTCTGCGCCCTGCGACGGCTGGCACGAGACCCAAAAGACGCAGCGCGGGACTGAGTCCCTATCAGGCCATCTGCGAGCTGCAGACCCTCCTTGCCACCCGGACCGCTGTCTGCCCCACCTGCCACCGCGACATACCCACACCCATAAGAACCTGACCAAGCACTACTACTGCTGGATTCCGCTTTCAGTGGGTATAGCTGCTGGTAGCGGGGTGGTTGCGGGTGCTCGGGGGCGGGTGCTGGGTCATGGTGTTACGGGCACGGCCGGGCCGTGACGAGGGCGAGCAAGCGGTGGTTCACCGTCTGACGTCGGCCAGAAAGGCGCCGAAGGTTGTGGTGGAGCTGAGTTGGGACGGGTGGCTGGTCCCGCAGATCGCCGATGAGCTGCGGTGCAGTCAGAAGACGGTGCGCCGCTGGCTGCACCGCTTCAATCGCTTGGAGGGACTGGAGGATCTGGGCGGGCAAGGCCGCAAGCGAAGGATCACCGAGGCCGAGCGCTCGAGGATCGTCGGCCTGGTCAAGCTGACCCCGCCCGGGCGGCTGGAGGTGCAGCCGTCGAACGAGATGTGGGCCGCGGACGAGTCGGGACCCTCGGAGTGGACCCTGGACACGCTGGCCGCCGCGGCCCGGGACCTGGGCATCGAGGTCAGCCGCTCCCAGGTGCGCCGGATCTTGCTGGCCGAGGGAGTGCGCTGGCGGCGCACGCGCTCGTGGACCCGCTCGAAAGATCCGGACTTCGAGGGAAAAGGACGCGGATCGTCGCGCTCTACACCAGCCCGCCCGACGGCGCGACGGTGGTCTGCGCCGACGAGCTCGGCCCGGTGATCCCACGCGCATTCCCGCCGGCACCGGGCTGGTCACCGGACGGACACCGCATCAAGAACGAGATCGACTACTCCCGCGGACCGGAGAAGACCTGGGTCTACGGCGCCTTACGTGTCCGCGACGGCCACGAGGTCACGATGACCGCCACCTCCCGTAACAGTGTCTTCTACCAGCGGTTCCTCCAGCTGGTCGAGGACGCCAACCCGCACGGGGACATCTACGTGATCACCGACAATCTGTCCTCCCACAACAGCGTGTCCACCCGGACCTGGCTGGAGGACCATCCCCGCATCAGGCACGTGTTCATCCCGGTCGGCGCCTGCTGGCTCAACCTTCAAGAGGGCTGGTGGCGCATCTTCCGCAAGACCGCTCTGGCCGGCCGCTCCTTCGGCGATCGCGACCACATCGCCCACGCCACCCGCGTCGCCACCGACCAGCTCAACACCCGCGCCAGACCCTGGATCTGGGGCAAACCCGTACCACCCGCCCGAACCCTCAGACGCCGCTACACGTACATCGTTTGAGGAATCCAGCACTAGGCGTCCCGATCCTCGCCGAGCGGGCTTACGTGGGGGCCAGCTCGTGAGTGAAGAGACCCCTCAGACGCCCACCGGGCCGCGAGCTCACACCGACGCAGCGGACCGCGCGCTGTCCACGGCACGGGCACCGGCCGAGCGCGGCATCGCACGACTGAAGTCCTGGCGCATCTTCGGCAGATCCCGGGCAGGCCGCAGACTCTACGAAACTCGGGGGCAGCTCACCTCTACCTGCCGTACTGCAGCACCGAGTGTCACGCCAGCGGGCGACTGCCCCGGTGCGAGCACCCTCCGGGCTCGCGCCTGCCCCGTCAAGCAAGATCCGGACCACACTCGGGCCAACTCTCCGCTTACCGTGAAACCAACGCTCATTTTCCCTGGTCACGCCGCCATCCAGGATGTGCCACCAGTAGACGAAGAACATTCTTTGTTCCTACAGCCCGAAGAAGCTTGGGTTCTTCTGAAGCCTGAAGTCGGTTGCCTGGAGGCATCGGCAATCCCACGGGGCCGCTACTCTCTGTGGTCAACGTGCACCTCATATCCGCTTTGCCTGCCGGCGGCGGCCGGGTCGGGAACGGATGGGCGGAACGCCGCGGACGAGCAGGATGATGGCCTGGCTGTCGTGGAGGTTTGCGGCAGAGACTCTGCCGAGAACAGGGGCGTCGGCACCGTCTTCAACCACACCTCCTGCCGTGGCAGGAGCTTGCGCCCCTCCACCGCCGTAGGGCGAATGACCCGCAGGTCAATCAGTCGGCCGCCCGTGAGGGTGCAAGCAGCAGGCGTGACGGCACAGGACCCGGGCCTCTGAGGAGGTCCGGGTCCCTGCGAGAGCAGTGTCACGCGGTGGCACTGTGCGCCAGCGCACGGGCCTTGGCCGCCCACTCCCCCATCCTCGTGATGGCGGAGGTCAGTTGCTTCACCGCGGCGGAGATCTTCTTCACCGGCTTGCGGAGGTGCTGGCTCACCCGGACCATGGCGCCCGCCGAGGTACCGAAGGAGCCGATCTGCACCAGACCCTCCTGCGCGGCCTCGTCCAGGGACATCAGCTGCTCCAGGAACTCCTCCGCTCCCTCGCCGCGCTCGTCGGGCGGCGTCATCTCGATGAGCCCCAGCGCGGCCCGCACCCCGCTGTCCAGGGTCGCCATCCGCTCCGCGAACGCGGCGGCGACGGTGTTCAGTTCGCCCGCCGGTGCGCTGATCGTCTCCGCATACCGGGCGACGGCGGCGAGCCGTGCGCTCATGGGCGCGTTCGCCTGGGTCAGATCGAGCATCTCGGTGCCGGACTGCTCGGTCAGCGCTCCAATCGTCTCGATCGTCTTCGTGATCGCCTCCATGTCGGCGGCCGTCTCGTCCAGCCCGTCCTCTATCACGGCGAAGTCGTCGAGCAGACCGGGCGAGTCCTCGTCCTCCCCCTTCCCGCCATCGCCGACCTCCGGGCCGGAGGCCGTTCCGTCACCGGTCTGGAGTCCGCGCAACACCCGTGCCAGCGTGAGGAGTTCGAAGCCGTCCCGGAGCCCGGCCTCCAGGGCGCTCTCGATCTCCTTGCGCGCTCCGGCCAGATGGCTGCGCGTCCGCTGATAGCGGATCGTCCTGATCGACGCGATGTCGAAGGGCAGCTGCCCGGCCTCTCCGATGTGGATCGTCGGCTTGCCGGTGATGTGCCGCAGCCCCAGCTCGTACATCACGTTGGGGTTGCCGCCGCTGACGTCCGCGACGACCAGGTCGGACTCGACGACGTGCGGGAGGTGTTGCGGGCATCCACTGCGATCATGCGGCGAGCGGCAAAGCGGGGCGTCCCCTCGCTGGATATCGGATGGCGAGCACAACGCGCGCAGGGTGCCTTCTTGACGGTGGCCAGGACGGGGCTGCGGTCGGGGTCGGCGGTGTTGCGGCAGATCGCCAGGTCTCGTCCGCGTCGGCGTTGCAGTCGGCCTTCGTAGAGGCGGTGGCCTCACTGATGGTGGTCCCCGTCGGCAGGCCATCCGGGCGCGCTCCTGCGGACAGGCACGACGAGGACGGCCAGCACCGCGGCCAGGGCGGGGCGGGCGGCTTTTCACGGTGGGCGGTGTGTACTCACAAGGCGCTTCCTTTACGTCGAAATGTTGAGGGCACGCCGTTGATGGGCGGGGAAGCTTGCCCACCAAGGACCGTGACCTGTCCAGGCGTCATCGGGGATACGGCAGCGCTTCAGCCGGTGTTCGTCTGTGCGTGACCCGAACGCGGGGTTGCATAGGCGAGCATCTATGCCCTGTTCGCGGTGACGTGAGGGGGCAACGGTGCGTTGCAGACGCGGGGAACACAGAAGCCGGACAAGCCGTCGGACTGCCGCGGCCGGGCTGGCCGGGATGCTGCTGCTGGCAGGCTGCGGCGACGGCAGTGCGGGCGGGAGCGAGGACCGAGCGTCCGCGGGGCCGGTGGCCGACATCGACTGTGCCAAGAGCGGCAGGGTCCCCGGCTCGGGGTCGACCGCTCAGGCGAACGCGATGGAGTACTGGATCAAGGAGTACCAGCTGGCCTGCCCGATGGTGCTGCTCAGGTACAACCCCATCGGCTCTGGTGGCGGCATCGCCCAGTTCCGGCGCGGGGCAACATCCTTCGGGGGCACCGACACCCCGGTCGAGGGGCGGGACGCCGTGGGGCTGGGCGCGCAGTGCGCGGGCGGCAGGATCATCAACCTGCCCCTGGTCGGCGGCCCGATCGCGATGGGCTACAACTTGCCGGACGTGGACGAGCTGGTGCTGGATGCGGAGACCCTGGCGCGGATCTTCGACTCGCGGATCACCAGGTGGAACGACCCCGCCATCCAGAAGCTGAACCCCGGCGCCGAACTGCCGCCGCTGGCCATCAACCCGGTGCACCGGTCCGACGGCTCGGGCACCACCCAGAACTTCCAGGCGTATCTCGCCGGCGCCGCACCCGACGTCTGGCAGCACCCTGCGGAGAAGGCGTGGCATGGAAGAGGTGGCAGCGCGGAGGACGGATCTGAAGCGGTCGCCTCGGCGGTGAACTACACGGTCGGTTCGATCGGTTACTTCGAGCTGTCCTACGCGCGCGAGCTCGGCATGAGCACCGTCCGCATCGACACGGGAGCGGCCCAGCCGGTGGCAGCGTCCACGACCACCGCGTCCGCCGGCATCGCCACCGCCGATGTCATCGGCCGCGGCAAGAACATGATCCTGCGCCTCGACTACCAGACGTCGGCGCCGGGGACGTACCCGATCGTCCTGATCAGCTACGAGATCGTGTGCGAAGAGGGCAACCTGCCCGCGACACTGCCCGCCCTGAAATCGTTCCTGACCTACACGGCCAGCGAGGAGGGTCAGGAGCCGCTGTCCCGGATCCACTACGCACCACTGCCGGAATCCGTCGCCACAGAAGTGCGCAAGGTCATCAACACGCTGCGCTGACGACCCTAGGGGGGCAATCACCCTTTTTCCGCAACGAGTTCGGCGATATCGCGGGCCGCGTCGCGGGCGGGGCGGCCGACGCCGATGAGGGTGGCGGAGGCGGGGCCGGTCCAGTCGCCGTAGCCGAGCAGGTGCAGGCGCGGTTCGCCCATCGCCCGGGTGCCGGTGGTGGCGATGTGGCCGCGGGAGCCGCGGAGTTGGAGCGGCGCGAGGTGGGAGAGAGCGGGGCGGAAGCCGGTGCACCAGATGATCGCGTCGGCCTGGGCGCGGGCGCCGTCGGCCCATTCGACGCCATCCGGAGTGAGGCGCGTGAACATCGGTGCGGCTTTGAGCAGGCCGCGGTCCCGGACTTCCCGTACGGGCGGTACGGCGACGATGTCGCCCAGAGAGGCCACGCCGCCGGTGTCGGTGCGCCCCTCGTCGAGGGCGCGACGGCGGGCGGTGGCGGTGTCGAAGAGGGCTCGGCCGTCGATGTCGTCGGCGAGGAAGCGCGGCCGGCGCCGCGTGACCCAGGTCAGCTCCGCCTCGTGCGCAAGGTCGGCGGCTATCTGCGCGCCGGAGTTGCCGCCGCCGACCACGATCGCCCGGTGTCCCGCGAACTCCCGGGCCCTGCGGTAGTCGACAGTGTGCAACTGGATGCCTCGGAAAGTGCCGCGTCCGGCGATGGCGGGGATGAAGGAGCGCCACCAGGTGCCGGTTGCGCTGATCACCGCCCGGGCGCGCCACGCTCCCGTGCGGGTCTCCACGCGCAGGAGTGGGCCTTCGCGGTGTACACCGGTCACGTGCACCGGCCGCTGCACGGGGAGTTCGTACCGCTTCTCGTAGTCGCGCAGGTACGTCACCACGTGCCCGGCGTCCGGATACTCCTCGTCGACTTGCGGCGGCATGAGCCGGCCCGGGAGCGAGGAGTACACGGCTGGGGAGAACAGCCGCAGCGAGTCCCACGCATACGGCCAGGCGCCGCCCGGCTCGGCCTGAGCGTCGAGGATGACGAATTCCAGGCCGAGGCGGCGCAGGTGGTATCCGGCGGCGAGCCCTGCCTGGCCGCCGCCGATCACCACGACCTGGGTCGTCGTCTCCGTCATGCCGTCCACTCGTCGGCTTCGGCTCGGCCGGGCAGGAAGATGAGCCCCACCAGCGCCAGGCCGACCACCGCACCGACGAGTTGCACCCCGATGAACGCGGGGACCGAACCCGGCGCGATCCCCGCGAACGTGTCACTGAAGGCGCGCCCGATGGTCACCGCCGGATTCGCGAAGGACGTGGACGAGGTGAACCAGTACGCGGCACCGATGTAGGAGGCGACCGCGACCGGCGCGAAGCGCAGCCGGTCGGTCCTGGCGAGGCCGAAGATCACCAGGACCAGGCCGGCCGTGGCGACGACCTCACCGAGCAGGAGATGCCCGGCGGAGCGGTCGTGGGTTGACCACTCGACCAGCGGTTCGCCGAACATGGCGTCTGCCAGGACGGCACCCGCGATGGCGCCGACGACCTGGGCGGGGATGTACGCGGACACCTCGCGCAGCAACAGCCCGCCGTCACGCCTGGCGGTCCACCACTCGGCCAGCGTGACCACCGGGTTGAAATGCGCCCCGGAGACCGGACCAAGCACGGCGATCAGCACGCCCAGCCCGAAGACCGTGGCCAGGGAGTTGGCCAGCAGTTGTACGCCGACGTCCCGGGTCAGCTCGGTGGCCTGGATGCCGGAGCCGACCACGACGGTCACCAGGGCCGCCGTGCCCACCAGTTCGGCGGCAGTGCGGGCGAGCAGCGGAGCCCGGGACGCAGCGGCGCCCGGTACGGCTGCCCGCGGCGCGGACTCCGGCTCGGCGGCGGGTACGGCGATGGCGGACTCCGCGGTCGCGGGGGCTTCGGCGTGGCTCACGGGCAGGCTCTCTTGTTTTCGGCGGCGGTACGGGCGGACTCGGCCAGGCCGGCGAACCGACCGGCGAGAGAGGCGATGACGTCCGCGCGGAGCTTGTAGTACGTGAAGCGGCCGCACGGCTCGGTCTCGACGACCCCGGCCTCGCGAAGGACTCTCAGGTGGTTGGAGAGGTTGGTCTGCTTGGCGCCGGTCTCCTCCACCAGGTGGCTGGTGCACAGCGTCTCTTTGGCGAGCAGGGTCACGATCTGGAGCCTGATCGGGTCGGCCAGCACCCGGATCAGGTCAGTGTCGACTGACGTCATCATGGGCTGATACTGTCACATCAGCGGTGGATGACACCATCGGGTACTGATGTGAGGCGTGCCCGCTTTTTCCAGCGGGATTCGTGCCCGTTTTCCCTTGCGAGACAAGAGAGACCCTCATGGCCGAGACTTCCGGCAAGCCGTCCGTGCTTTTCGTCTGCGTCCACAATGCCGGCCGTTCGCAGATGGCCGCCGCGTGGCTGAGCCACCTGGCCGGGGACCGCGTCGAGGTCCGCTCCGCGGGCTCCGCTCCGGCCGACCAGGTCAACCCGGCCGCGATCGAGGCCATGCGCGAGGTCGGCATCGACATCTCCGCCGAGACGCCGAAGATCCTGACCGTGGACGCGGTCAAGGAGTCCGACGTCTGCATCACCATGGGCTGCGGCGACACCTGCCCGGTCTTCCCCGGCAAGCGATACCTGGACTGGAAGCTGGACGACCCGGCCGGTCAGGGCGTCGAGGCCGTTCGCCCGATCCGCGACGAGATCAAGAAGCTGATCGAGGGTCTGATCGAGGAGATCGCGCCGGAGAAGACGGCATGAGCGCAACCAGTGGGATCCGGAACGTCATCGTCATCGGTTCCGGCCCCGCCGGATACACCGCCGCCCTCTACACCGCCCGCGCCCAGCTTCGGCCGCTGGTCTTCGGTGGCACGATCTTCGTGGGCGGGGCACTGACCACGACCACCGAGGTCGAGAACTTCCCCGGCTTTCCCGAAGGCATCGACGGGCCGGTGCTGATGGAGAACATGCGGGCCCAGGCCGCGAAATTCGGCGCCGAGATGATCGACGACGACATCGTCGAAGTCGACCTGACCGGCGACATCAAGACCGTCACCGACACGGCCGGGACCGTGTACCGGGCGCGTGCCGTGATCGTGGCGACCGGCTCTGGCTACCGCAAGCTCGGCCTGCCGAAGGAGGACGAGCTGTCCGGTCGGGGCGTCTCCTGGTGCGCGACGTGCGACGGGTTCTTCTTCCGCGACCGCGACATCGTCGTGGTCGGCGGCGGCGACACCGCGATGGAAGAGGCCACCTTCCTCACCCGCTTCGCCCGCTCGGTGACCGTCGTGCACCGCCGCTCCACCCTGCGCGCCTCCCAAGTGATGCAGAACCGCGCCTTCGCCGACGACAAGATCGCCTTCGCCTTCGACAGCGAGATCGCCGAGATCAAGGAAGCAAACGGCATGCTCTCCGGCGTCGTGCTCCGCGACGTCTTCACCGGCGCCACCCGCGACCTCGACGTGACCGGCCTGTTCATCGCCATCGGCCATGATCCCCGCACCGAACTGGTCAAAGGCCGACTGGAGTTGGACGACAGCGGCTACCTGAAGGTGGACGCCCCGTCGACCCGTACGAACATCCCGGGCGTGTTCGGCGCGGGCGACGTCGTCGACCACACCTACCGGCAGGCCATCACCGCAGCTGCCAGCGGCTGCCAGGCCGCCCTGGACGCCGAGCGGTATCTCGCCGCGCTCGCCCACGAGACGCCCACGGAGCCGGAAAAGACCCCGGCCACGGTCTGAACCCCCATCACGAGGAGGCCACCATGGCAGCTCTGAAGAGCGTGACGGACGACTCCTTCAAGCAGGACGTCCTGAGCAGCGACAAGCCGGTCCTGGTCGACTTCTGGGCGGCCTGGTGCGGCCCGTGCCGTCAACTCGCGCCCGCCCTGCAGGCGATCGCCGCCGAGCACGGCGACAAGATCGAGATCGTCAAGCTCAACATCGACGAGAACCCGGACACCGCAGTGAAGTACGGCGTGATGTCCGTCCCGACCATGCACGTCTACAAGGGCGGCGAGGTCGTCCAGACCATCGTGGGCGCCAAGCCCAAGGCGGCACTGGAACGCGAACTCGCCGACCACATCAGCTGACACTCCCCGGGGGGCGTCTCAGGCGCTCCCGCCGATCCATTGCCCCCAGAGGTCTCTGACGGAGGTCCCGTTGGTCAGCAAGCGCATCGTCGCCGTCGGCGGCAGCGACGCCGGCATCAGCGCCGCCCTGCGCGCCCGTGAACTCGACCCCGACAGCCAGGTCACCGTCGTCGTCGCCGACGCGTACCCGAACTTCTCCATATGCGGCATCCCGTATTACGTCTCCGGCGAGGTCGGCCACTGGAGCGACCTGGCCCACCGCACGCTCGCCGACCTCAAGGCCACCGGCATGCAGGTCCACACGGACACGCTGGCCACCGGGATCGACGTCGCCGCCAAGAGACTCGCCGTACGCGACGCGGACGGACGCGCGGACGAGCTGCCGTACGACGCCCTGATCGTCGGCACCGGAGCCGTGAGCGTGCGCCCGCCCATCGACGGTCTGACCGGTCCCGAGGCCCTCGGCCCGGACGACGGCGTCCATCTGCTGCACAGCATGGGCGACGCCTTCGAGGTCATGCGAACCCTCACCGAGCGCCGCCCCAAGTCCGCCGTCGTGATCGGCGCCGGCTACATCGGCCTGGAGATGGCCGAAGCCCTGACCACCCGCGGCCTCCACGTCACCCAGATCGAGGCACTTCCCGAGGTCCTGCCGACCGTCGACTCGGAACTCGGCACCCTCATCCACACCGAACTCACCGCTCATGGCGTGGACGTGCTCACGGGCACCACCGTCTCGGCCGTCACCCGCGAGCGGACAGACAACCTGCTCCGCGTCCAGGCCACCGGACCAGACGGCAGGACCTTCACACGCAGCGCCGATCTCGTCCTGGTCGTCGTCGGCGTACGCCCCGACACCACACTCGCGGCCACAGCCGGGGCCCGCCTGGGCATGAAGGGCGCGATCGAGGTGGACGAGTACATGCGCACCTCGCTGCCCGATGTGTACGCCGCCGGGGACTGCGTCGAAACTCATCACCGCCTGCTCGGCAAGACCTGGCTGCCGCTGGGCACCACAGCGCACAAGCAGGGCCGGATCGCCGGGGAGAACGCACTCGGCGGCCGCCGCTGGTTCGCCGGAAGCCTGGGCACGCAGGTGGTCAAGGTCTTCGACCTCGTCGCCGCCCGTACGGGCCTGCGCGAGCACGAGGCCCGGGCGGCCGGTCGCGGCTGGGCCCCGGCGACCACCGCCAGCCGCCCCGACGACCACAAGGCGTACTTCCCCGGCGCCACCCCTGTCTCCATCCGCGTCACCGGGGACACCGACAGCGGGCTGCTGCTCGGCGCCCAGCTCGTCGGACGGCGCGCCGCCGAGGTCGCCAAGCGCGTGGACACGTACGCCACCGCCCTCTTCCACGGCATGCCGGTGGACGGCGTCAGCGACCTCGACCTGTCCTACACCCCGCCGCTCAGCTCCCCGTGGGACGCGGTCCAGATCGCGGCGCAGGCGTGGATGAGCGAGCACCATCTCGACGTACAGCGGCGGATGCTGAGCCCCTTCTGACCCGTGCGTGCCTCGCGCTCAGGCTGTGGCGGCCGCGGGGGCCGGTTCCAGTATGTTGCGCACGCGGCGCAGCCCGTCCTGGTTGACGGAGTACCAGACCCAGGTCCCCCGGCGCTCGCGGTCCAGCAGTCCGGCTTCGGTCATGACCTTCAGGTGGTGGCTCACGGTGGGCTGGCGCAGACCGAGGCACTCGGTCAGGTCACATACGCAGGCTTCCCCGCTCGGGGCGCGCTCTATGAGGCGGAACAGCTGCAGGCGGGTGGGGTCGGCGATGGCTTTGAGCATGACGGCGAGCCGCTCGGCCTCGTCGCGGTCGATCAGCAGACAGGCCAGGGATGGGGTGCAGCTCCCCGCTTCGTCAGCCACCGCCTCCGACCTTTCGCCATACGTAGAGATAGCCATCTATGAATCCTAAGCATCGCTCACACGTTCCCCGGCGATCGATGCCCCCACCAATGACTTGTTCACTCAGGGTTCACTTCCGCATCTCGCTATTCAAGACATAGACAGACGCCTATGATTCGAGGACGGGAGGGTTCTCCGCCGCAAACAGGAAGAGGTGGCCCCCATGGACGAGCAAAGCCGGTTCGGTCCTGCCACTCCGCCCCTGCGGGACAACGGCGCGGTCCTGGAGCGCATCGTGCGGCGGCTGGCCACGCACCATGGCCGCTCGTTCTCCCGCGAGACCATCACGGCGTACGTCGAGAAGTCCGCGGAGCTGCTGGGCCGGCAGGCTCACACCACCCTCTATCTCCCGGTGCTTGTGGAGCATTTCGCGGACCAGCGCCTGCGCGCGCTGGCCAAGGCGTCGGGCATGTGCCCGCATCCCGTCCCGCATGTGCTGTTCGTGTGCACCGAGAACGCGGGACGCTCGCAGCTGGCCGCCGCCCTGATGCGCCGCCGGGCGGGCACCGCGGTCGAAGTGATGACCGCAGGATCCGATCCCGGCCACCAGATCGCCCCAGTCGTCAGGGGGTTGCTGACCGAGCAGGGTCTGGACCTCGGTGAGGAGTTCCCCAAGCCGCTGACCGCCGAGGTGGTGGATGCGGCCGATGTGGTGGTGACGCTCGGCTGCGGGGATGCCTGCCCGGTGCTGCCCGGCCGCCGCTATCTCGACTGGGATCTGCCCGAGCTGTCCGGCCTGGACCTTGAGAGCGCCCGTTCCGTACGCGACGCGCTTGACGCTCGCATCGGGCAGCTGGTGCGCGAACTGATGGGTACCCGTCCATCGGCCTCCGCCACCGAGCAGTGACGGCGCAGCCGCCTGGCGATTACCTGTCCGCTACTTGTCCGCGTCCGGCAGGCAGAACGAGACGAGAGTCCGCGCTTCGGCCAGGGTGGCCGCGTTGATGATCTCCACCGTGGTCGTCCAGTCGGTGGTGAAGACGAGCCAGTCCGTCTGCCCGGTGGGCAAGAACCGGACCTGGACCTTCGACGAGTACCACCTCTTGCGGTGGACCAGCGTGCCGATCATGGGGAGGTGATGCCGTCCGCGGACGGAAGCCCAGCGCAGGCCGAAGACCGGCCGGACGGGCACGTCGATGTAGGACTCGTCCTCCGCATGTCCGACACGGGACGGTCTCCCCGGTCTCTTCGTCGTCGATCGCTACGTCGTCGGCGCCTGCCGGGCCGTCACCACCGATGTTCCGGCGCAGTCTCCGGGCCCACACTCCAGCCGGTAGCCCATGCCGCGGATGGCGTCGATGGTGCAGCAGCTGCCCACCTCGTCGCGCAGCTTGTTGCGGACCCGCCGGACGTGCACAGTCAGCGTGTTGCTGTCCAGCGCGTCCGTGCCCCACAGGGCCTGGGTCAACTCCCGGCGGCTGATGACCCTGTTGGGGCGCTCCATGAGGTAGCGCAGCAGCAGGAATTCACGGACCGGCAGCTGGAGCGACCGGCCCCGTACGTGGACGTGGAAGCCGGGGATGTCGAGCTCGATGTCGCCGACCACGAGTGTCTGCGCCGCATCGGCCGTAGGACGGCTGCCCTTGAGCAGCGGGACGATCTCTTCGGCGCGGTAGGGGCGGGCCACGAAGGCCACGGCACCGGCCTCCAGGGCCGCAGTCGCCTCCGCCGCGCCTTCTGGTCCGGCGCCGACGATGACCGGAACCGGGTGGAGCTTCGCGATCAGCTCGGTGACCTGCACAGCCCCCACCACTGGAAGCGGGGCGCCGAGCAGGACCGCCTTGGGGCCGCGGGCGCCGACCTGGAGCAGGGCCTCGGCACCGTCGTGGCAGATCAGGGTCCGTATGCCTGACGCCGTGAAGCGGGCCAGGGCTCTGTTTGCGATCTGCGGGTCGGCCTCGGCCAGCAGCAGGTCGGGGGCTTTGCCGTCGTGGAGGCCGCCGGGACCGCTGTCGGTCGCGGTCTCCGGTTGCCGGTGTGCGTCGGGTGTCACCCGTAGTACTCCTTTACGTGTAGCGCGCAAAGGGGGCGGACATCGGATACGGCATCGGTCAGCCGAAGCGGCCGGTGATGTAGTCCTCGGTGCGCTGGTCCGCGGGGTTCTCGAAGATCTTCTCGGTGGTGTCGTACTCGACGAGACGCCCGTGCCGTACGCCCTTGTCGTCGACGTCCGCCGTGAAGAACGCGGTGTAGTCGGAGATACGGGCGGCCTGCTGCATGTTGTGCGTGACGATGACGATGGTGAAGTCGTACGCCAGTTCGGCCATCAGGTCCTCGATGCGGCCGGTGGCGATCGGGTCGAGCGCCGAGCACGGCTCGTCCATCAGGATCACCTCGGGCCGCACCGCGATCGCGCGGGCGATGCACAGCCGCTGCTGCTGCCCGCCGGAGAGCGCCAGCGCACTGGACTTGAGCTTGTCCTTCACCTCGTCCCACAGCGCGGCACCGGTCAGCGCCTCCTCGACGAGGTCGTCCATGTTGCCCTTCATCCCGTTCACCCGCGGCCCGTAGGCAATGTTGTCGTAGATCGACTTGGGGAACGGGTTCGGCTTCTGGAAGACCATCCCGATACGGCGGCGCACCTCGATGGGGTCGACCTCGGGGTCGTAGAGGTTCTCCCCGTGGTAGGCGACCTTGCCGGTGACGCGAGCTCCGGGGATCAGGTCGTTCATGCGGTTGAAACAGCGGATCACGGTGGACTTGCCACACCCGGACGGGCCGATCATCGCGGTGATCTGCCGGCGCCCGATGGTCATCGTCACATCCCGTACGGCCTGGTGGTCGCCGTACCAGACGTCCAGGTCGGAGATGTGGAACACCGGGTCGTCCAGGGAGGGTTCGCGATGTCCGCGGCGGCGGTCGCCGATCGCGAGGGACAGCGCGTGCCCCTCCGGCTCCTGGTCCTGTACGGAGTCGCGGATCTTGGCCGGCTGCTCGGGAACGGGGTTGTCAGTCATGGCGGTCACCAACGCTTGCTGAAGCGGTTGCGCAGCCAGATCGCGGCCGCGTTCATGATCAGGAGAATGGCCAGGAGGATGACGATCCCGGCCGCGGCGAGGTGGTGGAACTCCTCGCGGGACTGGCTGATCCAGCCGAAGATCTGGATCGGCAGCACGGTGTACGCGCTCTGCAGACCCTCCGGGTTGAACGCCACGTACGTCACGGCACCGAGCAGCAGCAGCGGCGCGGCTTCGCCGATCGCCCGGGACAGGGCGAGGATCGAGCCGGTGGCGATGCCGGGTATGGCCGCGGGCAGGACCTGCCGCCAGACGGTCTGCCACCGGGTCGCGCCGAGTGCCAGCGATGCCTGGCGGATCGACTGCGGTACGGCCCGGATCGCCTCGCGCGAGGCGATGATGACGACCGGCAGAACGAGCAGCGACAGTGTCAGTGAGGCCGTCAGCACCGTGGTGCCGAGGGCGAGTTGGCGTGCGAGGAGGCCGAGGCCGAGGATGCCGTAGATGATCGAGGGCACCGCGGCCAGGTTCTGGATGTTCAGCTCGATCAGCCGGTTGTACCAGCGGTTCGGATCCGCGTACTCCTCCAGGTAGATCGCCGCCATGATGCCGGTGGGCAGGCAGAACAGCGCGGTAAAGGAAATCACCCAGATCGTGCCGAAGATCGCGGACTGGGCGCCTGCGTTCTCGGGGCGGCGGATGGAGGGGAAGTTCTGCCACAGGCGGGAGTCCAGCCGCGGCCACGCCTCGACGAGCACGTAGGTGATGAGCACGCCGAGGAAGACGATCCCGACGCCCAGGCAGCACAACAGCAGGGCACGGAAGGCGGTCTCCCCTGGCCGGAAGCGCGGTCCGGCGAGCTTGCGGGGCGCCGCCGGGGCGGGTGGTTCGGTGACCCGGATGACGGTCATTCATACACCTCCCGGTACTTGCGCACCAGACGGATACTGATCACGTTCATCACGAAGGTGATGACGAACAGCAGGGCGCCGACGGCGAAGATGGTCTTGTACTCGAAGGACGCCACCGGGACGTCGCCCGACCCGGCCTGGGCGATGAAGCCCGTCATGGTCTGCATCGCCGCCAGCGGATTCCAGCTGAGCACGGCCTGGTTGCCGGACGCGATCGCCACGATCATCGTCTCGCCGACGGCCCGGGAGATGCCCAGCACGCAGGCGGCGACGATGCCGGACAAGGCGGCGGGGACGACGACGCGGACCGACACGGTGCGCCGGCCCGAGCCGAGCGCGTACGCCCCATCCCGCAGCGCGTCCGGTACGGCGGACATCGCGTCCTCCGACAGCGAGGCGATCGTCGGGATGATCATGACACCCATCACCAGGCCCGCCGCCAGCGCGTTCTGGAAGTCCGGGCCCGTCCCGCCCGGCCACCACTCCCGCAGCCGCGGGGTGACGAAGCTGAGCGCGAAGAAGCCGTAGACGACCGTCGGCACACCCGCCAGCACCTCCAGCATGGGCTTCAGCGCCGCACGGACGCGCCGGTTCGCGTACTCGCTCAGGTAGATCGCGGCCCCGAGGCCGACCGGGACGGCCACGACCAGCGCGATCACGGTGATCAGCATGGTGGCGCTCAGCAGTGGCAGCACGCCGTACTGGGGCGAGCTGAACAGCGCCGTCCACTCGGTGCCGCCGAGGAAGTCGGCGAAGCTCACCCGCTCGAAGAACTCGACGGTGGGCGGGATCAGCGACACCACGATGCCGACCGTCGTGGCGACGGACACCAGGGCGGCCGTCAGCAGCAGCCCCTGGATGGCCCGTTCGCCATAACGCGGGCGGGCCCGCCGCAGGGACCGTGGCCCGGTCCCTGCGGGGGCCAGATGAGTCGGCGAGGTCACTGCGCCGATTCCTTCAGCTTGTCGAGGTCGGCCTTGAGCTCGGTCTCCTGCTCGGAGTTGAGCGGGATGAACTTCGCGTCCTCGGCGATGACCTTGTGGTTCTCGACGTAGTACTCGACGAACGCGAGCACCTCGTCCCGCTGGAGCGCCTTGGCGCTGGGGTAGATGAACAGCGGCCGCGACAGCGGTGTGTACTCGCCGGTCTGCGCGGTCTCGACGCCCGGCGCCACGCACCCCTCGCCGCCGTCGATCTGCAGCGCCTTCAGCTTGTCGGTGTTCTCCTCGAAGTACGAGTAACCGAAGTAGCCCAGCCCGCCCTTGGAACCCGCGACGCCCTGCACGGTGACGTTGTCGTCCTCGGTCGGCGAGTAGTCGGTGCGCGAGGCGCCCTCCTCGCCGTTGATCGCGTCGGTGAAGTAGTCGAAGGTGCCGGAGTCGGTGCCCGCGCCGAACAGCTTCAGCGGCTCGTCCGGGAACTTCGAGTCGACCTGGTTCCAGTTGTTCACCTTGGAGTCGGGTTCCCAGATCTTCTTCAACTGCTCGGTGGTCAGGCAGTCGACCCAGTCGGCGTCCTTGTTCACCACGACGGTCAGGGCGTCATTGGCGACCTGGAACTCCTCGTAGGTGATGCCCTTCTTCTCGCAGGCCGCCTTCTCCTCGTCCTTGATCGGACGGGAGGCGTCGGAGATGTCGGTCTCGCCGTTGCAGAACTTCTCGAAGCCGCCGCCGGTTCCCGAAGTACCCACCGTGACCTGGACCTTGGACTGCTCCTCGGCGAAGATCTCGGCCGCGGCAGTGGTCAGCGGGGCGACCGTGCTGGAGCCGTCCACCTTGACCGAACCCGACAATTGCCCGCCATCACCGCCGTCACCGTTCGAGCCCGCGTCGGAACCGCCGCACGCGCTCACAGCCAGCATCACAGCCGCCGTCAGGGCCAAGGGGGCCTTGGCCCGGCGCAAGGTAAAGGGAATGTTCACGTGACTCTCGATCCTCGTGTCCGCCGGGGCTTCCCGGCCGTGTGGATGAGGTGCGCAGCGCGCGCCGTGGGGACACTTGGATCGAATCCAGTCTATGTGAACTTCCGGCGTACAGATGACCGACGAACGATGAACCATAGCCGTTCATCTATATAGATCGATCTTGGTTCTATGAGATGAAAGGGGGTCGTGACCCAACCGAGTCCAGAATGAGTTCGTCCGTGCCACGCGGTGAAATGTGAACAGGGCGTGCATAGGTGGGGCGTGTGCGCCAGTCGGCGCCAACGGGGTGGCCGGATCGCGTTGGACGCCCCACGATGGCAGTCTTCGGCCGGAGTTCACCGCTCAGCCACATCCCTCGTGGTGTGCCGCGCCTGGCGTCACGCATCGACGACCGCCTATATCCGGGCGGCCTGGGCCCCGATTCCCCGATTGCGTGGAGGCAGCCATGCCCGAACAGACCAGCGATAGCATCACCCGGACCGCCGACCTGCCCGTCCTCCCCAGCCCTCATCCCAACACCGCCCGTTCGGCGCTGACTTGCCGCTACCGCTGCGGCGATGCGTGTTCCCACGACGCACCCAACCGCACGCTCAATCCGTACTTCGGCGACGTCGTACAGCGCCGCCGGCCGCGCTGGAGCTGCAGTTCGTCCGCCCGCCTCGACGCGGCCACCGCGGCCTCCGTCGCCGCCACGCTCCAGGCGCTCGCCACGCCCTCACGCCTGCTGATCCTCACCACGCTGCGACGAACCCCGTACTCGGTGACCGAACTCGCCGCCACCGTCGGCATGGAGCAGCCCTCCGTCTCCCACCAGCTGCGGCTGCTGCGCGCATTGGGGCTGGCCACCGGGCAACGGGACGGCCGCCGGATCATCTACCGCCTGTTCGACGACCACGTCGCCCAACTCCTCGACCAGGCGGTCCACCACATCGAGCACCTCCGGCTCGGCATTCGCGACGGTCACTGACCGCCACGGCCACCAGTCCCCCTCAGGTTTCACACGGATCACGCCCAACTCATTGCAGCCCTTGATGAAAATGATTATCGTGTGGCTTGTTCGCGCACGTTCAAGCGCGTGCGCCTTCTGATCCTGGGGGGATCCATCTTGCGTACCTTCACGCGCGCTCTGACCGTCTCCGGCTCGCTCGCCGCCGCACTCGCCCTGGCGGGTCTCGCCGCCACCCCGGCCGTCGCCGCGACGACGCTCAGCAGCGGGCATGTGGACGTGCTCGACGCCGAGTGGGACGGCGCCGACCTGCACCTGCACGTCCACGACGAGGAGTCCGGCACCGAGTACGAGCCGGCCGACGTGACCCTGTCCGTGCCGGCCTCTGCCAGAGTCGCCAACCCCGGCTACGGCTTCCTCGGTTCGGGCAGCCAGATCTGGCTGCTGCCGGACACGGAGACCGAGGCGGACGCGGCCGGGGTCCTGTTCCCGGGCATCTCCACCGAGCACCTCACCACCGGCGTCTTCGCCAACAACTCGGTGACCTACCGCCTCGTCTCCGCCACCCGCAACGGTGCCGCCACCGAGGACTTCAGCATCTACGCGGGCAACGGCAGCCGCTGGTTCGACAGCAACACCGCCATCATCACCTTCAAGTCCCGCTCCTTCGGCGTCGCCACCCACAACCATGCCAACTGGGCCTTCGAGGAGGCCGGCACCTACCAGCTGACCTTCCGCGTCCAGGGCACGGTCGGCGGCGTCACCGAGTCCGCCACCGAGACGTACACCGTCGTCGTCAGCTCGTGATGAGAGCCCTGACGCGCGACAGACGCGCCTTCACCGCCGCGGTCCTGACCGCGGCGACCGCAGTGCTCGTGGGCGCGGCAGGGCTGGTCGCCGGCGGCAGCGGGTCGGCCCGCGCCGCCGGCGGTGCCGTCGTCCTCGACGAAGGCGAGCTGGACTTCACACCCCGACTCGTCGATGGGAAGCTGCAGTTGCAGATCGACGACCGCGGCGGGGGCACGGCGGTCGCACGCGAGCCGTCCGAGGTGGTGCTGCACGTGCCGCAGGCGACGCTCCAGTACACGCCGAATCCCATCGCCGTCGCCCTCGGCACCACCGACCAGGACACCTGGCAGCTGAACGGATGGGAGGCGGAGAACCTCTTCGCGCCCGAGCCCGGCTGGAACGGCACCGAGGCGGGCGGCGACACCGAGGTGGCCCTGTCCGGGTACGAGGGCCCCGGTGACTTCGGCATGGCCACGTACACGCAGGAGATGGACTGGTCGGACGGCTCGCCGGAGATCCACCTCGGGAACACCGCCTCCGCGCCCCGCGGCTTCACACTCGCCGGTGAGCAGCAACGCCTGCTGCCCATCTGGATGTTCACGGCCGAGGGCGTCTACCGCCTCACCTTCACCGTGACCGCGGGCGGCTCCACCGACACCGAGACCCTCGCCGTGGTCGTCGGCGACGACGCCGACCCGTCCGAGGTCCTGCCGGGCGACGGTACGCTCCCGTCCCCGAGCGGACCGTCGGACTCGGTCACGCCCTCGGGCAGTACGACGCCGACCGCCTCTGCGCCCACGGCGCACGTCATCGACAACGGTCACATCGACCTGGCCGCCCGGCCGGTGGACGGCAAGCTGCAGTTCCAGATCAAGGAGGGCACAGCACAGGCGTACAAGTGGTACGAGCCCGGCGAGGTCGTGCTGCACGTGAAGACCGCGGCCATGCGGAAGATCACGGCAGGGTACGAGTTCCTCGGGACGGTCGGCGACGCGGTGTGGTGGCTGCCCATCCAGCAGGTCGACGGTCTCGTGTGGCCGGGCTGGAGCACCGAGCAGTACAGCGCGTCCGACGTCGACGGGCAGATCGCCTACCGGCTCGACGCGGTTCGCGGCCCGGGATCGGTCGCCATGTTCCACTCAGGCTCGCTGGGGTCGGCGGACATCACCTTCAACAGCGGCGATGGTCTGCCGGACAGCTACCCGCTCACCCCGAACCGGCACAGCCACTTCAACTGGACGTTCACCGAAGAAGGCGTCTACCGCACCACCTTCACCGTCGGCGCCACGCTCACCGACGGCACGAAGGTCAGTGACACCGAGACGATCGCCTGGGTGGTCGGCGACGACACGGATCCGTCGACCGTGACGCCGGGGCCCGGCGACGAGCCGACCACGACACCTACGGCCACTGCTTCGCCCTCGGACACCCCGTCCGCGTCGGTATCGGCAACCGCGGCCCCGTCCACGTCCGCGTCGGTGACCCCTACGGCCGGTGGCCCCGGGGCCGACTCCACGGGCTCCACCGGCTCCACGGGCACGAGCGGCGGCTCATCGACCGGTGGCGGCACCGTCCCCACCGGCGGGCTCGCCGCCACCGGCACGGGCGCGGCGGTGATCGCGGGGATCGCCGCGGCCGCCCTGCTCCTGGGCGGCGGCGCGGTGTTCGCCGTACGGCGGCGCCGCAGCGCCCAGTGAAAGCTCCGCGTGCGAAGGACCGGTGCCTGGCAGCGCCCGGTCCTCCGTACGCGGCTCAAGTCATGTTCCAGAGAAGGAGGAGCCCCATGTGGGGCCACCCCAGACGCACCGTCACCGCCGCGTTCGCTGCGGCCTGCGCGCTGCTCACGGGAGCCGGGGCCACCGGGTGCAGTGGGCTCCAGTCGGGCGCGTCCGACGCCGAGTTGACGGTGTCGGCGACCACCGCGATCATCGCCGACCTGGTCGAACAGGTCGGCGGCGACCGCGTGGACGTCACGTCGATCGTGCCGCACCACGGCGACCCGCACTCCTACGAGCCGAGCCCCGGCGACGCGGCCAAGGTCGCCCGGGCCGACATCGTGTTCAGCAACGGGCTGCTGCTCGAAGAGCCCGGGATCATGAAGATGGTCCACACCAACGCTCCCAAGTCCGCGCCGAAGATCGGGATCGCCGAGAAGCTGGAGCAGTACGGCGGCACGGTCACGAAGCTGGAGGAGGACCTCGGCCTCGACGTCCTCTGGCTCGGCTGGGCCGTCGAGGGCGAGGTCGACGGCGACGGCTCCCAAGTCCGTACCACCGCCACGAAGCTGGAGGGACCGGGCGAGCTGCGGGTGTACCTCACCGACACCCTCGGCAAGCCCAAGGTGTACCTCGACTCGGCCGACGGCTTCGACGAATCCGACTCCTTCGCCCTGCCACCGGAGGCGCATACCCACGTCAACTGGGCGTTCAGCAAGCCCGGCACGTACAAGCTCACCGTCGAGGGGCGCACCGAGCCCCTCGACGGGACATCCGAGGAGATCGGCAGCGGTACCTTCACCTTCACCGTCGGCGACGCGGCCGAGGCACCCGAGGGTGCCACCGTGCTCGACGGCGGGCACGCGGACGTCGCACTCAACGCCGAGACCGGCAAGGTGTACGTACGAGCCGACGAAGAGGGCAGCGGCACACGGACAAACCTCGCGCCCGAGGACGTCGTGCTCAACGTGCCCGACCGGGCAAAGGAGTCCGTGCCGAAGGAAGAGGCGTACGGCTTCCTCGGCGAGGCGGGCGACGACCTGTGGGTGCTCCCCCAGGCTGTCATCGGCAAGCACGTACACGGCGACATGGACCCGCACGCCTGGGCGGACGTAGCCAACGCCGAAGCGTACGTCCGCCGCATCGAGGCCGAGCTGATCAAGGCCGACCCGGACGGCAAGGCGACGTACGAGAAGAACGCCAAGGCATATCTCGAGACGCTCGGGGCGCTGGACCAGGAGGTCGCGAAGAAGCTGGCGACCGTCCCGGAGCACAACCGCAAGCTGATCACCACGCACGACGCCTTCGGCTACCTCGCCAAGGCGTACGGCATGGAGGTGGCCGGCTTCGTCGTGCCCGTGCCCAACCGGGAGCCGAGCGCCGCCCAGATCGAGGAACTCGGCAACACCATCCGCGAGAAGAAGGTCCCGTCCGTGTTCCTGGAGCCGAACCTCGCGGCCCGCTCGGACGTGCTGCGCCGGGTCGCCCAGGACCAGGGGGTCGGGGTCTGCACGATCTACGGCGACTCGTTCGACGACCAGGTCCACGACTACGTATCGATGATGCGGCACAACGCGAACGAACTCACGAAGTGCCTTGGGGAGGAGGCCTGATGACGGGCACACGGAAGGTACGGATCGCTGTCGCCGTGGCGCTCGCGGCGACGCTGTCCGGGGGTGGCACCGCCCTCGCGGAAGACGGCGAGGCGCGGCCCGGGCTCGGGCAGATCGCCTACGCCGACGGAGTGCTGAGCCTCGACACGGTGGAGGACGCCGCGGACACCCACGTGATCGCGATCAACGACGCCCGGCCGGCCTTCGAGGCTCCAGCACCCGGGTGGGACACCACGGGAATCGCGGAGGGCGCCCTTGCCGGGGACAGCGTGCGATGGTCACTGACCGGGGTCGACGGGCCGGGCGAGGTCAAGGTGTACGCGGAGGCCGACGACGCCGAGGACGCACTGCTGTTCGACAGCGCGGACGCCCTGCCCGATCAGTACGAGGTGCCGGTGGGCGAACAGGGCGGCACCCGCTGGGAGTTCAGCGCCGAAGGGTCGTACCAGGTCATCTTCTCCGCCGAGGCCACCAGCCTCGATGGGCGGAAGCTGTCCGCCGGGACCGTGTACACGGTGCTGGTCGGGGACGAGGCGATCGCCCAAGCGGCGCAGGACGAGGAAGTACCCGCCCAGGAGCCCCCCGCGGTCGAGGAGGTTCCGTCGGCGGAGGCCGCTGCCCCGGCGCGGACTCTCATCGCACCCGTGGAGCAGGCCCGCAGGACCGTCTCCGCCGTCACGGCCTCCGACGTCGTCTCGACGACGAAGGTCCTCGACGAGGGCCACGTCGACTTCGCCGCGCGTGTCGTCGACAACAAGCTCCAGATCCACATCAAGGACGGCACGGTCTCCGGCAAGACCACCTGGCGCGAACCCTCCTCTGTCGTCCTGCACGTCAAGCCCGCGGCCAAGAACACCCTCCCGGACGGCGATGACTTCGCGTTCCTCGGCGAGGCCGGCGACCCGGTGTGGCTGCTCGACCAGGTGCAGCAGGAGGGCCTGCTGTGGCCCGGATGGTCGACGGACAACATCAAGGCCGGGGCCACCAAGGGCGGGGTGACGTTCTCGCTGACCAAGGCGGAAGGGCCCGGTGCGTACGCGCTCTACACCTACGACGCCATGTCCGGCGCGAACGTGCTGTTCAACAGCAAGGACGGGGTACCGGACTCCTTCGACGTGGCCGCGAACACGCACGCGCACGGCGGGTGGGCCTTCACCAAGGAGGGCACCTACCGGCTGACGTTCAAGATGAGTGGCAAGCTCGCCGACGGGACGACGGTCAGCGATACGGAGACCGTGGCGTTCGTGGTCGGCGACGGGGATCCGTCCGGTGTGAAGCCCGGTGACGGCGGGTCCGGCCGCGGGTCCTCGTCCGGATCGGGCGACAACCCATCCGACTCCGGTTCGGGATCCGGCTCCGGCTCCGGCTCCGGGGGCGACTCGTCCACGGACGGCGGCGCCTCGGACGCCGACGGCTCCATGGCCTCCACCGGCGCCGGGAACACGGCACTGCTGAGCGGGGCCGCAGCCGCACTCGCCGCACTCGGTACGGGCTTCGTCGTCGCCACGCGCCTGCGCCTCGGCCGTACCGCAGGAAGGAACCCCGCGTGAACCGCGCCGAGCAGTCGCCACTGCTCCAAGTCCAGGAGGTGGACGTGGCGCTCGGCGGCCGCCCCGCCGTCGAGCGCGCCCAACTGTCGCTGAATTGCGGGGAACTGCTGGGCCTCCTCGGTCCGAACGGCGCGGGCAAGACCACCCTGCTGCGCGCGGTACTCGGCCTGGTCCCGCTCGCCGGCGGCGACGTGCTGATCGACGGGCTGCCACCGGCCCGGGCCCGCCACCTCATCGGATACGTGCCACAACGCCACGAATTCGCCTGGGACTTTCCCATCGACATCACAGGGGCCGTGCTGTCCGGACGCACCCGTTCCATGGGCTGGCTGCGCCGGCCCCGGCCGACCGACCGGGCCGCAGTCGACGAGGCGCTGGAACTGGTCGGCCTCGCCGAGCTGCGTCGGCGCCCCATCGGGGAGCTGTCGGGCGGGCAGCGGCAGCGGGTCCTGGTGGCCCGCGCCCTGGCGACCGAACCCCGACTGCTGCTCCTGGACGAGCCGTTCACCGGTGTGGACGTCCCCACCCAGGAACTGCTGAACGACCTCTTCGGCCGACTGGCCGCCGACGGCAGGGCCCTGCTGATGACGACCCACGATCTGGCGGCCGCCGCCCGCACCTGCACGCGCGTGGCTCTACTCAACCGCACGGTCGTCGCCGAGGGCGGCCCCGAGTTGCTGGCCGACCCGGAGCAGATGCTGCGGGCGTTCGGTCTGGACACGGCGATCGGAGCGGCGGCGTGAGCGTGCTGGAGTTCCTCACAGATCCGTGGCAACTGCCGTTCATGCAGCGGGCGTTCGCCGTCGCGGTCATCACCGGGCTGGTGTGCGGGGTCGTGGGGGTGTACGTCGTGCTGCGCGGGATGGCGTTCATCGGCGAGGCCGTCTCACACTCCGCGTTCCCTGGCGTGGCGCTCGCCTATGCCTTCCAGGGCAACCTGCTGCTTGGCGGGGCGCTCGCCGGGCTGACCACCTCGCTGCTGATTGCGCTGGTGTCGCAGAACCGCCGGCTGAAGGAGGACACCGTCATCGGGGTCTTCTTCTCCTGCGCGTTCGGCCTCGGAATCGTCCTCGTCTCGACGCAGGACAGCTGGTCAACGGACCTGTCGTCGTTCCTGTTCGGGCAGGTGCTCGCGGTCGGCCCGGAGGACGTATGGACGGCTGCCGGCGTCGGCGCGGTCCTGGTGGCGGTCGTCCTGCTGCTGAGCAAGGAACTGGTGGCCGTCAGCCTCGACCGCGAGACCGCACGGGCGGCCGGGCTGCCGGTCATGCGACTCGACCTGATCCTCTACACCGTCGTGACCGCCACCATCGTGATGTCCCTGGAGGCGGTCGGCAACGTCCTCGTCCTCTCCCTCCTCATCACCCCCGCCGCCGCGGCCCGCATGCTCACTGAGCGCCTGTGGGCCATGACCCTGCTCGCGTCACTGATCGGCGGCACGGGCGCGCTCGCCGGACTGTACGTCTCCTACGTCTACGACCTCGCGGCGGGCGGCTCCATCGTCTGCGTCCTGACCGCGCTGTTCGTGGCGGTATGGTGCCTGGCGCCCCGGCACGGCCTGCTGGCGCGGGCCCGGCAGCGCAACCGGGAGCCATGGCGACCGGCCGCCGAGCAGCCGGCCTCGGCGTGACGACTCAGGACTCTTACTAATGGATCCCATTTTCATGTAGCGTCGTGTGGGGCCCACCCACCAAGGAGGGCAACCATGGCGGAACGCGCCGTGCACCTGGGCACCGTCCAGGAAACACTCCTGATCCCCCTGTACGGCCGGGCGGTGGAAAACCGCAAGCCGGAACCCGCCCTGCGCGACCCCCGGGCCGAGGAGATCGTCGCGTCGATCGACTACGACTTCAGCCGCTTCGACAACCAGCCCAGCCTGTTCGGCTCGGTACTGCGCACCAGCCTGTTCGACCACTGGATCGCGGACTTCCTCACCGCCCACCCCACTGGAACGGTGGTGGAGATCGGCACGGGCCTCAACACCCGCTTCGAACGCGTCGACAACGGCCGGGCGCGCTGGTTCGACCTCGACCTGCCCGACGTCATCGACCTGCGCCAGACCTTCTTCAGCGACGCCCCGCGCAGGACGATGGTGACCGGCTCGGTGACGGACGAGGCATGGACCGCCGCGGTCTCCCAGACCGACGGCCCGTACTTCTTCGCCGCCGGCACGTGCAACTGGTCGTGCGCGAGGGCCTGGAGTGCGTCCTGGTCGAGCGGATCTCCGCGCTCGATGCCCCGCGTGTGATGTACCGGGTCGGCGGCCGGATGCCGCTGCATGCCACCGCTCCCGGGCTCGTCCTGCTGGCCTTCGCGCCCGCCCAGGTGCAAGAGGACTTCCTTGCCGCTGACCGGTCGGTCGACGAGGACGAGTTGATGGGAACGGCCGAGGAGCTGCGGTCCCGGCTCGCGGCCATCCGCCGCGACAGATTCGCGGTGTACTCACGCCTCCAGTGGGACACCTTCATGACCGGCGTCTCCGCCCCCATCCGTGACCGGCACCAGACCGTCATTGCCGCCATCTCGGTCATCACCCCCTCCGAGCAGAGCCAACCCTCCGCGCACATCCCCGCCGTGGTCGCCATGGCCCGCGCCATCACCCGCGCCATGAACACCGAAACCGTTGGCGGGCCGTCGCGTACTGCGGCGCCGCCGCATCAGGGGGCCCGCCGCCTCAGGTAACCCCTCTACTGCCAGGGCCCTGAAGCGCACGAAGTCAGTGATCTGGAGTGTCAGTCCCGGGCATAGCGCCAACGTCAACTTCGGATCAGGTTCCTCGACTGTCAGCAGTGGATCGGTGAGCACGCCGAGCAGTTCCAGCGGCGCTGACCAGTCTCAGCGGAACGCGGCGACATTGCGGGCGGCCCAGTCGGCGAACGTGCGCGGGGCGCGGCCGAGGACCCGCTGGACGTCCGGGCTGACGCGCAACTCGGCCGGGCTCGGGGAACCGAGGATGTCCAGGGTGTCCTCGGCGAGCTCCGCCGGCATGCTCTCGGCCATGGCGGCCTTGGCCTCGTCGCGGGTGAGGTCGTGAAATCGCACGGGCGAGCCCAGCGCGGCGGCGATGGCCTCCGCCTGCTGGCGCGGCGTGATTACCTCCGGGCCGGTCAGCTCGTACACGCCGCCGGAGTGCCGTTCATCCAGCAGGCAGACCGCCGCGGTCTCGGCGATGTCCGCCGGGTCGATGATCGGCACCCCGACGTCGCCGAAGGGTGCGGCGACGACCCGCCGCGCGCGGATGGACTCGGCCCACCACAGGGCGTTGGAGGCGAAGCCGCCCGGCCGCAGGATGGACCAGTCCAGGCCGGACTCCCGCAGAACGTCCTCCAGCGCGCGCATCGCGATTCGCGTGGGGCCGAAGGGCCTGGTCGCCACGCCCTGCGTGGAGAGCAGGACGACCCGGCGGACCCCGCTGGCCGCGGCTTGGTCGATGACGTTGGCCGGGCTGGCCCCGGCGGCGTGCATGTCGCCGGACAGCAGCAGGAATAGCGCCTTCGCCCCGGCCAGGGCGGGCTCAAGGCCGGCCGGCTCGGCCAGGTCGGCCGCCACGTGGCGGACGCCGTCCGGCACCGCCGCCGCGTGCCGTGACACCGCGGTCACCTGCTGGCCCGCCTCGGCCAGCGCTCGCGTCAACGGCCGACCCACATTCCCGGTAGCCCCGGTCACCACGATCATGATCAGCTCCTTGTCCGATGTCCTCTGTGGCCTTCACGTTAGGAGCCGGGCTAACTTTTGGTAAGGACATACCCTGAGGTAAGCTCATCACGTGGCGGGAGGCGCGCAGCACATACAGGCCGAGGCCGGGGAGCGGTATGAGGTGTTTCACACTGACTGCCCCGCGCGCGATGTGGTCGGCCACGTGACCAGCAGGTGGGGCGTCTGGGTGTTGATCTCCTTGCGGAGCAACGACCTCCGGTTCTACGAGCTGCGCGAGAGTATCCAGGGCATCAGCGAGAAGATGCTCGCTCAGACCCTGCGCGCGCTGGTTCAAGACGGCTTGGTCTGGCGGGAGGTCGAACCGACGACGCCGCCCCAGGTCACCTACGGGCTGACCGAGTTCGGTCGGGATGTCGGCGAGCCGCTGACGGAGTTGTTCGACCGGATTACACGACGGCTGTCGCCGCGCAACGCGGGATAGGTGGTAGCGGCCGACCATGAAAGCGCATCCAGCCACCGCCCACCGCCCACCCGGCCAAGCCGTGGAGTACACCGACCGCGCCGCCCTCATCCTCGGTTACCTCGCCGAACACCTCTCCGGGCAGAGCCTCGACGCACTCGCCGCCAGCCGGGTCTGCCAGCCCCTGGGGCCGGACAACGTGCACCTGGACGCGCTGATCAAGACCTGCCACGACGCAGGCTGGATCGGCGCCGACGTCGAGCGCCTCCTGAATGAACTCGCCGATTCCCAACCAAAGGCAGCCTGACCAACGTGAACCGGCCTCGCCCCGCGCCCAGCTCGTCAGACGAGTCTGAGCACGGGGCGGCTGTCCGGCATCCCCAGCAGCCCCCGCACGCGAGCCGGTCTCCACGCGAGATCAGCAACCAGCTCGCAGACCAGCGCCACGAGCATCCGGACGGTCCTTCACGTCAGGTCCACCTCGTACGCTCACCGACCAGCCCAGCGCCGCTGTCCAGTCCGTGGGGGTCATTCCGTGACGTCGACGCCGTAGCCTCGGGCCAGGTCGGCCAGGCCGTGGTCGTAGCCCTGCCCGACGGCACGCAGCCGCCAGCCGTCGCCTCGGCGGTAGATCTCGGCGAGAATCATGGTGCGCTCGGTGGTTGCGGCGTCGAGCGTGGCCCGGGCGGTCGAGGCCGCGCCGATCCCGCAAGTGGCGGTGATCTCGACGGCGCCGACGTCGGAGAATGTCGCGGCGCCGTCGATCGCAGCGGCAATGACGACCCGGCGGATTTCCAGGGGCAGACGCTCCAGATCGGCGGTGATGGCCTGCTCAGTCGGGCCGTCCATGGCAAGCCGTACGGTGCCGTCCGGATGCTCAGGTGCGCCGTAGAAGACGAAGTCCTCGTCGCCTGGCACTTGTTCATTCACGTCGAGCGCGAAGGCGACGACGTCGACGTCGCAGGCGGTGTGCTGAGCCCAAGTGGCGGTCACCGTCCAGGCTGCGTCGGTGTCGGGCAGGTCGATGACGGCGCCTTGGACCAGTACCTCTGCCGTGTCCGGCTGGCTCCCAGCCACGCTCTGTGCCGTCTCGGGCGTCGACGCAGGGGTCCCTGCGAGGAGCCAGTCGGCGTCGTGCACGCGCAGACCGAGAGCGGCGATACGACCCATGCGCCGGTCCGCTTCGCCGCCGGCCAGCACCACAATGTCGGTCACGCTGGCCGAGAGGTTGACCGCCGCGGAGGCACCAAGAGCGACGGCGCGAGCCCGTCCCGCCGCGGCCTCCTCATGTGTACCGCCCAGGACCAGGACTCGACGCCCGGCCAGCGACTGGCCTTCCCCGGCAACAGGTGCGGTCGGCGCGGCCGTGCGCTGTGCCGGGACACTCGGCGCGGGCGCGGGCTGTGCGATCGTCGCATCCCCGGGTGTCTCGGCCGCGCGGGGCTGCCTGTCGGTGCCGGCGCGGGCGGTGCCTTTGGCCTGGCCGGGCTGGACGTTCTCCAGCAGTCGTAGGTAGGTCGGCTCGTCCACGAGGGGGACTCCCTCGTCCGCGGCGCGACGCAGTTTGCCAGACGCGGCGCTGGGATCGTTGGTGACGACGACGCTGGTCTGCCCACTGACCGAGGTCATCATGTTCAGCCCGGCCGCCACCGAGCGGGCCACCAGTTCCTCGCGGGAGACCTGGGTGTCCCCGGTGACAGCGACCTTCATGCCCTGCACCAGTGGTCCACCGGGCTCCAGGCGGCCCGGATTGCGGTAGGCGCAGGGCGTCTTGGGAACATAGGGCCTGTAGTCCTGGCGGGGCGGGCAGTCCAGGAGCGGCAGGGGCAGTCCCAGTTGCTCGGCGGCCTCCAGCGAGCCGCGCAGGATGCCGGAGAGTACCCGTACGTCGTCCTGCGCGTCGTGGGCCTGCTCCTGGCGCACGCCGTAGTGCGCGGCCAGGGTGCCCAGCTTGAGATCGGGCGTCGCGGGCCCGACCAGGCGGTTGAGGGCCAGAGTGCACAGGCGTCTGCTGACCGGGACCCAGGAACGGACGCGGGCGAACTCGTGGGCCAGGAAGTCATAGTCGAACTGCGCATTGTGGGCGACCAGAACGCGACTGCTGAGCAGTGCGCCCACCTGCGGCACTATCTCCTCGAAGGTGGGTGCGCCCGCGAGGCGGGCGGGGGTGAGACCGTGGATGTGCACGGGGCCGGGGTCGCAGCCCGGGTTGAGGAGAGTGGAGAACTCTCCTGTCTGCCGGCCGTGTGCGTCCAGCGTGAGCACCGCGAGGGACAGGACACGGTCCCGGCCCGGCCTCAGCCCGGAGGTCTCCACGTCCACCAGCGCCCAGTCGTGAAAGTAGCCGGGCAAGGTGGGCCACTTCGAGTTCGAAGACAGCAAGGCCATATGGGGCTCCCCTCCCGAGCGCGGCAGCGACGCCCCGCCTCTCCGCGGCGACGGCCAACTGGGGGATTTTCGCACGTGAGAGACGCTGTTCGTGGTGGATCCGTCACGGAGGGCCAGCCGCACACCTCCGGGACGGCAATCACCATGCGCCGTCCCTGCGGCCAGTGCTCAGCTCAGGTCATGGGCCTCTCACCGCCTGCCTCCGATGCGGCCAGTTCTCTGCCCCAACGCACCTTGCGCACTTGTGTGCGCCCCAATGCTCCGACCTACGGTGCTCGGCCGGCCGGAGCACGCGGACACCGCAGGGGGACGCATGACAAGAACCGCGCGACAGATCCTCAAGGAACTCAACCTCTCGACGACCGTCCACGTCCGTTCAACACCGGACCTGCTGGAGCACACGGGCAGAGCATCGGTGGCCATCGACACGCAACGACGCGAGAAGGGCCAAGAACCAGGGCGCAGAAAGCCCGACCTACAACCCGTTGCACGAGCCGACTGCGGCCGGACCATAGAGCTGACGCCGTGGCAGGTGCTGCATGCCGTGGCGCGGGGCTACGTGCTGGCAGGCCAAGGAATGGCACGAGGGCTGGCGGAACACTGGCAGAGCCTGAAGTACTGCGAGGCGGTGCACGGCGACCGGGCCGGAGCCATGGAGCTCACGGACAAAGGCCGAACTGCCGAACGCAGATACAAAGCCATGCAATCCCAGGAGTTGAGCATCGGCTTCGGACTCGCCGTGGCGGAGCACATCGCGAAACGGCAGTACCCGGACCACGTGGTATCGGTCGTGGACACGAGCACGGTCCTGCGAGCTGGCTGGGCCCTGGGCGGCTCGGAACGATCGAAGGGCTCACGGCCCCGGCCGGACTACCTCATCGAGGTATGGAAACCCGGCGAGCCGTCGAAGGTCACCTTCGTGGTGTGCAGAGGAAACCACCAGAAGCCCAGCAAGCGAAGCAGCCGATCCCGCAACACCACAGTCCGACAGCTGGTCAGGGCCTCAGAGCTCGCCGAGGGCATGCAGATCGGCCCGTGGAACACAGCGCAGTGCCTCCTGCTCTCCACTGAACTCATGGGACAGGGCGGAGTCGTGGTCAACGTCCTGCAATCCCCCGGTGAAGCGCTCCTGCCCGAGCGCATACCCGGTGCGCCGCGAAGCGCCGATCTTGAGGCTGAGGAAAGGAGCGGTATCCCTTACCCGAACGCGATCCACATACCCGCACGCGAGGGGAAGCGGGCGCGGACCGTCGACGGCTTCCAGGTGTCCGAGGAGGATCTAGCCTGGTTCGGCCAGCTCCTGGCCCGAACCGGGAGCGCCAGCCTGACCGCGTTCGCCGGCGGAGGCCCCAGGACCGCCCAGTACCTGACCAAGGGCCAGGGACGACAGCACTACGACGTGCCCACTTTCGCAGCCACATCCAGCGTCCACGACGCACACATCGTGATCGGCGGCACCAAGTTCGTCGGCACGGATCACGTCTTCCGCATGGAGACCGTGCGAATCGAGGCATTCTCCGGCATGGTCGAGGAGCTGTACGACTTGATCAGCGAGGGGCACGTCGAAGACTACCGACGTGCGGCCTACAAGCTCCGCTCCAACCGGCAGGGCGCGGATGCAGCCAGGCACTGGAATGGCCCGATCTCTTTCCACGAGGACGGAACCGTCATGGCCCTGAGCATCCTGCCGATCCGCAGAAGGCGCCCACTGTAACCAGCCTCCGGCAATCCCGCTGCCCCCAAGTGGCGCACGATCCCCGGTTGGCCAAACCGGGGATCACAGGCAGCACGGCCCGTTCCCTTACCAAGCCTTCGTCGACGTTGAGTAAACGCAAAGCCGCCGAACACTAGGGCCGGACGAGCCGCTCCTCTGGGGAGAATCTGGGGAGTATGGGCGTCTCTGGGGAGCGCGTGGGGAGAATCGACTGCGCAACCAGGCACGAACCTGAAAGGCCACGAAAGAAGGATCTACGCAGATGAAAAGACCGATCCGCCGCGTTGCCGCAGGTCAGGGCCGCCCGGTAGACAACTTCAAGAAGATCTCCTCCTGGGCGGCCATTTTGTTTGCTCCGACGCTGGTCGGGACGATCTACGGGATGAACTTTAAGCACATGCCGGAGTTGCACTGGGTGCTCGGATATCCCTTCGCGATCGCCCTGATGGGGGTCGTTTACACCAGTTTGTATGTCATATTCAAGCGGCGGGATTGGCTCTGAGTAATCATCGCGGAGGGCTGCCCTCCTGAGCACGTGCGACTGGCATCGCAGGCGTGGCCGACGGCCTGAGGCCGCTGGGGAGAATCTGGGGAGAATGAGCCGCGCTCCGTTCGCGGCCACCGTCCTTTCCGTCGCCAAAGGCAGAGACTCCCGGCCCCAATACCGCTTGGGCCAGGGCCTCCGACAGGTGCTCGAAGTCCCTGGGGTTCTGGGCGTTGAGGTTGTATTCCACCCCGCCATGATGGCGCCGTCACCGTCCGGCGAGTGCCCAGAACAGGAACCGCCATCCCGAACGCCGACGCGCTTCATCGTCCCTCACCCCACACATGTCGCGGATCACGTCTTTCCCCAGGTGTCGGTTGCGCCGATGAGTTGCACACGCAACACCGTTCGTACGCGGCTCAACTAATCCGCGTACGACGCGGTGCTTCAAGGGCCTGACGGCACTGCCGAGGGGTAGCTGTCGAGGCCGTGCCCAATCCGTGCCCGTAAGAGCGGACAACCACGGTCAACAAGGTGCGTCTCGGGATGACCCGGGTGCGGACGCGCCGACGACAGCCCCGGTGCCGCCTCGCGCAGTCCCCTGATGGTCCCGCACCACGGGCGGCTGTGGGCGGGCTACGGTGGATGAGATGTGACGAATGAGCCACGAGGGCACGATCGCACCGGGGCGTCCGGTCGGCACCGGAGGGCTCGTGCCTAGCCCGTTGCCCGCGGCCCGGAGGTCCTCCCGATGCCTGCTGCCCCGCGCGAGCCTTCGGTCTTCCTCGGACTGCTGCCCTGGCCGGAACGCGTACAGGTGGCCCGGGCCCTGCGAACGGAGACGGTCGGCGGCCTGGTGCTGCTGATCGCCGCCCTGGTGGCGCTGGTGTGGGCGAACACCCCGTGGCGCGGGAGCTACGAGGCGCTGCGCGACGTCCACTTCGGGGTAGCGGCACTCGGGCTGGATCTGTCGGTGCAGCACTGGACCTCCGACGGACTGCTCACCGTCTTCTTCCTGGTCGCGGGGATCGAGCTCAAACGCGAACTCGTGGCCGGCCAGCTGCGCACCCCAGCCACCGCGGTCCTGCCCATGGTCGCCGCGGTGTGCGGCATGGTGGTGCCCGCGGCGATCTACCTGGCCACGGCCGCTGCCGGTGGCGGCCGTGCCGACGGCTGGGCGGTGCCGATGGCGACCGACATCGCCTTCGCACTCGCGGTCCTCGCCATGCTCAGCACCCACATGCCGACCGCATTGCGGGCCTTCCTGCTCACCCTGGCGGTCGTCGACGACCTGGGCGCGATCCTGGTCATCGCGTTGTTCTTCACCAACCGCCTGAACCCGGCAGCCCTCGGAGGGGCTGTCGGCGGGCTGGTCGTCTTCTACCTTCTGCAACGGTTCAGGGTGCGCGGATGGTGGTGGTACGTGCCCTTGGCTGTGGTCATCTGGGCGCTGATGTACAACGGCGGGGTGCACGCCACCGTGGCCGGGGTGGCGATGGGACTGATCCTTCGCTGCGCCCGCGACCAGGGTACGGGGGAGGACGCCTCGCCCGGGGAGCGCACCGAGCACCTGCTGCGTCCGGTATCAGCCGGTGTCGCCGTCCCCCTGTTCGCCCTGTTCGCCGCCGGGGTGAGCATCTCCGTTCCCGTGCTGGGCCAGGTGTTCACCCGTCCCGAGCCGCTGGGCGTGGTGCTTGGCCTGGTCGTCGGCAAGGCCGTGGGGATCTTCGCGGGAACCTACCTCGCCGCCCGGTACGCCCGGGCCCGGCTCAACCCCGACCTGGCCTGGGCCGACGTCTTCGCCCTCGCGGTTCTCGCCGGAATCGGGTTCACGGTCGCCCTGCTCATCGGCGAGGTCTCCTTCGCTGACCCGGCCTACACCGAGCGGATCAAGGCCGCCGTACTGCTCGGCTCACTGCTCGCCGCCGGCATGGCCGCGCTGCTGGTCAAACGCCGTAACAGCATCTACCGCAGGCTGTGGGAGGCGGAGCACCTCGACGAGGACGCCGACGGCATCCCCGACATCTACCAGCGCGGTACGGGCTGCCCGAGGCGTGCCCAGCGCCGCCGGTGACGGCTGAGGACCGGCAGCCCGCCGCAGGAGACGGCCACACCCGGTGACCGTAGGCGCACACCGCCACCGGCGTGCGGCCCCCGCCGCGCGACTGATGTCCGCCGCGGCGACCGTCGGCGACGCGCGCACGGCCGACCGGCTGATGACCGACGAGGAGGCGACCGGCGACGTCACCGACGCCCGAAGCACGGAGAACGCGTGGGAGACGGACGGCGGGGCCTGAGCACCACCGCCGCACTCCCACCACTGAGCGCGATGGCCCTTGCCCTCGGCCCCAGAGGGGTCGAGGGCCACGGAGATGGCTCACCATGGCAGCGATCCCCGCCATGACCGCGGCCCGGCCGCACTGAGCCGGAACCGCCCTGATCCGCCGGCTCACACTCGCAGTGAGGAACGGCCCGCGGACCTGCGCCACAACGACGCCATGCCGGGGATCGGCCGCCGGAGCCGCGGGGAGCGCCACCGTGATGCCCGTCAGGGATGGAGCAGCCCGGGTTGCCGGCCGGCCACGGCTGCGTGAGCGTAGGTGATCAGAGAGTGACAAGGAAGGGGGATGCGAAATGGTCGGTGCGCTGCGGCAACTGGCGCGACCCGTGTGGCAGGAAGCCGGGCGGCTGACCACGCCCTTGCTGCCTGACGACTTTCTGGCGGTCGTCGATCCCCTGTGGTCGGCCAGGTGGCCGGCGGGCCGGGTGGAGGT
>NZ_JBHWJT010000030.1:0-91562 GCF_042731325.1 Streptomyces sp. NPDC059866 | reverse complement strand
GCAGCATTCCAGCGACGCTTCCACCGCCCGCGCAGCTACCGCCACCCACAGATCAGCAGCGTGGACCACACCCACCGGCTCCTGGCAGCCATCCTTCGCCGCCGCAGAGCGGTGACCATGACTTTCCTGGCCCAACTACTGGGCGTCAACCGCACCAACCTGTCCATCCAGTACCAGGACGCAAAACGGCTCCTGGACCTGCACCGGATCCTCGTCACGCCGATCCCCGGATCGCCCGCCCGCACCTTGGAACAGCTACACGCCCGAACAACCCCCGCGGAAACCCATCGCTGACAGTTATTGAAATACGGGCCCCCGGACGGATCGAGAACTCCCGGGTCGCGGTCTACCTCGTCTACGCCGGCGTCCGGGGACACGCGGCGGTGGACCGCGAGCTGTACATCCCGCGCTCCTGGACGTGCGACCCGGACCGCTGCCGGGCAGCGGGGCTGGGCGAGGACACCGTCTTCGCGACCAAGCCGGAACTGGCCGCCCGCATGATCGGCCGGTTCCTCGACGCCGGTCACCGCGTGGGCTGGGTCGCGGGGGACGAGGTCTACGGCGGCAACCCGAAGCTGCGGTCCGCGTTGGAAGAGCGCGGGGTCGGCTACGTGCTCGCTGTCGCCTGCTCGGCTGAAGTCACCATCGATGCGGGGAAGTTCCGCGCGGATGTCCTGGCCGCGAAGGTGCCCAGGCGGGCCTGGCAGAAGCTGTCGGCAGGGGCCGGCGCCAAGGGGCACCGCTTCTACGACTGGGCCGTCATCGACCTGGTCGAAGTGCGGCCCGGCAGCCACCGGCTGCTGATCCGCCGCAACCGCACCACCGGTGAACTCGCCTATTACCGCTGTTGGTCGCCGACCGCGGTGCCCCTGGCCACGTTGGTACGCGTCGCCGGATCACGGTGGCGGGTGGAGGAGACCTTCCAGGCCGGAAAGGGCCTGGCCGGACTGGACGAGCACCAACTCCGCCGCTTCACCTCGTGGTCTCGCTGGGTCACTTTGGCCATGCTCGCTCACGCCTTCCTCGCCGTCGTCCGCGCCGACGAACACGTCCGCCATCCCGCCCCCAACGGGCTGATCCCGCTCACCTGCAACGAGATCCAGCGACTGTTCACGACGCTTGTCGTCCAGCCCGTGCACGACGTGGTCCACCGGCTCCGCTGGTCTGCCTGGCGGCGCCGCCACCAGGCCCGAGCCCAGGCCAGCCATTACCGCCGACAAGCCGCGAATCAGCCATGAAGATCACGAACGGTGGTGCAGTACTCCACTGGCCGACTGCCGCCCTCTCACAGTTCGACGCTCTCGCCGGGGCGGAGCCGCCGGATCTCGGCACCCGTCCGCTCAGCCTCCATGGCGAGGACATCGTCCAGGACCTTCAGACCCCACTCGTTGATGAGCCCGTCGTGAATGGCATAAGCACGGCGCGGTGTCATCCGGCGCAGGTAGCCGATCATGTCAGGCACCGTCAGCCACGGCGCCTGACCAGGCAACAAGAGCGTCGGCACGTTGACCACCGTCAGTGCGTCACCCGGGTGGAAGACCTCTCCGTCGATCAGGAAGCCGACATTGTCGACCGGAGGCACATCTGGATGACTGAAGTGATGCTTGTCGCCCGACACCGACACCTGGAAGCCCGCGACAGAGAAGTGGTCGCCGTCGCGGACCACATGCACGCGCTCGCCAAGCCCGCTCAGGTGCCGGACAACCCCAGCGCAGGTGTAGATGTCCGACTGAAATCCGCGCAGGCGATCCGGATCGAAGTGGTCAAAGTGTTCATGCGTGATGAGGACAGCCTCGGCCCCCGCCAACGCATCGGGCTCGGGAGTCATCACACCCGGGTCGATGACGATCGCCTGGCCGTTCCTCTCCAACCGCACGCAAGCGTGACCGAACTTGGTGATCCTCATGGCCTTCACCCTGCCAACGACCTGGCGCAGTGACACCAACGTTCGCGATCAGCCGAAAACAGACAACCAGGGAAGATCACGATCTACGGCTGGAGTACTAGGCTGCGGCCTTCGACGCTTCGCCATACCTCCCCCTACGGTAGTAACGCTCCGCTAGGGCTCAGCGTGCAATTGGCTGGAGCATGTGGGTAGAACGCGAATCGGACGCGCCACGTGGACATCACATGCGCAGCCGCGATGCGTGAGGACTGCGGGCGAGTCTGGATCTGAGTGACGACCGAGCCGCGCGCAGTCGCTGAAACGCCGTATACAAGGCGCGATAGTGCTCACCAGCAACACGCTTTCCAACTGTGTTGGTGGGGTGTTGGGGCGGGTGCAGGGGCGTTCACCTGCGTTCATGGGCGGTTGGCCGCCGACGCGGGGACCGTTTCGGGTCTGCCCTGAACGGCCGTGAACTGGGCTGAATGAGACGGAAACTGAGACGGCCGCCCAAGGTCCTAGAACTGGCCTCGCCACCATGGCACGTCCAGGCTGGCAGCCGAGATGATCTTGGCCCTCGCAAGGATCTTCTCATCGAGGGCATACACGAGGGCGCGCAACTCACGCGCGCTCTTCCTGGGCAGTGTGTGAAGCACGGCTTCGAGGTGCCCGCGGAAGTCGGCGCCGTAGCACCCGCACTCAGGGATGCCGCAATCAGGACCGGTGAGTGGGTCTACAAGGTGCCTGAGAGGGCCGTGGGCAAGGGCCTTCCAGTGCCAGAACGCTTCTTCCGTGGCTTCGGGCCAGAAGCGGGTCCGCTCCAGCCGACGCAGGTCAGCGGTGCAAGATCCGGAAAGGCGATCAATCAACGGGTACCGTCGTCGCCTCAGGGGCCGGACAGGGAGGTCGCCCCGCAGGGCTGACGGGCGCCTACGCGGCATTGCCCCTTCGGTTGTCGGTCATGGGAGGGAAGGTACAGAACCACGTGCCAGGTGGCCACCGCTTATCCGGAGGCCGAAGCCCTGAGCTTGGGAAGCTCGGGTTCTACGGGGTCGATAGGCTTGCTGACCTGCTGCGGAGCGGCGTCATGACCTGAGGGCGTGCTGGGTGGGTGACCGCTGTTCCCTGTGGTTCCCCGCAGTATCTGGCACGGGAGCGCGTTCAGGCGGGTTAGTCAGTCGCGCCGCGAACCTGGCATGCCGGGGCCGAGGTCGGAGGCGGTCAACGAGTGGGCCGCGGTTCTCAGATCGTTCTCCCATTCCGGGAGCTCGTCGGGGTCGATCCATTCGCTGTAGTCCGCTGCGACGGAGAGGAACCGTGTCTCCTCCCGGGTGCGGGCTGCGACCGTCATCGACAGCCGGTCGGCCACGTCCTTGGGGCTCAGCTCGCCTTTCGCGAGACCGAATGCGAGGCTCACGAGGAGGCATCGGCCGGCTGTCTCCTCGTCGGGAAGGGGTATGCCGAGTTCGTGCAGGGCTTGGACGTACAGTTCACGGATCTCGGTCTCGTCGCTCCTGCGCGGCAGGCCGGCTAGTTCGCGCAGGGCAGGGGAATCACGCCCGTCGACGAGCGCATGCGCAGCGAGCATTGGGAGTTCCTCGGGAGGGAGTACCTCCGCCACGTACTGCCAAGCGCTGTGCTGCAACCGGTCCATGCGCCCATCGTGGGGGCGGCGAGATGTCCTGGCCAGCCGATTGCTGTTGCGGCCTCGGCTTCTTCTTGCCCTGGGCTTTGTCTCTGATCTTGATGAGCTGCTTTTTCGCTGGTCGGGGCGGTGGTCGCGGGGACTTAAGCGGTCGTCGTTGGTTGTCCTTGGCCACTGTTGAGCGGCCTCGAACGGCCTAGAGACGGCCCAGCTAGGGCTACCCTCCACCTGCCCACTCGGACTATCGGAGGGTCACTTGGCCGGGCTCATACCCTGGATCGCGCCAACGTTCGCGCTCGTCGGCGTGGCGGTCGGCGCCTTCCTAAACCCTTGGGGAACTCGTCGTCAGTCCTGGCAGACCTCACGTCGTGAGGCCTTCGATCGAGCCATTGCTGCCGTCAAGGCAGCAGACTTGGCCCGCACTACCCGCGGCATGTCGACCCAGGTGAACTGGGTCCCGATCGGCAACGGGCAGACGACTTCAACGCGCAGCTCGCCATCCGAGGGTTTGAGCGATTGGCAGATGCCATGCACGAGATGCGCCAGCAACTCGCGGCACTTGAGCCCTACTTTGAACCGGATTGGGATGACAACCAGTGGCCGATCACGGATGCAACCGCAGCCTCGCTCCTCGCCCAGCTGAAACGGGAGCGACAACGTGCCCCGCTGGCCGTAAGGCGGACCACCGCCCGGTGAAATGCCTACCCGCGTGCTGAGGCTGGAACCGTGCTGACCTCCGCTTTAGGAGCGAGGTTGGGCCGCATGGTGGCTGACCTGCGGGATCCGTGCTCGTGCTGGTGCCGGCCTGAGGAGCCGCCAGTCTTCCAGAGTCCCCGTGATTCCCCGCTCCTTCTGGCACGGCTGTGGCACGGGCTGATCCTCTCGATGCGAACTATGGGCGCGACGGTCGCTGATGTCTGCCAAGCACGTCAGACGGTCGCTTGAGGCCGCCGGTGGTCGGGAGTGGTTGCGGTGGTTGCTGTACTTCCTTGCTGTACAGCACTCGCTCTGACCGCCGCTTTAGGAGTTCGATCACCGCATTGAGCGACCTCTCGCAATGGCCCCTCTTAGCTGTCCCGCACACCGGCTAGAGACGCTGGTGTGCGCCCTCGTTCAGCATCGTTGATGTCAGCTGGTGATGTCAGCCTGACGGTCTATGCGCTGATGGGCAGAGCCCTTGGCCGCTCGCGTGCTTTGGCGCGTAGCTCCTTGAGACGGTCATGGAAGCCGTTGCGCCGGTTCTGGTCGAGGTTCAGCGGCAGATCGAGTTGGGAGATGAGCTCCGACTCCATGGTCCACGGTTCCTCGTGCTCCAGCCAGCACACCTGCGCGTTGCCCGCCATCCACTGACTGAGCCTGGCTTCTCCGGCCTTACCGAACGTCAGGCGGGTTCCGCTGCCCACACGGCGCAGCTCCAGGCCGAGTAGGCAGCCGAGGGTGAGCCGAAGCGTTGACCCAGCCGCGTTGCCCCGGTAGTGGTAGCGGACACGCTTCCTCAGGTTCTGGATGCTGGTCCGGTTCGACATGTGGCGCGGGGCCATGCCTACGTAGAGCAGTCGTCCGGAGGCCAAGCCGGGGAAATGCGTGCCGGAGCGGCACGACACACCCCCTCTTGCCTGAACGCCACCCCTGAGCGGAAACCTGTATGGCCGGTCCCCTCTGACCTGGGGTTTCACTGCTGGCGGCGGTAGCTCGTCTGTCACTGTCGGTCGCCATTGAGTGCCCTCGGGCGCCCTCGCACGGCCCAGGGACGGCCCGGGAACGATCCCCCGGGTAGTAGGCGCTGCCGGCCAGGCGGACCGGGACGAATGTCGCTTCACCGTCCGGTGGTGGACGTAAGGGCCCCTGTGGGATGCCATTCGAAGAGCAGGACGGTGGCGTCGTCCGTGAGGTGGTGCTGCTGGTGGTCAAGGATGGCGTGCACGAGACGGCGCAAGACTTCGAATGCGGGTTCACCGGCGGCGGTGGCGCGGAGGATGAAGTCGACGAAGCGCTCCTCCCCGAAAAGTTCGCCGTCTGAGGACCGGGCGTCGACGACGCCGTCGGTGTAGCACAGAACGCGATCTCCGGGTTCCAGCTGCGCGGAGTGGATGCGCCGAGGGATGTCCGGGCGTGTGGGTCCCAACCCGAGAGGCAGCTCGGGAGGACTGTCGAAAGCGCCAGGGATGACATCGCGGCGACGCAGCAGGATGGGCGGGGGATGGCCGCAATTGGCCCAGCTGAGCTGTCCAGTGGTGCGGTGCAGGTGCAGGAACACGCCGGTCGCATAGCGGTCGGGGAACGCCTCGTGGATTGTGTGGTCGATGGTGTCGATGATGCGGGGTAGCTCCCCGCCGCTGCGGCGGGCATTGCGGCAGGCGGCCAGGGCGACGGAGGAGGTCAGTCCCGCGTACAGGTCATGACCCATGGCGTCGATGACCGCAGCATGCAGGACGTCGCCCAAGAGGGCATGGTCGAAGGCATCGCCCCCCAGGTCGTAGGCCGGTTCCAGGATGGCGCTGGAAGTGACGTACGGCGTGCCTATGGACTTGGGCGGCAGGAACGCCCAGACCATCTCCGCCGGCAACTTCATGGACTGCCTGCGCTGCAGGTTGGCGTAGCTGTCACTGTGGGTTCCCTTACTGATCAGGACGAAGGCGATGAGGGAGGCCAGCGCCCGGCAGCGGTTCAGGATGGCGGCGTTGAGGTCCGGCACTTGGACCCCCAGGACGCCGATCCGTTCGAGGCCGTCTATCACGGGCAGCCAGAGGGTCAACGCGCCGGAGTCGCTCTCGGCGATCCGAGCCGAGACGGTCCGGTATGCCCAGCCCGCCAAGCTGGAGTCGATGGGCAGACGCTGCGAGGAATCGCCGCGGCTGTCGGGAAGGGCGATCAGGTACTCCTGCCGTAGATCGGCGCAGTAGGCGGTCAGCCCGGTGATCCCCAGAGCCGAGTAGTGCCGCCGCAACAGCTCCGGCAGATCCTCGGGAGCCAGCTCGTGAAAGGCCTGCACCAGCTCATTCATGATCGTGTCGCTACCGGGGCCCGTGGGGTCGCTCACAGCCGCTCACCTGCTGTCCTGCGCTGGCCTTTCTGGCGTCCCTTTCCACCGTAGGAGACCACGACCGATCCCGCCTGCGGCTCCGACGTTCTGCAACCTCGAACCCTTGACCAGATGACCTCTTCGTCCCGAAGCAACTCTTCTGAGCCCCCGACCATGGGCCAGGGTGCCCCTCACCTGCCGCCATGGTCCGCAGGTGTGCGCCCATGTCCGTCGCTGTACGTCGGCGTTGTCACGCAGTCAGACACTCAGGCCGGATGCGATGACGCCGTCGCTGTTGTCAGGGGAGTTGGCAGCCGTCATGGTGATGCCCATGCCTGGCCAGAGGAAAAGGAAGCGGCAAGCACGCGAGGAACATCAGCGAGCTTCCGCGGCCCTGGCGGTTGGATGGTGCTGGGAAGTCATCTGTGAAACGGAGGACTCCGACCAGCTCCGGGCGCGGCTGCGTAACCTCCAGGAGGAGCGACCTGATACTGATCCTTCCCGAGTGCGAATCGACACCTTGTGCGGGCGGCTGAAGCACCCGACCACCTATCGGTTGAGCGTGCTCGTGCCCCAAGAGCCGAGCGAGTGAGTCAGGGACCCGCGCGGGTGATGGGGCTCGATGTTCCGGCCAAGCCCGGCGCATCGAGGGTCTCGGAGCACCTGTTTGGAAGATCTCGTATGTGGATGCGTGCTGACCTAGCAAGCCGCTGACCTGGTATTTTTCGGCGTCCTCACCGAGATTCCCCGTTGTTTCCGAGCGTCGCTGTTCCCTCGGGCACGCGGAGGGCACGTATGCCCTTCTCCCGGAGCTCATCCGGCTGTTCCTGAGCTTCGACCGGCTCTCCTGGCCACCCCGTGCCACACAGGCCGCAGGCCCGCCAGGCTCCCCCGTCCCAGCGGGCTCCTGTGTGTCAGCCCCAGTCGCAGCCCGTGCCGTCGCCGTCGCGGTCGAGGTGGCTGCCGTAGCCGGGCTCGCCCTGGTGGACGGGTGCGGCTCCGGCGGCCCGGGCCGCGGCGCAGTTCTCGTAGTAGACGCTGCCCCCACCGCTGTCGCTGCCGGTGTCGGAGGCGGACTCGGCGGTGACAGTCTCCGTGACCTCAACCTCCACGGTTTCCGTCACGGTGGGCGCAGGCTTCGGCTTGGCGGCGGCGGTCATGGTGGCGGTGACGGTCGCGGTGGGCTGCGCCTTGGCCGTGGCCGGCTTCGCGTCGTCCGTCGGCTGCGAGTCGCTGGCGCCGGCCCCGATGCCGAGGAAGAAGGTAAGGCCGAGTGCGGGCAGTACGTAGCGCTTCCGCGCCCATTTCGGCGCTGGCCGCGGCGTGGTGGTGTACGGGTTGGTCATGTCGCCCCCCTGATTGATCCTGGGAGGGCTGAGAGTAGCGGTTTGGTGGAGGACTTGTGCTTTTCTCGTGGAGGGGTCGCCTTTTCGTGACGCGCGGCCTTCTTCAGTGCGTCCAGCTGTCGGGTCCGCCGCCGCGCCATTCGATGCCCGTAGCCCGCACGACGTCCATCTCGTGGAAGCCTTGCAGGCCGGCGTTCTGCATGAGCGCGGCAATGTCGCGGACGCTGTACGCCCGCCCGAGGATCTCCCCGTCGATGCGCACGCGCCGGCCGCCGTCCTCGTCGGGCGGGTAGATGACGACGCGTGCGGTGGCCATGGGTCCAGGGTGTGGGTGTCGGGTCTGTGCTGCACGTTGGGCGGTGGATGGACGCCCGCCCCTTGGTCCAGAGGCGGACGCCGCAGTGTGGTGTGGTCAGCCGGCCTTCTGCTGCTCCCGAATTTCGTGGACGCTGGCGGTGAGGGTGCCGTCGTTCTGTTCGTAGTGGGACAGGGCGAGGCCGAGGCCGAAGAAGGTGGGGGCCCATTCGCCGACGAAGATTCCCCACCTGTCGGCGCGGGCGACCCCTGCGCCGGGCTCGGCGTTGAGGCTGGTGACCCAGGCGGCGACGGCGAGGCCGATGGATGCCATGCCGGCCATGTAGGCGTGCTCACTGCGGATGCCCATTTCATGCATCTTTTGGATGACCATGGGGTGACTCCGTTCTGTGGGGGTTAAGGGTCGGAGTGCCCCCGGCATGTGCCGCTATTCATCCTGTTTGAGGTGTTATGTCTGCTGCGGGGCGCGTGTGCCGCTCGGAGGCTGGTTGGGGCGCGGAAGTCTCGCAGCGCCTAGTCGAGAATCCCCAGCTCGGTGTCCGGCCGGCAGTGCGGGCACGGGGCGATGCCGTCGGTGAGCGCCCGCAGCGCCTGGTCGCGGGCGACGCCTCTGGACCGTTTGCCTGTCATGTGGCAGTCGCCTTGGTGGACGTAGGCGGCTGGCACGTCGCGGCTCAGGCTCTGCTCGATGAGCCAGTCCGGCGCCGGGGGACGGGCTTGGATGGCGCGCTGGCGCTGCGCCTCTCGCTGCTGGGCTGCCGCGATCCACCGTCGGGTGCGCTCGAGGTCTTGCTGCTGGACTCGTTCGAGGAAGCGCAGCATCTCGAGCCGGGAGGCTGATCGTTCACGTGTTCGCTTCTGTGGTCTCGGGGGCCTACTGCAATCCCCGGCTCGCTTGAGGAGCAGCATGAATGACACATCCTGCAAACCCTCGCCGTGCCCTCAGCCTCCCTCGACCCGGCTCCCACAGACTGGCTCCGGGCGCCGTGGTGCCGCAACCGGCTCGGCGACGCTTGTACGCGCCGCTCCTAGGCCGCTTCGTACCGCACCCGCTCCCTGCCTCTACCCACACTCTCCCCGGCTCGCATCCCGTACGCCGTCGACCCACACACCGTGGAGCAGGCGTGGTTCATGGCGTCCAGGTGGAGCGCGCCACTGTACGAACGACCTGGGCCCCGCCGGGCAGCGCCCACTGGCCGGTGTCGCGGCGTCGCTGGAGGAGGATGGCGCCTTCGTCGTTGACCACGAGCAGGTTGCTGGCGGGGATGAGAGTGTTGGCTTTGGGGGCCTTGGGGGCCTTGGGGGCCTTGAGGTCGTAGTAGTACTCGGTCCTGCCCACGGTGGTGCTACTCCCGCCTGTCGGGCGTCCAGGGGCGCGCGGATGCCCACACGGCCTCGAAGCTGTCGCTGTACCGCTGGAACCACTCCCCGCCGTCTGTGTTGCGGAGCTGGAGTAGCGGGTTGGCGCTGGCCGGCTGGCCCCAGGTGTGCGGGTTGACCATGAGGTGGTCGTCGTATCGGAAGATCGAGTTGTAGACGTGTCGTGAAGGCGCACCTCACTGCCCGGGTAGCCGACGAGGTCGCGGTAGTACGTGAGGGACGCCTTGATCTTGGCCGCGAGCGTGTCTCCGACGCCCTCCTCCCTGCCTCTGATGCGGACTGCCTCCCCGTCCGGATCGCCGAAGCACAGCCGCACGCGAACTCCTGCCTGCGTCCTTTCCTGGAGCATCCTCGCGATGTGCGGGTTCGTCTGTGCGAAGAAGGTCCCGGAGAAAACGAGCACGTCCACCTGCTTCATGGCGCCCAGAAGCAGGGAGAGCCACACATCGCCGGGGAGACGCTCGCCCGGTTGGGACAGGTGTCAACGAGTTCCGAGCGGGCCGTACCGGGCCGTTGAGCTCCCTGGCCGTTCTCCGGCCACAGGTATGTCTCGTCTACGCGCAGCAGGTTCGCGACCGTCCAACGGTGCCGGCGGTGGGGGACCCGGCCACCAACCCACCGGCTGGCGGTCTTGGGGTCCACGGAGCAGGCTTCGGTCAACTCCTCCACCTCAGGCCGCGTTGCACAAGCGCGGAACGCAGTCGCTCATTCACTCAGGCAAGCCAATCGGACCGGGACAGCGGGCCGCAAGTGCGATGGCACGCTGGTCGTGTCATTGGCGGGGGAACTCGCTGAGAGCCACGGAGGAGACTACTTCCAGGCTGATCGATGCCTTCTCCGCTGCTCGCGGCGCGAAGGGACAGAGTGTCGGCCGCGGAGGCTGTGGCTGCTGCGCGAGTCCCGCCAGCGCAAGAGGGTCACTGCCTGCCGTAATCCCTCGTGCCCGCCACGGCGTGCCGCGCCGTGGGCGAGGCCGCGGCCGCACCGGGTTCACTAGGCTTGCCATGCAACAGCAGGTCAGCGGGGCATTCAGGAACGCCTGGCCACCGACCCGGAGTACAAGGTGGTGTCCAGCGGTGGAGAAGCGGATGACGGAGTTCAGCGAGATCCATGACGATCCGTTCGCCCTGCACCTTGCCGCCTTGGCGGTGCTCGACGACCGGGGAGCCGTGGCCGGATGGAACCGGCGGGCCCAGGAACTACTCGGCTATCCGGACACAGCCGTGCTCGGTCGTCCGGCTTTCGAGGTCTTTGTCGATCCTCCCGATCTGCCGGCGGTCAGGAGGGCCGCGGCGAGGTGCAGGAGAGCCGGCGGCTGGTTCGGGCTGCTCAATGTACGGCACCGCGACGGGCGGCTCGTGGAGATGGGGCTCAGGGCCCATGCGCTCTCACGCGATGGCCGGGTCCGTGAGTGGGTTCTTGCCGGGGCCCTCGCGGTGGACGTCCTGGAGTGGCAAAGGGACCGGGCGGTCCTGGACGGGTTGTACCGCCGGTGCCCGATCGGCCTGGTCGTCCACGGCCCCGACCTGAGGATTCTCCGGGTCAACCGGGCCATCGAACGCTTCAGCGGCGTCCCGGCAGCGGACTTTCGTGGGCTGCCCACAGGCTCTTTCCTCCTCCCCGATGACGCGCGCAGGGCCGTGGACCGTGTGCGCCAGGTGATCGAGACCGGAAGGCCGATGCTCTACTCCGAGCAGTTCGTTCGCCTGGAGCTGGATCCGGCACGAGAGCAGGTCGCGATGGTCTCGTCCTTCCCGATGGAGGATCCCTCCGGCCGCATCCTGGGTGTGGCCGAGATGATCGAGGACATCACCGCACGCCATCGAGCCCAGCGTCGGCTCGCGCTCCTCGACCAGGCCGGCAGCCGTATCGGAACCACGCTCGACGTGGCAGAGACCGCCCGGGAACTCGCCGAGGTGATGGTGCCCCACCTCGCCGACCATGCGTCAGTGGACCTGCTTCAGCCGGTGACGCGCGGTGAGGAACTGACGCAGGCCCTGGCGGGGCCCGTAGTACGAGTGGGGGCCTGCAGCGTCGGTGCCCAGCAACCCGGCCCGCCCCACCCCCAGGGCGAGCCGGTGGAGTTCGGGCCCGACGCACCCCAGGCCAGATGCCTGGCCGAAGGACGGCCCGTCCTGGAACCGGTTCTCCCGCCCGACTGGTTCTCCAGGGACGGCCGCCAGGGGGACCACGCTCCGGACCTGGGCGCCCACTCGCTGATCGCGGTCCCTGTTGCCGCCCGTGGCCTGGTGCTGGGCGTGATGACCCTGTGGCGTTCGCGCCGCCCCGATCCCTTCGAGGCCGACGATCTCACCCTCGCCCAGGAACTCGCCTCACGCGCCGCCGTCGCCATCGACAACGCCCGGCGCTTCACCCAGCAGCAGCAGACCGCGTTCACCTTGCAGAGCAGCCTGCTACCCCGGGCGGTTCCGGACCAGTCGGCCGTCGAGGTGGCCCTGCGGTACCTGCCGGCCAGCGCGGCACCTGGCCTGGGCGGCGACTGGTTCGATGTCATTCCTCTGTCCGGCGCCCGGATCGCCCTCGTCGTCGGCGACGTGGTGGGACGCGGCATCCACGCTGCCGCCACCATGGGTCGGCTGCGTACCGCCGTACACACGCTCGCCAGCCTCGACCTGGAGCCGGACGAGGTCCTCTCCCGCCTGGACGATCTGGTCCTTCTGCTGGCGGCCGAACAGGAAGCAGTCGGCGAACGCCCCGTGGGCGAGCAGGTCGTCGGCGCCACCTGCCTGTACGCCGTGTACGACCCGGTCTCCGGGCGGTGCTCCGCGGCCCGTGCCGGCCACCCGCCACCGGTGGTGACCGCTCCGGACGGAGAGGTGGCCCTGCTCGACCTGCCCGCCGGCCCACCGCTCGGCCTCGGCGGCCTGCCGTTCGAGGCCCGGGAGGTCGAACTGGCCGAGGGAAGCCTGCTGAGCCTGTACACCAACGGACTCATCGGCGAGCGTCATATCGATGCCGACGTCGGCCTGACCAAGCTGTGCGCCGCGCTCACCCGCCCTGCGGACCCGCTGGAACGGACCTGCCAAGCGGTGGTCGACTCACTCGTGCCCGCGCGCCCCAGCGACGACGTCGCGTTGCTGATCGCCCGCACCCGCATGCTGCCGGCGGACGATGTCGCCTCCTGGCGTCTGCCGCTGGAGCCTGCCAGCGCCGCCCGGGCCCGGGCATTGACCTCGGCCAAGCTGAGCGAATGGGGCCTGGGGCACTTGGCGTTCACGACCGAGTTGATCGCCAGTGAACTGGTCACCAACGTCTACCGCTACGCCAGTGGCCCCGCAACCCTGCGGCTGATCCGTGAACGGTGTCTGGTGTGCGAGGTCAGCGACACCAGCCACACCTCACCCCACCTGCGCCGCGCCCGTACCACCGACGAGGGCGGGCGCGGCCTGTTCCTGGTGGCCCAGATGGCCGAACGCTGGGGCACCCGCTACAGCCGCGAGGGCAAGACCGTGTGGACCGAACAACCACTGGCCGGCATGTTCACCTGACCGTCTCGGGCCTCGCCGGGCGGCCCCGGATCCGCCGAGGACGGCAGCGGCCGCACCCGGCGACGGGACCGCTACTCCTGGCCGGGGACCGCCATCTCCCCGAGCAGCGACCAGTCGTGCTGCGGAACGGTCATGTTGACGATGCGCGGCGTCTCGGCCAGATGGGGCGGCAGCGTCTGCTGCGCAGCCTTGAAGTGCGCGGACCGCACATGCGCGACCCCGGCCTCGTCGTCGCGGAAAGCCTCCACCAGAACGTATTCCGTCGGGTCCTCCACACTGCGCGACCACTCGAACCACAGGCAGCCGGGCTCGGCGCGCGTGGCCTGGGCGAAGTCAGCAGCGATCTCGGGCCAGCGGTCGGCGTGCTCGGGACGGACCCGGAACTTGGCGGTGATGAAGATCATGGGATTCCTTCGCTGATGTCTTGGATGTCTTGGCGTCGTTTCCGCCGCGTGCGGCGGCGCGGGGGAGGGGAGGGTGGCGCGGGCGTGCCCGGCGGGTCATGACGGCTGGAGTACCAACTGATCGTCTGCGTACGGAAGTACCTTGGCGCGCGGCAGATGGACCAGGATCTCCTCGCCCGCCGGCACCCCCTCCTCCCGCAGTGTCTTGGTCCTTACGAGCTGCCCGGCCACCTCGACCTCGAGCACGCGCTGCGCGCCGTGGTCCGTGACGCTCCGCAGTCTGCCGGGGAAGGTGTTGGGGCCGGGGTCCGTGACGATCTTGACGTACTCGGGCCGGACGCCCACCTGGACCTCGGTCGTACTGTGCGGGATGTCCCAGGCGGCGGACAGCGCCCGGCCACCCAGCGCGAGGCTTCCGTTGCCCCGGTCCACGGTCAGGAAGTTCATCGCCGGTGAGCCGATGAAGTAGCCGACGTAGGTGGACGAGGGCGCCTCGAAGAGCTGCTCAGGCGTGCCCTGCTGCACGGCACGGCCGTCCTTCATCACCAGCACTTCCTGCGCGAAGCTCATCGCCTCGTACTGGTCGTGCGTCACGTAGATCACGGTGGGCCTGAACTGCTCGGTGATCGCACGGATCTTGCGCCGCAGCAGGTGCTTCAGCTGCGGGTCGATGACGGTGAGCGGCTCGTCCATCAGTACGGCCGCAACGTCGTCCCGGACCAGGCCGCGGCCGAGTGAGATCAGCTGCTTGTCGTCGGCGGTGAGCCCGCGGGCGGGCTGCCTCAGCCGACCGTGCAGGTCCAGGGCCTCGGCGACCTGCCGGACCTTGGCGTCGATCCTCGCCCTGTCCCAACGTCGGCACTGCAGCGGGAAGGCGAGGTTCTCGTAGACCGTCATCGACTTGTAGATGACGGGGAACTGGAAGACCTGGGCGATGTTGCGGGCCTTCGTGGGCAGGGCGGTGACGTCGACGCCGTCGAACAGCACCTGTCCCTGGGACGGTCTGACCAGGCCGGACAGGATGTTCAGCAGCGTCGTCTTGCCGCAGCCCGAGGGGCCGACCAGTGCATACGTCGTGCCGGACTCGAAGGTCAGGTTCAGCGGTTTGAGAGCCCACCGTTCCTCTTCGACACCCGGCGCGTACGCGTGCCCGACGTCGACGATGTCCAACTGCGCCATGTCAACGCCCTTCCACTGAAGCGAGATCGTATGAAGGTGTCCGCACGAGCGTTCCCTGCTCGTCGAAGGCGAACAGCCGGTCGGGACGGAGCCGCAGTTTGACCAGGTCGCCGAGGGCGACGTCGTGGATGCCCTCGATCTGTACGACGAAGGGGCTCTCGCCGACGACCGCGTGGACGAAGGTCTCGGAACCGGAGATCTCCACGAAGGTGACTTCGCCTTCGACCCCGCTGGAGGCCAGGCCGACGTCCGTGGCGCGCAGTCCGAACTGGTAGGCGCCGCCGGGAAGATCGGCCAGGTGCGAGGAGACATGTGTGGCCTGGAAGCCGGCCACCGTGACCTGGCCGCCCTCGATCCGGCCCGCGAAGATGTTCATGGGCGGGTCGTTGATGATGGACGCCACCGTGGTGGTCGCCGGGCGTTCGAAGACCTCCTGCGGGGTGCCGGTTTGGAGGATCCGCCCTTCGTGCATGACCAGCACCACATCACCGAGCATCATCGCCTCGGCGGGTTCGGTGGTCGTGTAGATGACGATCGTGTCCCCCCGATCCGAGAAGAGGGTCTTGAATTCGTCGCGCAGTTGTTCGCGCAACTTGTAGTCCAGGTTCGCCAGCGGCTCGTCGAGCAGGAGGATGCCGGTGGCGCGTGCCAGGGCTCGGGCCATCGCGACGCGCTGCTGCTGGCCGCCGGAGAGCTGGGACGGCTTGCGTGCCTCGAAATCCGAAAGCCCGACACTCGTCAGGCTCTGCCGGACCCGACGCTGGATCTCCTCCTGTGACAGCCCGGCCCGCTTCAGCGGGAAGGCCACATTGTGGAACACATTGAGGTGCGGGTAGTTGATGAACTGCTGGTAGACCATGGCGGTGTCGCGCCGCCACACCGGCGTCTTCAGGAAGTCCGCTCCCGCCCGGGTCAGGGAGCCGGAATCCACTTTCTGCAGGCCGGCCAGGACCCGCAGCAGCGTCGTCTTTCCGGCCATCGTCCGGCCGATGACGGTGTGGAGCCGTCCCGGCCGGAAGGTTGCGGTCACGTTCCTGAGGTGGTCGACGCCGTCGACGGTCAGGCACAGATCAGTGGCGTTCAGGTTCATCGGACCGCTCCCGACAGGTTCCCCTTGGACAGATAGCGCTCCACCCGGATGGCGAGCAGGATCAGCGGTGTCACGCCGAAGAGCGCGGCGGCGGACAGCGTCCACCACGGCGGAATGGAGGAGTTGAGGGCGACGACCGCCTGGGGCAGGGTCTGGACCTCGGTGAAGGTCAGCCGGAAGGCGAAGAAGAAGTCGTTCCAGCCGAACACGGCGCAGAACATCGCCGCCACGGTCAGGCCGGGCAGGGAGTTCGGCAGGATCGCCCGTACGAAGGTCTGGAACGGGCCGCAGCCGTCCAGCATCGCCATCTCGTCGATCTCCCGCGGAATGCCGTTGAAGAAGTCCACCATCACCCAGACCGCGATGGGCAGCAGCAGTGCGACCGTCACGATGACCAGGCCGGGGATGCTGTCCAGGAGGCCGCCCCACTGCAGGAGGTAGAAGAAGGGGATCACCAGGACGACCGGCGGCATGATTCGTTGTGAGACGAAGAAGAAGACGATGTCGCCGTTCTTGATGAAGCCCAGCCTGAACCGGTAGCGGGACAGTGCGTAGGCGGCCAGGGACCCCAGGGCCAGGCTGATGGCCGACGCGGTGATGGTGACGATCGCGCTGTTGACGAAGGGCTGGATCACATCGACACCGCCGGTTCCGCCGAAGATGTTGCGCCAGCCAGTGAGGGTCGGTTGGTACTGCGCCCAGGGGATGTAGGTGGGACCGCCCTGGACCGCGTTGGCGTTCTTGAAACTGGTCGTCATCGCCCAGAAGAACGGTCCCGCGACGAAGCAGGCCCACAGCGCGATCACGGTGTATTTGAATACGGGATAAAGGCGTGACCTCATGAGTCCCCCTTCAGCTTGAAGGCCCTGGTGAGCAGGGCGGCGACGACCGTGAGCGTGACGCTCATCAGCACCAGGTAGATCAGGGACATCGCGCCGCTGTACCCGGTCTGCTGGTCCCTGAGCCCCTGGATGTAGAGGTAGTAACCCGGGGTCTCCGTGGAGGAGCCCGGCCCGCCGGAGGTCAGTACGTAGACGCTGTCGGAGAGCTTGGACGCCTCGATCAGCCGGATGACGACCGCCGCGACCGACACCGGAGCCATCAGCGGGAAGGTCACCTTCCAGAAGGTGCGCCAGGTGCCCGCGCCGTCGATCGCGGCGGCCATGAACGGCTCCTTGGGAAGGCTCAGCAGGCCGGCCAGCAGCAGGAGGAACATGAAGGGGGTCCACTGCCAGACCTCGACGGTCATCAGCGCGACCAGTGCGGGCCCGGACTCGGTGAGCCAGGGAATCCTGGTCAGGTCCAGCATGTCCAGCAGATCGTTCGCCGGTCCCAGCGACTCATGGAAGATCGTCTGCCAGATGGCGGCCATCACCACGGGCGTGGTCATCATCGGGACGAGGAACAGCACGCGCCAGAATCTGCGGCCGCGTACCTCGCGCCAGACCAGCAGGGCCATGCCGAACCCGATGACGTACTGGATCAGGACCGTGCCGCCGGCCAGCAGGATCAGCCGGGTGATGGACGCCCAGAAGCGGCTGTCGTGCAGCACGGCGGTGTAGTTGGCCCCTCCGATGAAGTCCATGTAGGGGTTGCTGACGTTCCAGCCGGAGAAGCTGACGCGGATGGTGAACAGAAGCGGGAAGATGATGATCAGAAAGAGCGTGAGCAGTCCGGGCAACAGGAACATGCTCTTGTGTCGGCGCAGGCCGTCCATGGTTCTCCTTGCGGAAGGGGGCGGGCGCCCCCGGGTGGCCGGTCCGGTCCGGCCACCCGGGGCATCCTGCGGTCGGATCAGGAGTTGTCCTCGAGCGCGACCACGTTGCGATAGGCGCTCTGGACCTTGTCCTTGCCGATCTGGTCGGTGATCTCGAACCATTCCTGGGCCACGTCGTCCAGTGCCCGCTGCGGGGACTGCTGGCCCGCCAGAGCCGCGGCGACGCCGTTGGCCAGCGCGGACATGTACTGGTTGACGCCGGGAACACGCAGGTCGAACATGCGGTTGGGGTTCTTCTCCATGCCGGAGAGTGTTCGGACGTACGATTCTGCGGCGTCCTTGTCCCAGCCCTGCTTCTGCCAGAACGCCGGGTGGAAATGGGCGTTGCGGTAGGGGTTGACACCGAACCGGCCGATGGTCAGGTCGAGGGCGGTGTTGGCTTCGTTGCTGAAGAAGCACAGGTAGTCGAAGGCCATCTGCTGGTGGCTCGAGGACTTGGCCACCGCCGAGGTCCATCCCCAGGTGAAGTAGGGCGCCTGGTTGGCATTCTTGTCCCACGACTTCGTGGTGCGGTTGTAGACCTCAGTGGAGCCCGGCAGCGGCGCCACCTCGACCTTGTTGCGGATCCTGCTGTCCGGCTGCTGGGCCTGGATGAAGGCGTCGTCCCACGAGTACGACATCAGCGTCTGCCCGCCGCCGAAGGAGAAGATCTCGTCTCCCAGACCGAAGTTGGCGCCGCCGGGTGCCCACGTGGACTTGGCCTTGACCATGTCCTCCAGGGCGCGGACGAAGCCGGGCGTGTTGATCAGCGGCTGCATGGTCTCGACGTCGAAGAAGACACCGCCCTCGACGTCCGCGTTCTTCACATAGGGCGCCGCCCGGCTGATGAACGCGGAGAACGTCAGGTCGTCGCGCTTGGTCACCTCGGCACTGCCGTAGTTGCGCTTGCCGTCGCCGTCGAAGTCCTTGCCGCTGAAGAACTCGGCTATCTGCTGGTACTCGGCCCACGTCGTGGGGACCTTCAGGTCCGTGCCCGTGGCCTTCTTGTACTCCGCCTGCCGCTTGGGGTCCTTCAGCACATCGGTGCGGACCTTGAGGTAGTGCCGGTCACCGTCCACCGGGTACTGCACGACCTTCTCGTCCCAGGTCGCCACGTCCATGTAAGCCTTGGTGACGTCCTTCATGCCGGGGGTGTTCAGGTACTTCTTCGGTACCGGTGCCAGATAGGGGGCCATGTCGCCGATCCACAGGGACGGGTAGAACATGACGTCGTACGCCGGCTGGCCCGCCTGAAGGGGCGTGAGAATCTTCTGGTGCAGCTCGCCGAAGGGGACGTTGACGACCTCGATCTTCCCGCCGGTGATGTCCTCGAACTGCTTGGCGTGCAGCTGAGTCGGCTCACCGATGACGGGAACGGCGTGGCTGATGATCTTCAGTGTCTGTCCGGAGTAGTCCTTGCGGCTGATCGCTTCGTAGCTGCAGGGTCCGGGGACGTCCTTGACCTTCGTGGCCGGGTAGTCCTTGCCGTACTTCTGGTAGCTGATCTCCGAGCCGGGCTTGAAGAGCGCGGCCTTTTCCTTGGGCTTTTGCTGTTCCTGGCTCTGGGCGGTGCACGCGGTGGCGGTCAGGGCCGCGACGGCCGCGACGGCGACCAGGGCCGGGTACGGTCTGCTGCGCATGGGGCTGCTCCTGCGGTGTCAGGGGATCAAGATCGCTCGGCCGCGCACGGCCCCGGAGTCCAGGTCGTCGAGGGCCTGCTGGAAGGAGGCGAGGGGGTAGCGCCGGGTGTGCAGGGTGACCTTGCCGCGGGCCGCCAGGACCATCAGCTCGGAGAGGTCGTTGTAGGACCCCACGAGGTTCCCGATGAAGTTGATCTCCGTGGAGATGACGTCGATCGTCGGAACGTGGAGGTGGCCGCCGTAGCCGATGACGTAGTAGTTGCCGTTGCGGCGCAGGCAGGCCACGCCCGTCTCGACGGCACCCCCCTCACCGACGAAGTCCAGGACGGCCTCCGCCCCGTGCCCCGAGGTGAGGCCCCGCACGCGGTCGGCCTCGCTTCCGTCCGCGACGAGCGTGTGGTCGGCGCCCAGTTCCTCGGCCAGCGCCAGGGCCTCCGGGCTGCGGTCGATGACGATCATCTCGACCGGCGACAGGGCCCGCAGCACCTGAATCCCGATGTGCCCGAGCCCGCCGGCACCGATGACCACGACCCTGTCACCGGGCCGCAGTACCCGGGCCGCCTTGGCGACAGCGTGGTACGCCGTGAGCCCGGCGTCGGCCAGGGCCGCCACCGAGGCCGGCTCGAGGGACGGAGCGAGCGGCACGACCGAGCGGGCGTTGGTCTTCAGGTACTCGGCGTAGCCCCCGTCGGCGTCGATGCCGGGGAAGGCCGAGTTCATGCAGTGCACGTCGTCGCCGGCCCGGCAGGCGCGGCACAGACCGCAAGTCACCAGCGGGTGCAGGATGACCGGGTCACCGACCTTGACGTGGGTGACGGACTGCCCGACCTCCGCGACCCAGCCGGCGTTCTCGTGACCGATCGTGTACGGCAGGGTGACCCCGCTCTTGTCCTTCCACTGTCCTTCGAGGATGTGCAGATCGGTCCGGCAGACTCCGGCGCCCCCGATCTTCACGATCACATCCAGCGGACCGGTGATCTGCGGATCGGGCACGTCCACGAGCACGGGCGGCTCGTCGTACTCGATCACCTGCACGGCCTTCATGGCGGCTCCCTGTGGGTCGGCGGGTGGGTGGTGCGCCGATTACACAGGCCGTCGCTCGCAGGTCGATGTCTCAGAAGTCGTCCGCGGATGTCTCAATGTGATACACGCCGTAGGCGCCACGCCGTCGGGCTGGTCCAATCACTGCATCGAGGGAATGTGACGCGCGCAGTACGGGAGTGTTAATGCCCCGCCACCAGCCCGGAAGCTCGCTGAGAGCAGCCAGAGAGCTCTACCTGGAAGTCACCAAGGATCCAAGCGCCCGGCCGCTTGTCGTGGCCTCGTGGCAGCGCTCGATGGAGCACAAGGTGGAGTCGGGCAGCCTCGACGCTCCGTACCTGGACAACCCCAACCTCGACAGCCCCCTCGCCAGGGCGGCGCTGCCGATCCTGGACAGGCTGCACGAGCAGCTCGCCGACGACCCGGTGTCCATCATGATCACGGACCGGAACGGCGTGGTGCTCTCCCGGAAGGTGTCCCACGAGGGGCTGACGACGAACCTCAACCGCGTGCAGCTGGCCCCGGGCCATGTGTTCGCCGAGCGCTACGTGGGCACCAACGGCATCGGGACCGCGCTGGCCAGCGGCCGTCCGGTCATGATCGCCGGAATGGAGCACTACGTCGAGGCGCTGCGGGACTTCCACTGCGCGGCCGTACCGATCCTGCATCCCACCCGGCGCACCCTGCTGGGGGCCTTCAACCTCACCACCATCCGTCAGGGCTCCGACGGCATGCTGATGGCCTTCGCCCGCTCGGTCGCGGCCCAGATCGAGGGTGAGATCGCGGCGATCACCTCGCGGCGCGAGCGGGCTCTGTTCCATGACTACATGGAGGCGTGCTCCTCGGTACGTCCGGGCCCCGTGCTGGCCCTGAACCGCGATGTCGTCATGATGAACGAGCAGCTCAGCACGGCGGTGACCGGGCCGGATCACTACGCGCTGCTCGACCACGCCCGTGAGATCGCCGACAGCCCCCGGACGGAGGGGACGCGCAGCATCGCCCTGCCCTCCGGACGGGTCGCCGAACTCAGGGTCAGTCGCTGTCGGCGCGAGGACAGCGACGCGGGCGCCGTCTTCAGAGTCCGGCTGATCGGACGCCCGCAGCAGGGACCCGCGGTTTCCGCCGCGCCTGCCCGGTCCGACCTGGGACTGGTGGGCTCGTCCCCGCCCTGGCTGCGCGCGGTCGCCGACAGTCAGGCGGCGTTCGTGGCCGGGACGTCGCTGCATCTCCTGGGCGAAGCCGGCGTCGGCAAGAGGACGCTGGTCGAGACCCTGCACCGGGCCCACGGCGCCGGACGCCGGCTGGAGATGACGCAGCCGCCGCTGTCCGATGCGCCTGCCGTCACCGAGGGCTGGCTGCATGACATCGGAGAGCTGCTCGCCGTGCCGTCCAACGTGCTTGTCCTGCGCGACGTTCACCTGTTGGGCGACCAGCTGCGGCAGCGACTGAGGAACCTGCTGACGCACCTGGACGGCCCCGCCACCGGGCAACTGGTCCTGACCAGCCAGCCGTCGATGGTCGGCACCGATGACCAGCTCGACCAGCTCTGCGGTGCCTTGGTGGAGGTGCCGCCCCTGCGTCATCGCCCCGGGGACATCGAGTACCTGGCGCGGTTCTTCCTGCGCAAGTACCGGCCGAGCGGTGAGAGCAGGTTCTCCCCGGATGCCCTGACCATGCTGCAGCGATGCCCCTGGCCGGAGAACGTCCGGCAGCTCGAGTCCGTGATGCGCGGGCTGGCGCGGCGGCCTGCCGGCCCGATGATCCATGCCGAGGACCTGCCGCCGGAATGCCGGGTGTCCTCGCACAGGGTCCTGACCACCATCGAGGCGCTCGAACGCGACGCCATCCTGCGCGGGTTGATGGACCACAACTCCAACGTCCAGCGCACTGCCCAGGACCTCGGTATCTCCCGCGCCACGATGTACCGCAAGATGCGCCGTTACGGCATCGTTCCGTCGAGTCTGACCTGACGGGCTGCCTCCGGGGGCGTCGGGCAGCCGTGGCGTGCGGCGCTGCTCGATGTCGCCGTCGGGGCGCGTACACCGCACGGAGACGACGGGACCTGGGCCGCTGGGCGGACTACGCGGGGTACTGAAGCCGCTTGCGTAGCCCGCCCGCGCAGCCGCGGTCATTCGGCGGCGGCGAGCAGCCGTGCCTCGCTCTCCTCGTACAGCCGCCGGTTCTCGAGGCTGTCGGCGGCGCGGCGCCAGTGGTCCAGACGGCTGCCCAGCCAGCCCGCCAGGTAGCCGAACGGGACGGAGACCAGTCCGGTGGACTGCATCGGGAACAGGGCGAAGTCGGCGTCCGGGAAGACGGCGGACGGCGTGCCCGAAACGGCCTTGGAGAAGACCGTCAGCACCAGCGCGCAGGCCGCGCCGCCGTAGAGGGTGGCGAGCAGGCCGGTGCGCGTGAATCCCCGCCAGAACAGGGAGTAGGTGAGCGCGGGTGCCACCGCCGATGCCCCGATGCAGATGGCCAGAGTGGTCAGCACGCCGACGTTCCAGCCCTGGACCAGGGTGGCGAGCCCGATGGCAACGGTTCCCACGCCCACGCTCGTCCACACCGCCACCGTCATCTCCGTACGCGGCTCCGCCTGCCCCCGCCGCGCCACATGGGCGAACAGGTCGTGGGCCGGCGACGAGGCCGCGGCCAGGGTCATCCCCGCGACCGAGGACAGCAGGGTGGTGAGCACCATGCCCGCCACGGCCGAGTAGAGAATTGTCGTGGCCGTGGAGCCGGGGGCCCCGCCGAGCACCTGCGACAGCATGAGCACCGACGTCCTGCCGTGTGGGTCAGCCGCGGTGATGGACTGCGATCCCACCAGCGCCCGCGCCCGTACCCATGATGATCACGAGCAGGCAGAACGTGGTGACCGTGCCGACCGCCCACGACATGGAGCGACGCACGGCCGGTACGTCCTGCGCGGAGTACAGACGCATCGTGATGTGGGGCAGGCAGGCCACGCCGAGAACCACGGTGATCTGGAACCCGATGAAGTCCAGCCGCTCACCGGCCGAGGTGCCCAGCTGAAGGTCCTGCTGGAGGAAGGCGGGGCCCGCGCCGCTGCCCTGCTGGGCGGCTCTGAGCACGTCGCCGGGACTCCGGTCGAAGCGGTTCAGCACCAGGGCGGCGACGACCGCGCTGGTGGCGAGCAGGAAGACGATCTTGACCATCTGAACGAGCGCGGTGCCTCTCATACCGCCGAGCGCCGCGTAAATGATCATAGTTTTGGGTGTTGGAGTGCGCGTTTCCACCATGGAGTTGGTGTCGGGGCGTCCGTGCCCCGCCGACCGTACGCATATATTCGGCCGCGCCGCCTGGCGCAATCGCATCACACTGGTGATCGAAAACAGGTGCGGAGTGTGGCTATGATCGTGCGCAGCAAGGCCGTAGCGCAGAGGTCGTCGCGCCCACGCATCGAGCTGGAGGACGTCGGTTCGAATCCGACCGGTCTTGCGCCTACTTGATGTCGACGCGGACGCCGGGCCCCGGCGAAGACCGGTGGAGTGGTGATGACCCAGCCGACAACGCCCGTGCGCTGCCCCGCGATCGAGCACCCCGATCTGCCGCTCGCCGACCCCGAGGAGCTCGGGCCGCTGATGGCCCGCCTCGCCGACGCGCGGCCCGTTGCCGACGACGAGACCTTCCCGCTCGGCACCCTGCGCGCCGACGGTCGGGTGGACCTGTGCAAGCAGGGACTCGGCGCCGACGGCGCCGCCCGGCTGCTGCCCGTCGCCGCCGCCTCCCCGCACGCCGCCCATCTGCTCCTCGGCACCAACTCCCTCGGCGACAACGGAGTCCGGTCGGTCGCCGACGCCCTGGTCGCCGCGCGGGACGCCGGCGCCTCCCACGGGATCCACACCCTCTACCTCGGTTGCAACCGCATCGGCCCGGACGGCGTGACCGCCCTCGCCGCGGCACTCGCCGACGACACCACGCTCCGCGCCCTGTGGCTCAAGCGGAATCCCGTCCGGGAGACCGGTGCCCGCACTCTCGCGGGGCTGCTGCGCCGCAACACCACCCTGCGCACCCTCGATCTCGTCAACTCCGGCATCGGCCCCGCGGGCGTACGGGTGCTCCTCGACGCCCTCCTGGACCGGGAGGCCCCGCTCGAACGGCTCTTCCTGGGCGGCAACGGCCTGACCGCCGCCGACGCCCCGCTGCTCGCCGCCCTCGTCCGTGACGCCGGCGTCCGTGAGCTCTATCTGACGGCGAACCACCTCGGCGACGAGGGCACCGCCGTCCTGGCCGCCGCGACCGACCCCGCAAGGCCCGTCCGGCTCGGCCTCGGCGGCAACGACATCGGCCCCGCGGGCGCCCGCGCTCTCGCCGACGCCCTCGACGGCATCGAGACCCTCGATCTCGGCCGGGCCATGTCCGAACGCAGCCTCGGCTCCACCGGCAACGCCACCGGTGACGACGGCGCCCGGGCCCTGGCCGCCGCCCTGCCCGGCAGCCCGCTGCGCCGCCTCGAACTGCGCCACACCGGCATCACCGGCCGCGGCGCGAAGAGCCTGCTCGCCGCGCTGCCCGAGCGGCACCGCCTCGAGTACGTGGGCCTCGGCCCCGGCCTGCCCCGTCGCGTCAAGCGGTCCTTCGCCGAGCGGCTGCGCCCCGTCCGGCCGACCCACCCCGACCTGCGTGCGATCGGCAGCGTGTACCGATGAGCCGGCGTCCGCTGCCCCCCGCGGCCCTGTCGCCGGAGGACGCCTCCGCCTGGGCCCGCATCCGCCGCTACGCCGTCCCCGGCTGGATGATCGAACGCGCCACGGAAGCACGCCTGGCAGGTGACTGGCGGGCCGCCTGTGCCGTGGCCGCGGTGGACGTCCCGGACGACCTCGACCCGGAGCGGATCGCCGACCGGTACGGCCCGGATGTGGCAGCCCGGGTGACCGACGACCTGCGCCACCTGGCACCGGACCTGCTGCGCTGGCACCTGCCGCGCACGCTCAGCGGCCACACCACGCTCACCCCCGGCCGACGGGTCGTCCTCGCCGCATACGGGGGCTCCGGCCCCGTCCTGTCGCTGACGAACTCCCCGATGCTGGAAGGACCGCAGCGGCTCCGGCTGCACTTGGGCCCCGCCATCGCGCCCGCGCGCGACCGGCTCCACGGCCTGACGTACGTCACCGAGGACTGGACCGCCGCCCGCCGCTTCTGGGACGTCCGCCGCACCGGCGAACTGCGCCACAGCGCGGGCCCCGCCGACTCCGGCCGTCTGCCGTTCCTCCACCCGGACGGCACCCCGCTCGCCGTCGGGGAGCTGCCCGCCGAGGACCCGGGCCCCGCCGACCCGGCCGCCCGCGCCGAGTGGGTCGCCGTCCTGCAGGGCCGTGGCGCCCACATCGAGGCGTACGCCGCCGCCGGACTCGACCTCGACCTCACCCCTCCACCGCAGGGCCCGCGCTCCTACCGGCAGCTCGACGTCGCCCAGCTCATCACGTACTTCGCACCCGACCTCACCCGCATCGCCCCCGAGATGCGTCTGCTGGAGCGCGCCGGACGCGGCACGTGTTTCCGTATCCCCGTCGACTGGCGCGGCTGCCTTCGGGTCACCCTCGCGGCCGCCGACGGGGCCCCGCCCCAGGTCGTCGGCAGGGACCGCGGCCAGGAGGAGGACGTCCCCCGCCTGCCCTCGTACGCCTGGCAGCGACTGCCCGACATCGGCCTGCTGCGCGCCGGCCGGATCCGGCCCGAGGACCTGCACCCGCTGGTCGCCGCCGCGCTGTTCCCGCAGGCCGGACCCGCTGCCGGCCCGCCCGGCCCGACGACGCCCGCGCCGGTCCGCGTCCGCTGCGGCGGCGTGTGGCACGAGGTCGTGTCCAGGAACGGCGTGCTCGACATCCCGCACACCGAGCAGGAGCGGCAGCGCGAACTCGCCCTGCGCGCCTTCGGCGGCTCCGTGTCCGGCTGCTTCGCCACCCAGCACGCCTGGACCAGTGGCGAGGGACGGCTGCCGCGCGCCCTGCGGGACCAGCGGCGCGAGCTGTTCCAGCATGTCCAGCACGGCGACACCCCCGCCGTGCTGGCGCTGCTCGACGCCGGAACGGACCCGCACGTCCGCGACCGCAGAGGGCGCAGCCTGCTGCACGTCCTCCAACTGCTCGACCACCGGGAACTGCTGCCGCGACTGCTCGCCGCCGGGCTGGACCTGGAGGCGCAGGACAAGGCGCACCGCACCCCGCTCCAGAGCGCCGTCCACTACGGAGGGTCCGCCGCCCTGGTCAGGGACCTCCTCGACGCCGGCGCCAGGATCGACGTGATCGACGAGATGGAGCTCTCCCTCGCCCAGGTGATCCGCCGTTACGAACGGACCGACCTGATGTTCCTGCGCCGCCGCGTGCTGCAGGAGCACCCCGGCATCGGCTCCGAGTGGTGGGACGAATACATGAGCGAGCAGGACTCCGAGCCCGACTGGGACGAGGACGAAGAGCTGCCCGCACAGGACGAGGACATCCACGCATGACCGGTTCCCTTCCCGTTCCCGCCGCTCTCGCGGCGGCCGACGCCCTCAACGCCCGCATACGCGTCACCCGCACCGAACCGGCCGGCAACCCCCAACTGGAGGCTCTCGCCCTGGCCGTGACGGCGAATCAGCCCGTTCTGCTGTGGGGCGAGCCCGGCATAGGCAAGTCGGCCGGCATGGAACAGCTCGCTGCCGCCCTCGGCGTGCACCTGGAGACGGTCGTCGCCAGCGTCCACGAGCCGTCCGACTTCGCCGGGCTGCCGATCGTCGGCGAAGACCCGGCGGCCTCGGGCGTGCCGATGGCCCCGCCGGACTGGGCCGTCCGGCTCGCGCGCACCGGGCACGGGCTGCTGTTCTTCGACGAACTGTCCTCGGCGCCACCGGCCGTGCAGGCCGCCCTGCTGCGGGTGGTCCTCGAACGCCGGGTCGGCAGCCTGGCCCTGCCGGAGTCGGTGCGGATCGTCGCCGCCGCCAACCCGCCCTCCAGCGCCGCCGACGGCTGGCACCTCAGCCCCCCGCTCGCCAACCGCTTCGTCCACCTCGACTGGACGCACGACCCGCGCACCGTGGCCCGCGGCATGGCCGGCACCTGGCCCGAGACGGTCCTCCCCGCGGTGGAACCCGGCCGCGTGCCCGGCGCGGTCGCCCGCGCCCGAGGCGTGATCAGCGGTTTCCTGACCGCCCGGCCCGGCCTGGTCCACCACATGCCGAAAGAGGCCGAGGGCCGCGGCCGCGCCTGGCCCTCCCCGCGCACCTGGGAGATGGCGCTGCGCCTGCTCGCCGCCGGGTACGCGTCCGGCGCCGGACGCGAGGCGCAGGCCGCCGCCGTGATGGGCGCCGTCGGCGAGGCGGCCGGCATCGAGCTGCTGTCGTACCTGGAGAACCTGGACCTGCCCGACCCCGACCGGGTGCTCGCCGACCCGTCGGCCTTCGCGCTCCCCGACCGCGGCGACCGCCAGCTGGCGTTCCTCATCGCCGTGGTCGCCGCCGTGCAGAGCGAACCCACTCGCCCCCGCTGGGAGGCGGGCTGGGACGTCCTCGCCAAGGCCGTGGACGCCGGAGTGCCCGACGTGGCCGCGCGGGCCGCTCGCGACCTCGCCGCGATGCGCGAGCCCGACTGGCCGATCCCGCCCGGGATCGACGCCTTCCTGGAACTGCTCCAGCTCGCCGGCGCCCTGCCGGGCGCGCGCTGACCGGCCCCATGGCTGTCACCGGGGGCCCGGCCGACGGGCTGGACCGCGCCAAGCTGCTGGCCGCGCGCTACAAAGCGGCCGAGGCACGCCCGTACCTGGCCTCCGCCCTGTACGCCCTGACAGTCGTCGCCTCGCAGCAGGTGCGCACCATGGCCGTCGACCGGTACTGGCGCTGCTACGTCGCACCCGACTTCGTCGAGAGGACCGACGTCGAGGAACTGGCCGGGGTGTGGATCCACGAGGCGGCGCACCTCCTGCGCGACCACCACGGCCGGGCCGACCGGCTGCCCGCGGCCGACCAGCGCGACCGCCTGCGGGTCAACATCGCCCAGGACTGCGAGATCAACGACGACCTGGTCTCCGACGGGCTGCGACTGCCCGAAGGGCGCATGGAACCCCGCATGTTCGGTCTGCCCGAGGGCGGACTCTTCGAGGAGTACCTGCCCGGCATTCCGGCGACGTCCCTCCACCCGGTGGACTGCGGGTCCGGCGCGCACGGCGTACCGGCGCCCTGGGACCTGGGGGAGAAGGGCGGCGAAGGCGTGGCCGGCCTCGGCCCCGTGGAGGCCGAGGCCCTGCGCCGCCAGACCGCCCAGGCCGTCCGCGCCCACCGACGCTCCCGGGGTTCGGTGCCGGCGGGCTGGCGGCGCTGGGCGGAGGAGGTCCTGGAACCCACCGTCGACTGGCGCAAGGCGCTCACCGGCGCCGTCCGCGAGGCCGCAGCGTGGGCGGGCGGTGCGGTCGACTACACCTACCGGCGCCCCTCGCGCCGCACCCCGGCCCTCGGCGGCCGGGTGGTGCTGCCCAGCCTGCGCCGACCGCTGCCACGCGTGGCGATCGTCGTCGACACCTCCGGCTCGATGGGCGAGGACGATCTCGCGGCCGCGCTCGCCGAGGTGTCCGGCGTGCTGCGCGAGGTGGGTGTCGGAGGTAACCGGGTCGCCGTCCTCGCCTGCGACGCCGACGTCCACGCCGTCGCCAGGGTGACCGCCGTCGACCAGGTCGAACTGGCCGGCGGCGGCGGGACGGACATGACCGTCGGCATCCGGAATGCGCTCGCCGCACCCGAACCGCCGAACATCGTCGTCGTGCTCACCGACGGGTACACCCCGTGGCCCCCGGAACCTGTCTCCTGCCGTCTGATCGTCGCCCTGATCGGTGAGGACGCCCCTCAGCCCCCCGACTGGGCCGAGACCGTACGGATCACCCCGACCCGCTGACTGCGCCCTTCGTGCGTACGGAGCCGCCTGGGAACGCGCCGACGAGCGGTCAGCCGTCGGCAGCGACCGTCGGGGCAGACGTGAGGGCACGCAGGTCGGCGAGTACCTGCGCGTCCGTTCCTTCCAGGGCGGACAGTGCGCTGCCCCATCGGCTCAGGGCCGCCCGTTCGTCCCCGAGTGCTCTCAGGACGTGCCCGAACTCGTACTCGGCGAGGCCCCGACCGTAGGAGTCGCCGCGCGTGGCGGCTTCCTGGAGCAGCGCCGTGCACACTTCCCCTGCTTCTCCGAGTCGGCCCAGCGCCCGCAGGGCCTGGGCCTGGCCCAGGCGCGTCTCCCGCTCCGCGTTCCAGTGCGCCCCGTCGGCCGCCATGACGCGCAGCGCCTCTTCGAAGCTCTGCAGGGCCCGGGCGGGCTCGCCGAGGCCCAGGTGGGTGCGGCCCATGTTGCACAGGGCGACCTGCTCGATCACGGCGCTGCCGGCCTCCCGGGCACGTTCCCTGCTGCGCAGGTGGTACGAGAGGGCCGAGCGCAGGTCGGTGAGTTCGGCCACGTACCCCTGGTGCCCGAGGAGCATCGCTTCCTCGCCGGGGGTGAGGTGGTCGGGGCGCAGTGCGAGACACCGTGCCAACGTCGCTCGGGCGTCGGCGCCCTGGTCGAGTTCGCGCAGCAGCGCGGCCCGGTTGCCGAGGTGACGCATCCGGGCCACGTCGTCGGCGAGGTGCTCGCTGAGCTCCACGGCTTCGTCCAGAAGCAGCAGTGCCTGTCGGACGCGTCCGGCCGAGTAGTGCGCGGAGGCGAGGTGGCCCAGCGCCCGGCCTTCGGCCGCGGTGTTGCCGCTGGACCGGGCAAGGGTGATGGCGTGCCGCGTCAGCCGTTCGAGATCCTGCACCCGGCCGCGGTCGTGCAGGTAGGGGAACAAGGCATTGATCAGGTCCAGGGTGCGGGTCGGGCCCAGGCGTCCGTGCGCACCGGAGCCGGCCAGAACCAGCAGGTTCGGCGCTTCCGCGGCACCCCAGGCGAGTGCCGCCGCCGTATCGGCGAAGACCGTGCCGGTCCGGCCCCCGGCGTGCTCGGGCGCTCGCCCGGTCCCCGGCCGCAGGGCCGCGGCGCAGTGTGCGAGCCGTTCCTGGTACCAGCGCAGGGACCGTTCGACGGCTTCGGTGTTCCGGGCCTGCTCACCCGGCCGGCCGGCGAGTTCCCGGGCGAAGTCGCGGACCAGGTCGTGCGGGGCGTAGCGGCCCCAGCCCACTTCCTGGAGCAGCGCCACCTCCGCCAGACGGTCCAGGGTCCTCTCGGCGCTGCGCTCCGTGCAGTCCATGGCGGTGGCCATCAGCGGTGCCCCGTACTCGGGCAGGTCCAGCGCACCGATGAGGACCAGGGCCGCGGCGGCGTCACCGTCGCGCGGATCGTCCGAGCCCAGAAGCGCCTCATGGGCCGCCATCAGGGATCGGCGCACGCTGAGGTCCTCCAGTTCGAGATGGTCCAGGCGGTCCTCCTGCCGGGCGAGGCGTTCGACCAGTTTCTCCACCGGAAGGGTCCGCCGGCTCCGCAGACGGGCTGCGGAGACCTGCAGCGCCAGGGGCAGGTGGCCGCACAGAGCCACGAGCCGGGCGACCGGTTCGGCGTCGGACGCGGCCCAGGACCGGCCCGAGGCCCGCTCCAGCAGGAGGGCGCTGTCCGGCGGTGAGAGCGGTTCGAGCCGGACATGCGTGGCGGCTCCCAGGGTGGCCAGCGGCCGTCTGCTGGTCAGCAGTACGGCGCAGCCGGCGCCGGCCGGCAGCAGCGGACGTATCTGGCTCACCGAGGCCGCGTCGTCGAGGACGAGCAGCGTGCGGGTGGGGGCGAGCGCGGAGCGCAGCAGGGCGGAGGCGGCCTCCACATCGCATGGGATCCGCCGGGCGTCCATCCCGAGGCCGTGCAGGAGAACGGCGAGGGCGTCGGCGGGTTCGAGGGGGGCCACGCCGGGTGTGGCTCCGTGGAGGTTGAGATACAGCTGGCCGTCGGGGAACGCGTGCCGGAGCTGTTCCGCGATGTGCAGGGCGAGGCCCGTCTTGCCCACGCCCGGCATTCCGCTGATCACGGCGAGTGCAGTGCGGCTGCGACCGGACTCCAGCGCCGTACGGATCTCGGCCGTGTGCTCGGCACGGCCGACGAACTCACCGGGCGGCGCGGGAAGCTGCGCCAGCCGCGGGGGCGGCCCTGCCGACGGGGGCCGCGGGCCGGCCGCCGGAGGGGCGGGTGATGCGCGGTGCGGGACGGCCGCGCTGCGGAGCAGCACCTCCCGGTGGGCGTCCTGGACGGCGGGGCCGGGCTCCACTCCGAGTTCTTCGACCAGGCTCCGGCGCAGCGACCGGAAGAGTGCCAGCGCTTCGGCCCGGCGGTCCGTGCGGCCGAGGACGAGCATCAGCTGGCGGTGCAGCGTCTCCCGGAACGGATGCTCCTTGACCAGGACACCCAGTTCGGCGGCGAGCCCGTCGAGGCGGTCGAGGTGCAGGAGAGCCTCGAAGCGGCATTCGAGCGCCTGCAACCGCTGCTCCTGGAGGAACGTCACCACGGGGTGGCCGGCGACGGCGGGCACATCGGCGAACGGTGCGCCCCGCCACAGCGCCAGGGCGGCACCGGCGTTCCGCTCCACCACCTCCCAGTCCTCCCGGTTGCGGGCCTCCTGCGCTCGGCGTACCCGCCGTTCGAACACGTCGCGGTCCAACTCACCCTCGCCGACGCGCATTTCGAGCCCGTGGGGCATGGTGCGCAGCCGTGTGCCGCCGACGTCGTGGAGGCTTCGCCGCAGCCGGGCGACGTGGTTGTGCAGCGAGGCGGTGGCCGTCGGCGGTGGCTCCTCGCCCCACAACACCGCCATCACCGTGTCCAGCGGCACCGTGCGGTTCGGCTCCAGCAGCAGTACGGCGAGCAACGAGCGGGGCTTCGATCCGCCGAGGGCGACGGCCACGCCGTCGTCGTCGACGGTCGTCAGCGATCCCAGTACTGCGAACCTCACCGGCCCTCCCCCGCGTCGGACGCCGGACACCGAACGTTCGGCGTCCGGCATCGATCGAAGAACATCATCTTCGTTCAGTGATGGGCTTGGTTCAACGTCACATCATCGCCGTTGGCGGGGTGTTGGTGGCCGGTTAGGGGTGGTCGGCACGATGCGTGTCCCGCAGGCCGAGAGAGGGTTGGTGCACATGTCGACACGCCGGACACGGAGGACGCTGCTGGGCGTGACAGCGATCGCAGCAGCAGGTTCGGCCCTGCTGACGACGCCTGCGGCCGCGGCCGGCGGCACGGTGACCGCCGCGGAGACGCGGGAGTCCCGGCACGCTGCCACCCAGGCCGCCATGGATGCGGCCGTCGCCGCGGGCGTGCCGGGTGTCGTGGCCGAAGTACGCGACACCCGCGGGGGATGGAAGGGCACCTCGGGCGTCGCCGACCTCTCCACACAGCAGCCCCGCGGCAACGGCGACCGGTTCCGCGCGGGAAGCGTCACCAAGACGCTGGTGGCTACCGTCCTGCTCCAGCTCCAGGCGGAAGGGAAGGCCGATCTCGATGCCACGGTCGACCACTACCTCCCCGGCCTGGTGCGGGGGAACGGCCACGACGGCACGAAGATCACCGTCCGTCAGCTGATGAACCACACCAGCGGCATCTTCAACTTCACCGAGGACGCCGCGTTCTCGAAGAAGGTGCTGGGCATCGAGTTCCTCGAGTCCCGCTACGACGACTGGACTCCGCAGCAGGTCATCGCCCTCGCCCTGCAGAACCCGCCCCAGTTCGAACCCGGCACCTCCTGGAAGTACTCCAACACCAACTACCTCCTGCTGGGGCTGATCATCGAGAAGCTGACCGGCAGGCCCTACGCCGAGGAGATCGAGCGGCGCATCACCAGGCCGCTCGCGATGCGCGCCACGTACTTCCCCGGCACCGACCCGTATGTCCCCGCGCCCACCCGGCACTACTCCACCTTCACGGAGGACCCGGGGAAGACCTACGACGTCACCGAACTCAACCCGTCCTGGGCCTGGGCGGCGGGCGAGATGGTCACCAACTCCGCCGACCTCAACCGCTTCTACACCGCCCTCTTCGGCGGCAGGCTGCTGCGCCCCGCCCAGCTCCGGCAGATGACGACCACGGTCTCGACCGAGGGCAACCTGCCGCGCCAGCGCTACGGCCTGGGCCTCATCGAGTACGAGACGCCCTGCGGGATCAAGGTCTGGGGCCACTCCGGCGGTATCCACGGCTCCTCGACACAGGCCTTCGGCACCAAGGACGGCCGGCACATGATCGCTCTGAACTTCAACGGCGACTGGGTCGGTGGCGGCAAGAACGTCGTCTCGGCCGAGTTCTGCCCGCCCGAACCCGCAACGGCGTCACCGGCACCGACCTCCGTGGACAGAACACCCTAGGGCCTGTCCGGCGAATCATGCCGCAGACGCGGGTTCTGGCACGCCCATCTGCGGCGTTGTCGTCGGTTGCCGACGCTCCGCGTCGACGCCCTCCTCCGCCTTGCAGCTGGACGCACCAGACCCCGCTCACCAGCGCTGACAGGGCGCCGTCGATTTCCTGCGGCCTGATCCGCCGGACAGGCCCTAGCCCCACCTCGAACGGAGCTCGTCGCGCAGCCGCCGGGCGACTTGGCCCATGAGGGCGTCGGCACCAGGCTGTCGGCCGGCGGCCACCCGCGACTCGGTCAGGACGGCTATCGCGTAGCTCTGGCCGTCGGCGTGTTCGACGACGCCCACCTCGTGGCGCAGGTTGAGCAGCATGCCGGTCTTGGACGACCAGGTGGAGGCGTCGGAGTCGAAGTCCGGGGCGAGGCGGTTGCGCACGAGGTTGTTGGCCATGAAGCCGCGTACCCGTGCCGCGACGTCGGGGTGGATCGCCGAGGGCATCGTCGGGGGCCCGGCGCTCTCGGTTCCGGGCCGCGACCGCCAGAGGGCCTGGAGGAGGTCGACGAAGGCCCGTGCCATCCCGGTGTTGGCGTGCGAGATGTCGAGCTGCGGCACCCGGTGGCCGCGCCCCGGGGTGCCGGCGTCGATCGCGAGGGCGTGCGCGAGGTGCACGTCCGCCGGGTCGAAACGCTCCACCGGGGTTTCCATCAGCTCGCGCATGGTGTGCCGGACTGCGATGCCGCGCAGCCCCAACTCGTGCAGCACCGCCCCGACCCGGTCGGGCGGCGTGAGTTCGAAGAGAGCGTCGGCGGCGCTGTTGTCACTGATGCAGAGGGTGAGGTAGAGCAGGTCCTCCACGGCGATGTGGGCGGCGTGACGGAACCGGCTCAGGCCGGTCGGACCGGGAGTGGTGATCCGCCCCGGCGGCACCTCGATCACCGTGGCGCCGTCGAGTTCCCCGCGCCGGATGCGTTCCAGCGTCACCAGGGCGAGCGGAATCTTCACCAGGGACGCGACGGGCAACTCGATGTCGGGGTCGATACCGATCTCGTCACCCGTCTCCAGGTCCCGGACGAGGAACGAGCCGTACAGCCCGCCGTCGCGCAGGGCCCGGCGCAGATCCCCGAGCAGTCTCTCGGTACCGGTGGTCATGCGGCTGCCTCCGAGCGCTCCGTCGCGCCGAGGCACCGGCTGATACCGTCCGCGCACGCCCGGCGTATGCGGACCGCGTCGACGTCCGCCTCATCCGCCACGGCCAGGGAGAACCCCCGCGCGAAGCCGGGGCCCAGCTCGCCGACGGGCCGCCAGTGGAGGCGGAGTTCGCGGGCCTGCGCGGCCGAGCACAGCAGTGCGTCGCCCTGACTGAGCACGTCCGCCGCGGCGGCGGCCACGGCCGGTGCGACGGCCAGCTGGGCCGGGAGCAGCCCGACGGCGTCGCGCAGCCGGGCGAGTCGGTCCCGGACGTGCGGCACGTCGTCCTCCAGCTGGAGCCACACGCGCCGGGGCCGCTGGTCGCGGTCGGCCCGGCCGGGGCGCAGGGTGTCCAGATAGATCGGCCCGCCGCCCGGGGCGTGCGCGACCGCCAGGCCCAGCGGCACCGTCCAGGTCGCCTCGGTGGGAGCCACCGCGAGCAGCGCCGCGCGCACCTGCCGGGACGTGACGAGGTCGGCCCGCTCGGCCGGCCCGGCGGGAAACGGGTCGAGGAGGACGTGCTGCTCGTGCGCCTCGGCGATGAGGCGGGCGAGGGCACCGGTCGGGCAGACGGCGGGTACGGCGAGCCGTAGCGGCCGGCGTCGCGCGGCCTCCGCCTCGTGCTCGAACCGGTCGGCGAGCCGCACGAGTTGCTTCGCCGTCGGCAGCATGTCCCGGCCGAAGGGCGTCAGCGTCACCGCCCGCGAGGACCGGTCGAGCAGCCGCTCGCCGAGGCGTTGTTCCAGCGCGGCGACGCGGCGGCTCACCACGGACTGGGCCGTCCGGGCCGCCGCCGCGCCCACCGTGAAGCTGCCGTGCTCGCTCACACTGACGAACGCCCGGCATGCCGCGACAAGATCCATGAGCCCAACTATGCCAAAACAGCATGGAGTCGAACGTTCGCGTCTTGGACCTCGGCACCCCACCGGCCGGAGAGTGGTCGACGCCCAGGGCTTTCCCCGGGCTCGCAGGTTCCCCATGTCGTTCGACGGCTCGGAGGTCCATTCCATGACGCATCCGCTTCGCATCCGCCGGGGCGCCGCCTGGGCGGCGGCCGGTCTGCTCGCGCTCGCCGCACTTCCGGCGTGCGGTCAGCACACCGCGTCCGGGGCCGGCTCACCTGCCGGCGCGGCACCGTCCGCGTCACCGGCGGGCACGAAGCCCACCACTGCCGAGTTCCGGGCACTGGAGCGGGAGTTCGACGCGCGGCTCGGTGTCTACGCCCTGGACACCGGCACGGGCCGGTCGGTCGGCCACCGGGCGGACGACCGGTTCGCGTACGCCTCCACGTTCAAGGCGCTGGCGGCGGGTGCCGTCCTCCGGAAGTACGGGACGGACGGCATCGACAAGGTGGTGAGGTACTCGCGCGACGACCTGGTCGAGAACTCGCCCGTGTCCGAGAACTTTGTCGAGACCGGCATGAGCCTGCGGGGGCTGTGTGCCGCCACCCTCTGGTACAGCGACAACACGGCGGTCAACCTGCTCCTCGACGAACTCGGCGGGCCCGAGGGCCTGGAGAAGGTGCTGGAGGAGTTCGGCGACGACGTCACCGAGATGGACCGGTACGAGACGGAGATGAGCGAGGGCACTCCGGGCGACATCCGCGACACGAGCACCCCGCGAGCGATGGCGGGGAGCCTGCGGGCGTTCCTGCTCGGTGACGCCTTGAAGCGGGACGAACGCGAGCTTCTGCGGCAGTGGATGACGACGAACATGACCGGTCGGACGCTCATCAGGGCGGGCGTCCCCGACGACTGGGACGTGGCCGACAAGAGCGGCACCGCCGGATACGGGGGACGCAACGACATCGCCGTGGTGTGGCCCGACGACGGCGGCAACCCCATCGTCATGGCGGTCCTGTCCACCCGTGACAAGAAGGACGCCGAGCGCCGCGACGCCCTGCTCGCCAAGGCCGCCACCGTGGCGGTCGAAGGCCTCGGCCGCTAGCTCGATGACTACTTCGTGCGCAGCATGAGGGCGTGGCGGGTGTTGTCCCCGTAGACGCCGCTCTCGTCCCCGCGGATGCCGTACCACTCCTGGAACCGGGCTACGGCCTGCCGGACTTCCGCGTCGTAGCGGCCGTCGACGGCGCCGCCGTCGTAGATGTTCGGGATCTGCAGCAGACGCACCTGCAACTCGTACACCCCGTGGCCGCTGTCCGCCTCGCGCAGCACGCCGGTGCCCGGGACCTGGGGGAGCGCGGAACTGCCGGGAAGCGGCCGGTCCGGTTGCTCCATGGCTGCGGGAGGTTCCGCCGGTGCGGTGTGCTCGTTGTCGAGCAGGGCCGAGGCGATGATCAATCCGCTCACGGTGCCCAGTCCGAGGGCTCCGGCGACCCGGGTGCGCCGCCGGTCGATGAAGCGGCCAGGTCCTCGGCGTCGTCGGAGTCCTTCGTTTCCTTGCCGCTCGGGCGCGCGGACGACTTCCGGGGGCACGGGCGCATCGGAGGGCGGGGCGACGAGCGGGGCCGGAGGCGCATCCCACGGTTGCGGGACGGCGGAGCGGGGAGTGTCCGCAGGTGGGCCGGTTCTGCGGTCCGCAGTCGGTCGCGTGCCGCGTGACCACAGCGGCCCCACCACGGCTTCCTGCGGAATCCGGCGCAGGTTCCCGGCACCGGCACTGTCCTCGGGCGTGTCGCCGAGGCGACGGTGCTGCTGGTCCAGCGTGCGTAGGTCGGTCCGTGCGGCGTCCAGGGCGTCCAGAACGGCCTGGAAGGAGTCCCGGATTTCCTGCGCGGGACCGCCCCCGGGCGTGAGGCCGTGCCGCAGTTCGGCGTCGGGGATTCCCATCGGCAGTCCTCCTTGGGCGACATCCGTCGTGAAGCGATACGCACTCCGCGCAGCGTCGTCTCAATCCGCCGCCCCGCCGCACTCGCACGTCTGTGCGGCACCCTTGCTGCCGTGCCCGGCGCCGGGCGTTGCGCCGTCCAGGACGGGGTGGACCCTGCAGCGTTCGGACAGTGCTTCCCCCAGCCAGGAGCTCCGGCCGCTCTCGGCGGCGCCGTGCGCGACAAGCGAGCCGGCAGCGGATCCTCGACGCCGCTCAGTGCTCTTCGCGGAGCGTGGCGGCGCAGGTCAGGAAGGCCTGGTTTCACCGTTACGCGCGTTCGGAGCGGCGGTGGACAGTGGTTGCTCGGCCCAGATGGTCTTTCCGTTGCGGCCGTAGCGGGTGCCCCACCGTTCGGACAGCTGGGCCACCAGGAACAGGCCACGTCCGCCCTCGTCGGTGCTTCGGGCCTGGCGCAGGTGGGGGGAGGTGCTGCTGGTGTCCGAGACCTCGCAGATGAGATGACTGTGCCGGATCAGTCGCAGCAGCACCGGGCCACCGGCGTACCGGTACGCGTTGGTGACCAGTTCGCTCACGATCAGTTCGGTGACGAAGGCCAGCTCCTCCAGCCCCCACTCGGTCAGCTGGTCCGTCACCAGCGCCCGGGCCCGGCCGGCGGCAGTGGGGTCGGCCGACAGCTCCCACGTGGCCACCTTCTCCGCCGCCAGCACCCGCGTGCGGCCCAGCAGCAGCGTGACGTCATCGGCGGGCCGGTCGGGCAGCATCGCGTCCTCCACCGCCTTGCACGTGTGCTCCAACGAACGGGCCGGACCGGCCAGTACGGTGCGCAGCAGTGTCAAGCCCTGGTCGATGTCCCGGTGGTCGGCCAGGAGCAGCCCGTCGCTGCACAGGGCGAGCAGACTGCCCTCGTCCAGTTCGAGGTCGGCGGTCTCGAACGGCAGCCCGCCCACACCCAGCGGCAGCCCGGCGGGCAGGTCGATCAGGCGTACCCGGCCGTCCGGCCCCAGCACGGTCGGCGGCGGGTGCCCCGCGCGGGCCATGGCGCAGTGCCGGGAGACCGGATCGTAGATCGCGTACAGGCAGGTGGCACCGACGATCTGGGGGGCGCCTGCGTCGGCCTGCCGCTGTTCGGTGGCCAGATGATCCACCAGGTCGTCGAGCCGGGCGAGGACCTCGTCCGGAGCCAGGTCGAGATGGGCCAGGGTGTGCACGGCGGCGCGCAGCCGTCCCATGGTCGCCGACGCGTGCATGCCGTGGCCGACGACGTCGCCGACGACCAGCGCGACGCGCAGTCCCGACAGCGGGATGACGTCGAACCAGTCGCCGCCGACACCGGTGGAGGCCTGCGCGGGCAGATAGCGGTGGGCGGTGTCGACCGCCGGGTGCTCGGGTACCTCGCTCGGCAGCAGGCTGCGCTGGAGGGCCACGGCCGCCTGGTGCTCCTGGGTGTAGCGGCGGGCGTTGTCGATGCAGAGCGCGGCCCGGGCGGCGAACTCCTCCGCCAGGGTGAGGTCGTCCTCCTCGAACGGCTCGGGCCGCTGCAACCGCCAGATACAGACCAGGCCGAGGACGACACCGCGCGCGACCAGCGGCACCACCATCAGCGAGTGGATACCCAGCGCGATCATCCTGTCGGCCCGCTCGGGGTCGACCAGGAACCATTCGCGGTCGACCTCCACGGCGGGCTGAAGGACCGAACGACGCTCGGCCAGGCAGCGTCCCTGCGCGGTCTGTTCGGGGAAGGAGAACAGATGGCCCAGCGGGTACATCACCTGCAGCGCCTCGGGCCGGACGCTGCGGACCGCCGTCCTGCGCAGCGGGCCCACGGCGTCGGGGGCGGGTTCCTCCCCATGGGTCACGGGTTCCAGCAGATCCACCGAGAGCGCGTCGGCCAGCGCGGGTACCGCCGCCTCGGCCAGCTCACGCGCCGTCCTGGCCACATCCAGGGTGCTCCCGATTCTGGTGCCGGCCTCGTTGAGCAGCGCGAGGCGCCGGCGGGCCCGGTGGCGGTCGGTGACATCCTCGATGATCTCGGTGACGCCGAGCACCTGGCCGGACGGGTCCTGCATCCGGAAGGCGGAGACGGAGACGAACAGTTCCTTCTGAGGATCCCGCTGCAGCCGGCAGGGCTGCTCGGCGAAGATCACGGGCCGGCCCGTCTCCAGGACCGACCGGAGCCGTTCCTCGACCAGCTGCGCGTCCGGACCGAGCAGGAAGTCGGAGGTACGACGCCCGGCGTAGGCCTCGGCCGGCAGCCCGCCGAACCGGGCGATCGCCCGGTTCACCCGCAGCAGACGCAGGTCCGGGCCGAGAACCGCGACACCGACCGGGGACCGGCGGAAGAAGCCGTCCAGCACGGCCCGGTCGACCTCCCACTGGACGACGTCCTCGGCGCGTGAGCCCACGAGCAGCCACTCGACGGTGGAGTCCAGGCGCTGCACCCTCCGGGCGCGGAACCCCACGTACACGCGGTGGCCCGCGCGATGCCGGACCGGCAGCAGCCCGAACCAGCCGCGCTCCCGCAGGCACGCGGCGACCGCCTCGGCGATCAGGGCCTCGTCTCCGTCGGCGACCAGGACCTCGCGCAGCGGCCGGCCCAGCACCTCGTCGGCCCGATGCCCGAGGAGGCTCGTGGCCTGCTCGCTCCAGGCGACGACCCGCCCGTGGTCGTCCAGGACGGCGGACGCCGACTGGTAGATCGAGAAGGGGTCCTCCGGGCTCTCGCTGAGCGTCGTCAGGGATGTGTCGTCCATCGCCCCATCAACCTCGCACCGTTCGAGGGACTCGTAGCGCGGTGCGCCGGGCGCTCCCACCCGTCCCCGCGTGCCTGGGCTTGCAGCGGCTCATCCTCAGTATCGGCCGTGCGGGCGCCGCGCGCTTCGTCGTACCGGCTCCGCGGGGGCGTGCGTCGGTACGCAGTGCCGTGAGCCGCCCGGGGGAGTGCGCTCCACTCGTGCTACTCCTGCTCGGGAACGGCCATCTCGCCCAGCAGTGACCAGTCGTCCTGCGGAACGTTCGCGTTCACGATGCGAGGGGTCTCGACCAGATGCGGCGGCAGCGTCTGCTGCGCGGCCTTGAAGTGCGCCGACTGCACGTGAGCAGCGCCTGCTTCGTCATCGCGGAAGGCCTCGACCAGGACGTACTCCGTGGGGTCCGTCACGCTTCGCGACCAGTCGAACCAGAGGCAGCCGGGCTCCCGGCGCGTGGCTTCGGTGAAGTCGGCGGTGATCTCCGGCCACTGGTCGGCATGCTCGGGACGGACTCGGAACTTGGCGGTGATGAAGATCATCAGACTCTCTCCATGGACGTATGTCGACCGGCTGCGGGCCTGCAGCAGGTGACGGCGGTCGGCACGTGCGGCCGGTCCGGCAGGCCCGGCGGTGCGGTCGAGCGGGGCGGCAATGGCACACGAGCGACGCCGGCCGTCGAACAGGCGGTGGCCGACTCGTGCCCGGCGACCAGGACCGTGGCGACCAGATCCTATGGCGCCGGCCGGTGACCGGCAGGCCGCCCGCACCCGGAAAGTGACTCCCGGGTGCTCAGTGTGCTCCACCAGGTCCCCCACGCCACGGCTTTCGGCAAGGTCATGCTGTCGTCGTTGCCGGCCGAGCGGCGTCGTGACCACCTGCGGCAGCAGGGACTGCCCCGGCTCACGGGGGGAAAGGTCGCGGGGGCCCTGGCCACGTCCATACCTGTGGAGTTGTTCGAGCAGCGGCACCGCGCAGCCGTAGGCACGGAGGAGGGGCGGGCCAAGGTCACCTGGGCCGGCCGCAGCGGGGGCGGCCGAGGCGGCCTGCGCAGGAGAATCAGCGGGTGGGGTCGAGAAGGATCTTGCGGACGCCGTCGGAGCGGCCTGCGAACAGTTCGTACGCTGCCGGGCCTTCGGAGAGGGCGAAGCGGTGGGAGACCACGACCTCGGGCTTGATCCGGCCGGCCCGGGTGAGGGCGATCAGGGGAGGGAGTTCGTAGTGGATCGAGCAGAGCCCGATGGCGAACTCCAGTTCCTTGACCTGTGCCAATCCCATGTGGAAAGGGAACGCCTTGCTGTGGCTGACCCCGATGACGCTGACCCGGCCGGCCTGCCGGACGGTCTTGAGGGCGAGATCGATGGTGGCGTCCGAGCCCACGGCCTCCACCACGGCGTCCGGTCCGCGTCCGCCGGTCATGTCCCGTACGGCCGTCCGTGCGTCCTCGCCCTCGACCGGCTCGACCCCCAGGGTGGCGGCGAAGGCGCGGCGCTCCGCGACCAGGTCCGTGCCCAGCACTCGCGCGGCGCCCATCGCGAAGGCGGACTGGGCGGCCATGAGACCGACCGGGCCGAGGCCGATGACCAGGACGGTCTCACCGGGCTGGATACGGGCACGGCGGCAGCCGTACCAGGCCGTGGGCGCGTTGTCCGTCAGGACGACGGCGGCCTCGTCGGAGATGTCCTCGGGCAGGTGCACCAGATTGACATCGGCGTACGGCACCGCCAGGGCCTGGGCCTGGCTGCCCGGAAGCTGCGGGCTGACTCCGTAGCAGAGGTCCGTGCTGGACTTGGCGCGCTCGCACCGGGCGGTGAACCCGGCCGCGCACGACCGGCACAGGGTGCAGCCGGCCGAGGCGGGCACCAGAACCCGGTCGCCGGGCTTGAAGCGGGTGACCTGGCCGCCGGTGTCCGCCACCACACCGACGCACTCGTGTCCCGGCGTGTAGCCCAGTTCCGGGCTGAACGGGTTGCCACCGTAGATGTGCAGGTCACTGCCGCAGATGCCGGCCGTGGTGACCTGGACGACCGCGTCGGTGGGCCTGGAGACGGCCGGGTCGGGGACCTCCCCGTAGCGGATGTCATGACGGCCGTGGTAGGTCAGTGCCTTCACCGGATTCCCCCCCTTCCGCCCGTCAGTCCGCGATCTTCAGGACCAGCTTGCCGTGGTTCTCACCACGGAAGAGCCGCATCAGGGTGTCGGGGAACGCCGCCACTCCACCGGACACCACGTCCTCAAGGGACTTCAGCCGGCCCTCCGCCCGCCACGTGGCCAACTGGGCGACGCCCTCGGCGTACCGGTCGGCGTAGTCGAACACCACCATGCCCGTCATGGAGGCGCGGTTCACCAGCAGCGACAGGTAGTTGGCGGGGCCTTGCGGCTTGGTGCTGTTGTACTGGGAGATCGCACCGCAGACGACGACACGGGCACCGCGCGCCAGTCGCAGCAGCACGGCGTCCAGAACGTCACCGCCGACGTTGTCGAAGTACACGTCGACGCCGTCGGGGGCGTGCTCGCGCAGCGCCTTGCGCACGTCCTCGTTCTGGTAGTCGATCGCGGCGTCGAACCCGAACTCGTCGACCACCAGCCGGCACTTGGCCTCGCCGCCGGCGATGCCGATGACCCGGCAGCCCAGGATCTTGGCGATCTGCCCGACGACACTGCCGACCGCCCCCGCCGCTCCGGAGACGACGACGGTCTGGCCGGGCTCGGGACGCCCGATGTCGATCAGGCCGAAGTAGGCCGTCAGGCCCGACATGCCGAGAGCACCGAGATACGTCGGCAAGGGGGCCACCGCCGGGTCGACCTTGGTCACGCCGAGCCCGTCCGACACGCAGTACTCCTGCACGCCGAACGAGCCCGACACATGGTCGCCGACCGCGAACCCGGAGTGCCGGGAGGCGATCACCCTTCCCACCGCGCCGGCGCGCATCACCTCGCCGATCTCCACCGGGCGGATGTAGGACCTGCCCGCGTTCATCCAGCCGCGCATCGCCGGGTCGATCGACAGACAGAGCACCTGCACCAGGAATTCCCCGTCGCCCGGCTGCCCGGTCGGCTCCTCGACGTGCTCCCAGTCGGTCGGCCGCGGCTCTCCCACGGGGCGTGCGGCCAGGCGCACCTGGCGGTTGATGCTGCTCATCTCCGGCGGCTCCTTCGGGACATACCATCCAGTCGGTATGGGTGGTGAGCGTACGGGTGCCATGCCGTCGGAGACAAGAGGGGACCCGGTGCGACGTACGGTTCATGCACGCGGCCGGCCCCACTCGCGCCCCGTATCGCGTGTCGCGCCGGCACGCCTCCAGCGGAGGCCGGTCCGGTGTCAGTGCCAGCCGAAACGGCGGTCGACCAATGCCGCGAACTCCTCCAGGGTCAGTACCGCGTCCCCGTTCTGGTCAGCGGCGTCGAACAGCGCGGAGGAGGCATCGGCGTCGCCCACGCCCCAAAACGGCAGATCCCCCGACGCGGCAAGAGACGGGCCCTTCGTGCGCAGGGCGGTGATCACCTCTTCGCGGGTCAGGGTCCCGTTCTGGTCGAGGTCGAGTGCCTCGAACAGCTTCCGGGCCTTGTCGCTCATCTTGACGTCCTCGTTCCCCTCGTCGGCGGGGCGGGCCGGCCCGCCCGCTCCCAGACGAAAACGTCTCCGCTCCGGACCACGTTCCCAGCCTGCCGGCATCCCCTGCCGCCGTTGCGGTACGCCTGCGTCTGCCAAGTGACGGCGGGAGCCGTTCTCGGGGTCAATCCGGGTCCTTTCCGGGCCCCGAGCCTGCGGATGCTCGTGAACGGTTCAGCAAGGGCAGGGCCGTCAGAGGAAACACGACCACCGACAGCAGGCCTGCCGCCACCAGCGCGGCGGCGTTGGCCGGCCGGATCGCGTCCAGCTTCAAGCCGATCGTTGTCGCGGCCACGATGACGGGGAGGGAGGTGGCCTGCAGGAGTCCGCTGGCCATGATCTCCGCGCGCGAGAGGCCGGCGCTGCGGTAGGCCAATGCGGGCAGTCCCCGAACGAGGAGCAGCGCGGCAAGGAACATCGGTACCCGCAGCACCGTCTCAGCGTCCGCGAACAGGGCTCCTGCGTCGAACTGGATACCGCTCGTCACGAAGAACACCGGGACGAGGAATCCATAGCCGAGGCCCTCCAGTTTGACGTGGAACTGCGGGTGTGTCCGTTCGGCGTCGGGGTCGACCAGCCGTAGTACGGCCCCCGCGATGAAGGCACCCAGAATGGCCTCGAATCCCAGGTGCAGGGCGACCGCGGACAGGCCGACAATCAGAGCCATTGTCAAGCGGACCCGGACTTGGGCGCTTGTGTCCGCCAGCTTCACCACGGCCCCGGACAGCCACATGGAGCGTCCTGCACGCATCGAGGCCACCACGATGAGCGCCACCAGACAAGCAAGGCCGAGCAGGAGAAGCAGCCTGGAGGCCGGGCCCGACGCATGCTCGGAGAAGAACAGCGACAGCAACACCACGGCGCTGATCTCTCCTGCCGAGCCGCCACCGATGGTCAGTTGGCCGACCGGCCGGTCGACCGCGTCGGCGTCCTTCAGGATCGGGACCAGAAGACCCAGAGACGTGGCCACCAGCGCGGTTCCGATCAGCAGCGGGCTCTCGACCAGCCCGGCGATGTGCAGCCCCCAGCCGACGGTCGCGGCCAGCGCAAGTGTGCCCGCCAGACCCGTACCGACGAGCCGTGCCCACGGCCCGCGTAGCTGCTGGAAGTCGATCTCGAGCCCGGCAAGGAACAGCAGGAAGCTCAGGCCGATGATCGACAAGGCCTGAACGATGGCGTCCGGTTGCACCACGTTCAGCACCGCCGGGCCAAGGACGATCCCGGCCACGATCTCGAGGACCGGGCCCGGAAGAGGGACGCGGGGCATCACCGCGAGGAGGAACGGGACACCGGCGGACACCGCGAGGACGATGACCAGATTGTCGTACGACATCGTGACTCCGGCGGCCGTCGGTGGGCAGCCCTCGGGCGCACGTCACCTCAAGCCGAGCGTGTGGGGCCCCGCCTGACAGGTTGTAGAGTCCAGGCGCCTGTGCGGTTCGCCGCCGTCAATCCCTTGCGCGGGTGGGAAGCCGCCAGCCTGGGCGGACAAAGTGGCAGGTGTACCCGTTGGGATAGCGCTCCAAGTAGTCCTGGTGCTCGGGCTCGGCCTCCCAGAAGGGTCCGACAGGTTCGATTTCTGTCACAACCTTGCCGGGCCACAGGCCAGAAGCGTCGACGTCGGCGGCGGTGTCCTCCGCCACTTTCCGCTGCTCCTCGTCCACGTAGTAGATGGCCGAGCGGTAGCTGAGACCGACGTCGTTACCCTGGCGGTTCTTCGTCGTCGGATCGTGTATCTGGAAGAAGAACTCCAGGAGCGTGCGGAAGTCGGTCTTGTCGGGGTCGAATGTGATCTCGATCGCCTCGGCGTGTGTGCCGTGGTTGCGGTACGTGGCGTTGGGCACGTCACCGCCGGTGTAGCCGACGCGGGTCGACGTGACTCCGGGCAGGCGCCGAATCAGGTCCTGCATTCCCCAGAAACATCCGCCTGCCAGAACGGCCCTCTGTGTCTGTCCTGTCATCTCGGTCCTCCGCGTTTGTGTCGTCGTCGTTTCCGAACGGACTGCGGTAATCGGCAGGAGACGACTTCTGGGTTCTGCGGTACCCGGATATTGTCCCTCCTTCCGCGATGAGCCGGAAGCGCAGCGGGCCGGCACAGCCCAAGTACCGGACAGGCAGTGCTCGGATGTCAGTGGTTGGCCGGTGCATTGTTGAGCGCGATCAGTACCTCCTGCGCGTGCGGGGTGGAGGCGATGTCGCCCAGCGAGAGCAGACCCACGATGCGGCCCTCGTCCACGACGGGCAGCCGGCGCAATGCGTGATCACGCATGAGCACGCTCGCATCACACAGTGAGGTGTCGGGGGCGACGGTGACGAGGTCCCCGGATGCGGCCTCCAGCGCTGTGACGCTGCCGGCAATCAGACCTTCGGCGATGACGCGGACCGCGATGTCGCGGTCGGTGACCAGCCCATGGAGGGCGTCGTCGCTGATGACCAGAACGCAGCCGACGTCGGCCTCCCGCATGCAGGCTGCCACCGCGGTCAGCGAGGTGTAGGGCTCAACCGTGACGAGGTCGGTGGTCATGGCGTCGCGTACCAGCTTCACGGGCTCCTCCGTTTTTCAGTGATGTGATCCATGACGTGGTTCCGAAGCCATACCACTCCGGAGCCTTCTTCTGCCGAGATGCTGTGCTGTGCGATGTCCTGGAGAATGGAAACCGCCCGCTTCGGAGAATGGGGGCACGACATGCCCATCGTTTCGCGCGGATTCCACGGCCGAGCGCGGGATACCCGGCACAGACTGCCTCCTGGGCAGTACGAGACCACCGGCTTCCCCGTTCTGTCCGCAGGACCCACCCCCAGGGTGAACCCTGACGAATGGGAGTTCACCATCCGCACAGAGACGGGCACACGGCACAGCTGGAACTGGGCGGAATTCACTGCGTTGCCCAGCCAGACTCCGACCGTTGACCTGCACTGTGTCACCAAGTGGTCGAAGTTCGACACGGAGTGGCAGGGAGTGTCCTTGGACGTCCTTCTGGAGGACGTGGAGACCAGTGCCGACTACGCACTTGTTCACTCCTACGGCGATTACACCACCAACGTGCCCCTGGAGGACCTCCTCGACGGGAAGGCATGGATCGCCTACCGCTACGACGGCGAGGAACTCGCGCCGGAGCACGGCGGCCCCGCCAGGCTGCTGATTCCGCACCTGTACTTCTGGAAGTCCGCCAAGTGGGTGCAGCGCATCCAGCTGCTCGACGAGGACGAACGGGGCTTCTGGGAGAACATCGGCTACCACGATTATGGGGACCCATGGCGCGAGCAGCGGTATCAAGGCGACTAGGGGACCGGCTGCGCTGGACGACAGCCCGCCTGACCGATCGGCGTATCGAGTCCGACGTTGCGCGCACCCTCGTCTTCGAGGTGCCCGGCTGGCCGGGTCATCTGGCGGGGCAGCATGTCGATGTGCGGCTCACGGCGGAGGACGGCTACAGCACACAGCGCAGTTACTCACTGGCGTCGGCACCCGACGGCGAGAGCGTCGAGCTGACCGTGCAGCGTGTCGATGACGGCGAGGTCTCCCCGTACCTGACGGACGAACTCGCAGTGGGCGACGCGGTGGAACTGCGCGGACCGGTCGGCGGCTGGTTTGTGTGGCGGCCCGAGCAGAAGGAGCCGATTCTGCTGGTGGGCGGCGGCTCCGGCCTGGTGCCGCTGATGGCGATGATCCGCATGCGCCGTGCGGTCGGCAGCCGTACGCCCTTCCGGTTGGTGTACGTCGTGCGCAGCCCTGAGTACCAGCTCTTCGTACCCGAGTTGAGAGGGGACGATCCGGGCCTCGACAAGACGTACCTCTATACCCGCTCCACCCCGGCCGAGTGGCCGCGGCCCCCCGGGCGGTTCACCGCTTCGGAGTTGTCGAACGCCGGGTGGCCACCGGACTTTGAACCCACTTGCTACGTCTGCGGTTCCACCGGCTTCGTCGAAACGGCCGCCGGTCTGCTGGTGGCCCTCGGCCACCAGCCCGGCCGTATCCGCACCGAACGTTTTGGACCCAGCGGATGAGGAGCTGAATCTCCATGACCCTGACGCCGGACTTCCTTGACGGCAATGCCGCCGCCGGGGACCTCGAAGCCCTGTTCGGAACCGATATGACCATGGCTTCTGGACGATGCCGCGGCTGCAGTGAACAGATGGTGCTTGCCCAGACGCACGCTTACCTCGATGGTCCCGGGATGGTGCTGCGCTGTCCCGGCTGCGACAGCGTTCTGCTTCGCCTGGTTCACGCTCCCACCGAGATGTGGCTCGACACCGGCGGACTGGACTACCTCAAGATCCCCACACCGGCATGACTGCCCGCGAGAACGACCGCCTGCAGGATCTCGCCTCGCGAGTACGTACCCCCGATGTCGTCGATGCCATGGGACGGATGCACCGCCACCGGTGTCACATCAACGACCTGGTGAGCCCGACCCCGGGCCGTGTCCTCCTGGGCCCCGCGGTGACGATCTCGTTTCTCCCTGCATGTGACGAAGCACTCCCGCTCGAGCAATTCAGTTTCACCCGGCTGTTCCATGACGCCATCGGACAGGGCGCACAGGGGCGGGTGCTGGTCCTGGCCGGCAACGGCCCCACCGATGCATCGCTCGGCGGCGGAACAAAGCTCTCGCTGGTGGCAGTACATGGTCTTGCCGGGGTCCTGGCCGACGGTCGTCTCCGGGACTTCGTCGACATCGCGACGTACGACTTCGCCGCCTACTGCCTGGGGGAGACGAGCAAATGGGGCGGCGATGTGGTGACGCCGTTCGAGGCGAACCGGCCGGTCGTCGTGTCCGGCGTGACCGTCCGCCCGGGTGATTACGTCTTCGCGGACGCGTCCGGCGCTGCCGTCATCCCCGCTGCACAGGTCCTCAGCGTGTTCGAGGAGGCCAACCGCGTCGCACAGGACGAGGCAGCGTTCGTCGAGAGCCTCCGTCGCGAAAACCCCTCCGACTAGCTCACGCAACTTGGATGACCGTCTTGCCGACTGTTCCCTTCTTCGCGCGGAACGCCTCCGGCGCCCGGTCCAGAGGAAGGACGGCACCCACCAGCGGGCGCAGCCGGCCCTCCCGGTGCCGACCGATGATCTCGAGGAGATGACTGCGGTCGGGTTCGACGATGAAGTACATTGCCCGGCCGTCCTCGGGCCGCACCTTCGGGGGATGGGCGATGGTCACCAGGGTGCCGCCGGGCCTGACCACGGCGGCCGAGCGGGCGAGGACCTGCCCGCCGATGGCGTCGAAAACGAGGTCGACGTGGCCCACAGCCTCCTCCCACGCCGGCTGTTGAAGGTCGAGGAAAACCTCTGCGCCGAGCTCCAGTACCTGCTCCCGGCTGCTCTCGCGCCCCGTTCCGATCACGCGCGCCCCGGCTTCACGGGCAAGCTGTGTCGCGGCCATTCCCACGCCCCCTCCCGCTCCGTGCACCAGCACGCTCTGCCCGGCCTCCAGCCTTCCGTGCAGGAACAGGCCCTGCCAGGCGGTGAGGCCCGGCATCGGCAGAGCCGCCGCCTGGACGTGGTCGATTCCCGAGGGCAGCGGCGCCAGGTTGCGCGCTTCCACCGCCACGTACTCGGCGAGAGTGCCGTCCCGGTTCCAGTCGGTCAGCCCGACGACACGCTGACCGGCCGACAGCCCGGTCGTGCCCACCGCGACCTCGGCGACCTCACCCGACACCTCGTGTCCCGGAATGACGGGCGCTCGGTCCCGGCCGCCCCGGTCGACCCAGGTGGCCGGCCAGGACAGCTCGTCCGGGGTGAAGCAGGCCGCGTGCACCTTTACGATCACGTCGCCCTCGCCCGCGTACGGGTACGGTGCCTCCTCCACCACCAGGCCGTCCATGGCGGCATCACGGTCGTGGGTTCGCACGGCCTTCATCGGGGCTCCTTCCGGCAGCGAGGAGACTCCCCCACCGTTCCAGGATGACGGCGTGGCGCCCCCGGGGCGATCCGGGGCGGCGCCTCGCACGGTCTGAAGGCGGGCCGATCACGGTCGGGAGCTGCTCCGTACCGGGTGCTTGCTCATGATCGAGACCCGGTTGAACGAGTTGATGGTGATCGCCACCCAGATCACCGCGGAGATCTGGTCCTCGGTGAGTGTCTCGCGCGCCGAAGCGTAGGCGGATTCCTGTGCCGTGGCGTCGGCGGGGCTGGTGACGGTCTCCGCCAGAGCGAGTGCGGCTCGTTCCGCGGGCGTGAACAGTTCGGTGTCCCGCCAGGCCGCCAGGACCCCCAGCCGCTGGGGGGTGTCGCCTGCGCGCAGGGCGGCCCGAGTGTGCGTGTGGAGGCAGAAGGCGCAGCTGTTGATCTGCGAGACGCGCAGGTTGATCAGCTCTACGAGGGTGCGGTCGAGTCCGGCGTCGGCAGCGACGGCACGGACCGCCTCGGACGTCTGGACAAGGGCGTCGTAGGCCTTTGGGCTCTGCTTGTCGATGAAGATCCGCTGAACCGCCGGTTCCGTCGTGCTGCTGCTCAACCCGGGACTCCTTCTGTGATGGCGCCCCGTCCACGTGGTGCGTGGTGTACGCGGTCGTGGGCTCCGTATACTCGGGACAAGTTGTTCCATTTTAAACAAACCCCTTGGGGTGGGCGAGAGGCGGCATCCGGTGAGCAACATGGAAACGGACCCCGTGGAGATGCTGTGCGGAGCGGACACCGAAAGAGGGGCGGAGAAGCCGCGCGTCGAGGTGATCTCTCCGCGCGAGGTGCCGCTGGGCGGGCCGCGGGCGATGACCGTACGGCGCACGCTGCCGCAGCGGGCCCGGACGCTGATCGGAGCGTGGTGCTTCGCCGATCACTACGGCCCCGACGACGTCTCCACCACCGGTGGCATGGATGTCGCCCCGCATCCGCACACCGGACTGCAGACGGTCAGCTGGCTGTTCAGCGGGGAGATCGAGCACCGCGACACGCTCGGCAGCCATGCTTTCGTACGGCCGGGCGAACTCAACCTCATGACCGGCGGACACGGCATCGCCCACACCGAGGTTTCGACGCCGCGGACCACGATCCTGCACGGTGTGCAACTGTGGGTGGCCCTGCCCGATGAACACCGGCACACCGAAAGGGACTTCCAGCACCACGTACCCGAGCCGGTGCACATCGACGGAGCCGAGATCAGGGTCTTCCTCGGCTCGCTCGCGGGCTCCGTCTCGCCGGTGCGGACCTTCACGCCGCTGCTCGGCGCCGAGATCGTCCTCGAACCGCGCGCATCGATCACGCTCGCCGTGGACCCCGGTTACGAGCACGGCCTCCTCGTCGACCACGGCGACGTCCGCATGGCCGACACCCTGCTGAGCCCGGCGGACATGGGCTACGCCCACCCCGGCATCGGCGCCCTGACGCTGACGAACGAGTCGGACGCCAGGGCCCGCACCGTCCTGCTCGGCGGGACTCCCTTCGAGGAGGAGATCGTCATGTGGTGGAACTTCATCGGCCGCAGCCATGACGACATCGTCCGGGCCCGGGACGACTGGCAGCACGCTTCCGAACGCTTCGGCACCGTCAAGGGGTACGACGGCGACCGCCTGCCCGCCCCCACCCTGCCGAACGCCACGATCACCCCGCGCAGGAACCCACCCCGGCACTGACGCCACTGAATTCGCACCGCGGTGGCCTTGGCATCGCCGAGGTCGATATCGACTCCTGGCATCGTCCGGACGGCCGGGGCCGCCGCCGGTGAGCCCGCCGATCACCTCAGCGTGAGCCGGTACGTCAGCGGTGACCTGCCGGTGATCAGCACGCGGATGCCGTCCGGTGTGAGGGAGCCGTTCATCCACGAGTAGCGTTCGCCCGGCTCGACCACCGGCGGCTGCTTGCCGCCCTTGCCGTTGCCGGGGCCGAACTCGATCCGGTCGTCGCCGACGGTGTACGCGGCCTCGCCGCTGACGAGCTGGTAAGTGTCGGTCTGGCCCGCAACGGGTTCGAGCCCGTCACCGGTCAAGGTGCCGCCGCGGCGGAAGCACAGCTCCAGTGCGAGGGGTACCGCGGACCGGGAGACGTCGAAGTCCAGCTCCCAGCCGCCGTCGCGTACTTGACGCACCAGCACCTCGGTGCGCAGGGTCCGCCACTCCTTGGGGCGGTGCGGGAAGTCCATCGCGGACCAGAAGCGTCCGTCGTTGCTGAGCGGATAGTCGCCGTCGGGCCGGCGGTGCTGTGGCGGCAGGGGCTGGTGGAACGCGGCCCGTACCTCGGCGTGCAGCCGCCAGCCGCCGTCGACCTGCTCGAGCCCTTCGGCACGGAAGTGGCCGAGGGAGAAGAACTGCGGCGACAGGCGCAGCGAGTCCAGGATCGCCGCGCCCTTGCGCATCTTGAAGAACGTGGGGTTGGTGGACAGGCCCGAGGAAATGGCCCGCACCTCGGGGAAGTCCGTGCCGGCGAAGACGGTCGCGGTGCGGGTGCCCCGGCGTACGCGAACCAGGCGGCAGTCGGGGTCGTGGTGCACAAAGTTCTCGGGAAGCGGTGCCTGTGACGGCAGCGGACGAGCCAGCTCCGGGCGGTCCAGGACCTCCGCGAGCCGGTCGCCCAGCGGTGTCTCGCCGAAGGTCTGGTCCGTGCCGCGCTCCTGCAGCAGGGCGGCCACGGCGGCGAAGCGGGCGTCGCCGTCGTGGATCGCCAACTCCCGGTACTGGAGCCAGAATTCGGGCAGGTGGCGCAGCGCCGTCTGGTCCTGGCGCCGCGAATGCACCGACTCCACCTCGCCGTTGGGCTCGATGACGTAGAGGGTGGCCTTGAGATTGGCGCGTACGGGGGCATACAGATCCGTACGGCCGTAGTGGCGGGCCAGGGTGAGCAGGGCGGGGTTGGTGACGACGGCCGAGTAGGTGGGGCTGCGTTCGCTGTACTCGCCGCCGGGCAGCAGGTCGATGCCCTCGGCCAGCCATGCGTCGATGCGGCGGGCGTACGCCGGGTCGGGTCGGCGGCGGTGGATCCGGGCGAGCGCGGCGCACACCAGCCAGCGGTGGTTGGCGGTGTGCACACCACCGGTCGCAAGACCCGGGCCTGCCTTGTCCAGGACCTGCTCGACGATGCTGCGCACGGCTTCAGTCGGCCGGTGCCCGTCGCGGTCCAGCAGGGCGTACGCCAGATTCAGGTCGACGACGGAGAAGGCGGTGTCCGGTGGCGAGTGCACGGCGCCCTGGTCGTACAGGCCGTCGTCGTGCTGCTCCTCGGCAAGAGTGCCGGCGAGTTCGCGGAGCGGGCCGAGCAGGTCGGGGGAGTGGTGGTACGCCGACTCCTTGTGCACATAGACCGAGGTGAACGTGCGCAGCGCGCGGGCCGCGGCCCGCGCCCGGCCCCGGTCGCGCAGGTCGGTGATGGTTTCGCCGTACGTCGTGAGCAGCCCGGTGACGCGCTGGTCGGCAGCCTCGGTCAGCAGGGCGAGGAAGCCGGCGTCCGTGTGCGGTTCGGCCGCGGCGGGCGTGCCGCTGATCCCGGTGGCCGCGGCGGCCGTGGCGGTCGTGGCGGTCGTGGCGAGGAACGTTCTGCGGGCGATCACATGCTCTCCAGTCGTACGTCCACGGACGTCAGAGCCAGGGCCAGCGGCCCCGGTGCGAGAAAGGCCAGCGGCAGCAGCATCCAGCCGCACAGCGCGGCCGCCACGAGGGCGAGCAGGACCAGGCCGCTGCCGCCCGGATCCCGTACGGCGTCCCGGGCCGCCGTACGCATGGCCGCGGGCCAGTCGGTGAGTGACTCGGGGCGGGCGCACGCACGCAGTCCGACGACCGCCGCGCACGCGCCGATCGCGCCCGCCGCCACGGCGAACAGCCGCGCTCCGGGCAGCCCCGCCCCCGCGAGGGCCAGGTCCGCGACCAGCAGCAGCACGCCCACGAGGAGCACCGCACCGGCCGCCAGGTCACCTGTGCGCAGCCGCTGCCGCAGCAGGGTGAGATACCGCCCCGCGGTCGCGGGCCGGTCCTCGCGTACGCCGCGCAGGACGGCGCACGCCGTGGAGAACGCGGCCGGCACGGTCACCAACGGCAGACAGACCACGGCCGTGACGAGGCCGACGCTGAGCATGTCCGCGAAGAGGGTCGCGCGAGGGCCGAAGATCTCGCCCGGCTCACGGGTCGTACGCGTGCGGGCGCTCATCCCTTGACCCCCGAACTGGCCATGCCCTCCACGAGGAACCGCTGGAAGGCGAGGAAGAACAGCACGATCGGCAGCAGGGCGATCACCGACATCGCGAACATCGGACCGAACGACGACTGGCTGGAGGCGTCCACGAACGCCCGCAGGGCCAGCGTCAGCGTGAACTTCTCGGGCGAGAAGAGATAGATCAGCTGGGTGAAGAAGTCGTTCCACGTCCAGATGAACGTGAAGATCGCGGTGGTGATCAACGCGGGGCGGGTGAGCGGCAGGATGACCAGGAAGAAGCTGCGGAACGGCCCGCAGCCGTCGATGCGCGCCGCCTCCTCCAGCTCACGCGGCAGCCCGCGCATGAACTGCACGATGAGGAAGACGAAGAACGCCTCGGTGGCGAGGAACTTGGGCAGGATCAGCGGCCAGTAGGTGTTCACCATGCCGAGCTGGTTGAAGATGATGTACTGCGGGATCAGCACCGCGTGGTGCGGCAGCATGATCGTGGCGATCATGAAGGCGAACAGCGGGCCCCGGAAGCGGAACCGCAGTCGCGCGAAGGCGTACGCGGCCAGCGAGCACGACAGGACGTTGCCGACGACCGCGCCGCCCGCGATCAGCAGGGAGTTGGTGAGCAGCCGGCCCACGGAGACGTCGTTCACACCGTCCAGGGCGGTGGAGTAGTTCGACCACTCCAGGCGGCTCGGCAGCAGCTGAAGGCTGGCGATCACCTCGTCGGCGGGCTTGAGCGAGGTCGCCACCAGCCAGGCCAGCGGGTACAGCATCACCAGCAGTGCGGCCAGACAGCCGGCGTGCAGGGCGACCCGTCGCCAGGCAACGGGCTTGCGGACAGTGGGAGTTGCCGTGGTCATCGGGCTCCTCCATCGGTGTCGGAGGCGTAGAAGACCCAGGAGCGCGAGGTGCGAAACAGCACGGCGGTCACCGCGCCGATGACGATCAGCAGCACCCAGGCCATGGCGGAGGCGTAGCCCATGTGGGAGGCGACGAAGCCACGGTCGTAGAGGTAGAGCGTGTAGAAGAGCGTCGAGTCGGCCGGCCCGCCCTTGCCCGCGCTGACCGCGAAGGCCGGGGTGAAGACCTGGAAGGCCTGGATCGTCTGGAGCACCAGGTTGAAGAAGATCACCGGGGACAGCATCGGCACGGTGATGGACAGGAACTGCCGCCACCGCCCCGCCCCGTCGACCTCCGCGGCCTCGTACAACTCCCCGGGGATCTGCTGGAGTCCGGCCAGGAAGATCACCATCGGCGCCCCGAACTGCCACACCGTCAGCAGGGCCACCGCGAGCAGTGCCCAGCCGGGCTTGTTCACCCAGCCGCCGGTGCCGAAGAGGTTGTCGACCGTGCCGCCGTCGTTGAAGATCGCCCGCCACACCAGGGCGACGGACATCGAGGCGCCGAGCAGCGAGGGCGCGTAGAACGCCGAGCGGTAGAAGCCCTTGCCCCGCTTCATGCCCTTCAGGGCGAGCGCCACGACGAGTGCGAGCCCGAGTTGGAGGGGCACGGCGATGACGACGTACGTCAGGGTCGCGACCACCGAGCGCCAGTAGCGCGGGTCCTCGGTGAACATCTGCGTGTAGTTGCGCAGCCCCACCCAGCTCGGCGGGTTGAACAGGTCGTAGTCGGTGAAGGAGAGGTAGAGCGAGACGGCCATCGGCAGCAGCGTCAGGACGCAGGCACCGAGCACCCAGGGGGAGAGGAACACCCAGGCGGCGCCCTCGCGTCGGCGGCGCGGGGGTTTGTGTGCCGGGGCAACGCCCTTCGGGCGTACCGCGGTTGGTATCTGCGTGGTGGTCATGACCTCAGCTCCGCCTTCGCCTCGGTGATGTAGTTCTCGGCCGCTTCGCGGGGTGACATCCGCTCGTACGAGACCTGGTCGTAGTCCCGCTGGAAGGTGGTCTGCAACGCGCTGTCACCCGACGGGGGCGCCTGGGGCGGATCGTTGAGCTCGCCTTCGAGGGTGGTCTGGAAGTCGTGGATGGTCCGGTCGAAGTCCGTGAGGGACCCGGCGGTCTCCTCGCGGAGGGTCTCGTTCACCGGGATGCTGCGGGTCGCGCCGAGGATCTTCGCGGCGCCGGGGTCGTTGAGCATGAAGTCGATCAGCAGCGCGCCCTCTTCGGGATGCCCGGAGTCGGCGGAGACGCCCATGAACATCGACGGCTTGAAGTACTGGCCGGGTGTGCCGTCCTCGCCGGACGGCATCGGTGCGAGCGTGACGCCCTCGCCGACGAGCGGGACGAAACCGCTGGCCGGCGCGTCCCAGTTGAGGTCGGCGATGGCCTTGCCACGGCCGAGCGGGGTGTTCTCGACGGTGCCGTCGAGCTGGGTGGTCTGCTCGGCGGGCGAGACGGTGCCCTCGCGGCGGAGCTCATCGGTGAACGTCCACCAGCGGGTGAGGTCGTCGGCGGTGAAGCCGAGTCCGCCGTCCTCGGTGTACAGGGACTTGCCCCGGCCGCGCAGCCACACCTCGAAGGCGTCCTCGCTCTGGCCCGGGTCGGTGGCCGCCGGCCGGCCGGTCTTCTGCGCGAGGGTGCGCATGGTGTCGGCCCACTCGCTCCAGGTCCAGTCCCCGCTCGGCAGGGGAACGCCGGTGGCCCGCCACGCCTTTGCGTCGTACACGACGGCCTCGGTGCCACGCCCCTGCGGTACGGCGTACTGCTTGCCGTCGACGGCACCGGTGGCGAGCAGGCCGGCGTCGATCTCGTCCGTCCGCAGCACGGACTTCTGCCGGCCGAGGTCGTAGAGGACACCGCCGGACGCGTACTGCTCGATCATGCGGTAGTCGAGCTGCATCACATCGGGGGCGTCGCCGCCGGCGGCCTGGGTGGCGAGCTTCTGCTTGTAGCTGTCGTATCCGGAGAAGGAGGTCTGCACCTCGATGTCCGGGTGCTCCTTCTCGAAGAGCTCGATCGCCTGCTCCGTCCTGGCCGCCCTGTCCGGATTGCCCCACCAGGTGTAGCGGAGCACGACCTTGCCGGACGAGCCGCTCGTCCCGGCGGAACCGGAGCAGCCGGTCAGCGCCGCGCACAGCACGAGCACGGCGGCCGTGAGCCAGGACCTCGTCGTCCTGCCTCCGGGCATTCCGGGCATGCGGAGTCACCTCTCTCCAGGCACTAGAAAGCGCTTGCACCGTTCTGCGACCCTAGAGACGTCCGGATGTCACGACAAGACCCCTGCACCGCCTCATCGGAACGAAAGGCTCCGCATGACCTTCGACACCGCGCCCCGACGTCGTTGTGCCGTGGTGGGGTTGGGCGCCCGCGCCCGGCTCTACACGCAGGCACTGGCCGGTCCCTACGCGGACCGAGTAGATCTTGTGGGCTTCTGCGATGTCAACGCGCACCGCATGGACGTCCACAACGACTGGATCGCGTCCGTGCACCCGGACCGCGTGCCCGTACCCACGTACGGGGCCGAGGACTTCGACGAGATGCTGCGCCGCGAGCGGGTCGGCCTCGTGGTGGTGTGCACCGTGGACCGGACCCACGACGACTACATCGTGCGCGCCCTCGAGGCGGGCTGCGACGTGGTCACCGAGAAACCGATGACGACGGACGCCGAGCGCGCCCGGCGCATCCTCGACGCACGGCGGCGGACCGGACGCTCGGTGCGGGTGGCGTTCAACTACCGCTACAACCCGGTGCACTCGGCCGTACGGGAACTCCTCGCGGGCGGCGAGATCGGCGAGGTCGGCTCGGTGCACTTCGAATGGCTCCTCGACCTGCGGCACGGCGCGGACTACTTCCGCCGCTGGCACCGCGACAAGGCCGACTCCGGCGGACTCCTCGTCCACAAGTCGACCCACCACTTCGACCTGGTCAACTGGTGGCTGGACGCCACGCCGCACACCGTCTTCGCACAGGGCGGCCTCTTCTTCTACGGCGACGAGGCCGGCCGACGCCGGGGCCTGGCCCGCGACTACACCCGCGCACACGGCTCCCCGGCGGCCGACGACGACCCGTACGCCCTGCGTCTGGCCGACGAGCCGATCCTCAAGTCGCTCTACCTGGACGCCGAGTCGGAGGACGGCTACCACCGCGACCAGAACGTCTTCGCCCCCGGCGTGACCATCGAGGACGACATGGCCGTACTGGTGCGCTACGACTCCGGCGCCACGCTGACGTACCACCTGACGGCATACGCGCCCTGGGAGGGCTACCGCATCGCCTTCAACGGCAGCGAGGGACGACTGGAACTCCTCGTCGAGGAGACGACCTGGTCACGCCCCGGCACGCAGACCGCCCTGCACGGCGCCGAGACCGGCGAGGACGCGGGCCGCACCGAACTGCTGCTGCGCCGCTTCTGGGAACGCCCGCGCGAGATCAAGGTCGCCACGGGAGAGGGCGGCCACGGCGGCGGCGACGTCCGCATGCTCGACGACCTCTTCGGCGACGTCGGCGCCGACCCCCTGGGCCGTGCGGCCGACGCGACGGCCGGCGCCCGGTCCCTCGTGACGGGCCTGGCCGCGAACGCGTCCCTCGTGTCGGGGCGGGCGGTGCGGGCCGCGGACGTGCTGAACGTCGGGTTGCGGTGAGAGGGACGCACCGGCGGCGTCCATGCAGCCGGTGTTCAGCTCCACGCCACCGGGTGGCCAGGGCGGGTGAGCAGCGTACGGGCTGACCCGATCCGGCTTTCTCCCGTGGAGCATCGATGAGCGCAGACAGACAGCAAACTCCCCTGCACAGACGCGCGCTGCTGCGCGCCGCGGTCGCCGTCCCGGCAGCCGGCGCGGCGGTCGCGGGGCTGGATGCCACGACGGCCGCGGCCGCCGAGGACCGCGCCGGCGGCGGCCGGTTCGACACCGAGAGCCCGCGCTTCGCACTGGCCGTGCTGCCGGACACGCAGTACCTCTTCGACGCCGACAGCGCCGACCCCACCCCGCTGCGGGAGACCTTCCGCTACCTCGTGGCCGAGCGGTCCGCGTCCAACATCGCCTTCATGACGCACCTCGGCGACGTCACCGAACACGGCACCGAGGACGAGATCGAACTCGCCGCCGACACCTTCCGCACCCTCCACGGCAAGGTGCCCTACAGCGTGCTGGCCGGCAACCACGACATCCGGTCGTCGACGGACGACCAGCGTGGCGACTCCGCCTACCTCGCCGCCTTCGGACCACGCCGCTACGCCGCCATGCCGACCTTCCGGGGTGCCTCGCCCGACGGCTACAACAGCTACCACGTCCTGAGGGCGGGGGGCCGGGAGTGGATCGTCCTCGCCCTGGACTGGCGGGTGTCGGACAAGGGACTGCAGTGGGCTCAGGGCGTCCTCGACGCCCACCCCACGCTGCCCGCGATCCTCACCACACACGACATCGCCTGGTCGGACGACGACGGCAAGGCCCAGCTGTCGGGCCACGGCACCCGCCTGTGGAACGGCCTCATCCGCGGCAACGACCAGATCTTCCTCGCGCTCGGCGGCCACTACTGGCCCCCTGGGCGCACGGTCCTGACCAACGACGCCGACAACGATGTCCACGTCCACATCACCAACTACCAGGACCGCTACTACGGCGGCGCCGGGATGATCCGCACCTACGGCTTCGACCTCGTCCGCGGCGTCATCGACGTCGAGACCTTCTCGCCGTGGTTCCTCGCCCGGGACCCGCAGCGGCGGTCGCCGCTGGCGGCCGAGACCATCGAACTCACCGGCCCCGTCGACCGGTTCAGCCTCGCCATCGACTTCGACGAGCGGTTCAAGGGCTTCGCCCCCGTCGTGCCGCCCGAGCCGCGCCCGGCCTCCGCGGTGATGCCCCGCGGCACGGTCGCCTACTGGCGGTTCGACGCGTCCGGAACCCCCGCGGCCGGCACCCCCGGAGCCCCCGTCGCCGACGGCGTGGTCGTACGTGACCTCACCGGCAACGGCAACGACCTGACGGTGAGCCGACTGCACTCCAGCGGGCCCGAGGCGCTTACCTGGTCCCTGGACCACCACCCCGGACAGCCCGCGCACGCCAGCCTCCGCTTCGACGGCGGCAAGAGCCCCGACCGCGGCGCCGTCCTGCGGACCGCCGCACAGGCGCCGTTGAACAGCGAGAAGTTCACCCGCGGCTACACCATCGAGACCTTCGTCCGGCTGCCGGAGCCGTTCGAGGGCGACCACAGCTGGATGGGCATCCTCAGCTGGGAGGGCCGCAACGGCGACGCGGGCAAGACCACCGGCTGGTCACCGCTGGAACCCACCTGCAGTCTCAACCTGTCGCCGGAGAGGTTCCTGCAGTTCGTCGTCTACCCGCACCTGCAGGACGCCGACCCGACATCGTGGTCCCACGCCGTCCCCGTCGGCCGCTGGATGCACATCGCCGTCGTCAACGACGGCCGCCGCACGGTGATGTACGTGGACGGCTCGAAGATCGCACGCAACCCCACGCAGCCGTCGACCGGCATCGCCACCCTCGGCAAGCCCTTCGTCCTCGGCGCCACCCAGTTCGACGCGCGCTTCGGGCAGGGCTTCTACGGCTGGATCGGCGACACACGGATCGTCGACCGGGCGCTGCCCGTGCGGGAGTTCCTCGCCCTCACCGAGTGACCGACGAGCGCGCAGGACAGCACGACCGGGACGGCCCGGGTGGCCGAGGCGACGACCCCGCGTCCGCCGTCGCCGCGCTCAGGGCGGGCGGTCCGTCCGCCGGCATGGACCGGACCAGCGACACCTCCGGCTCCGACTCGGTCAGCCGCACCCGCAGCCGCTGACCGAGCGCCGGCCCCCTGGCGATTCGCCTGTTCACCGGCCCCGTGCGACCAGTGCGCCGGTACCCGCAAGAAGGCCGACTCCTCGCCGGCCGGATTCGCCGAGCTCGTCGCCCGGGCCGGCACCCCCTTCACCTGGCCACGCCGGAGAGCGAGCTGGACGCGGAGCGGTTCATGGCACTGACCGAGGAACCCGGCGATGTCGTCCTCGGCCCGGCCGGCATGACCCCGCCGACCTGCCTCGGCCGGCAGCCGCGGAGCAGCAGCCTCAGCGGCCGGGAAGGCGTTCGGTGATCTCCTGCAGGATCCAGCCGTTGCCGTCGGGGTCGCTGAAGGAGGCGAAGGAGGCGTAGCTGCGGCGTTCGGGGTCGGGCCCGGGGACCCGGTTGTCGGTACCGGCGCGGTGGAACACGCCTGCGGCGTCGTGGAAGACACCGGACGCCTCCGCCTCCGCCTCCGCCGAGCCGCAGGTCGGAACCCCGAGGGCGGTCAGTCGCGGGCGACTGCCACCGCCCCGGCGGTTCAGTCCTTGCGGCCCGTCACGGCGACCGTGAAGCCGAGGCCGATCATGGTGAGGCCGCCGACGCCGCCGACCAGGGAGAGCCGCCGCGGGGAGCGGGCGAACCAGTCCCGGGCGGTGGCCGCGGTCAGCCCCCACAGACTGTCGAAGACCACCGCGATGATGTTGAAGACCAGACCGAGCAGCAGCATCTGCACCACGACGTGCCCCTGAGCGCGGTCCACGAACTGGGGCAGCACGGCGGCGAAGAACACGATGGTCTTGGGGTTGGCCACCCCGACCGCGAACCCCTCCCACAGTGTGCGCAGACCACCCCGGTGACCCTCCTCGGCGGTGAACGCGGCCTGCAGGGCGCCACGCTGCCGCCACGCCCTGACCCCGAGGTGGACCAGATACGCGGCGCCTGCCAGCTTCAGCACGGTGAACACCAGGACGGAACGCTCGACCACCGCCCCCACCCCCAGCGCCACGGCGACGACCAGCACATACGCGCCCAGCGTGTTCCCCACGACGGTGGTCAGCGCGGCGCGCCGGCCCTGCGCGAGCGCCCGGCCGATCACGAACAGCACACTCGGCCCGGGGATCATGATCAGCACGAAGGACATGGCCGCGAAGGCCAGCAGGCGGTCGGTGGGCAGCATGGCGCTCATACAACCAGCGGGCGGGCCCGGCCTCACCTCCTTTTCCGGCGCCGGAGCACCGCCCGGCGGGCGGAGGGTTGGGTTCCGTCGGGTCGGGTACGCGTGGGATGCCGCGCCGGGGCGACTTCGTGCCGGGCGGGCCGTACGACCACCGCTACCAGGGGATCTGTCATGGAGACACCCGCGAACGACAACAACGCCACCCCGGCCCAGCGGGCACTCGACGTGCTCGCCGAGAACACCGAGGACACGGCGGCGCTGGACACGCTCGCGAGCAGTGAGGTGCTCGTCCCCGTGCCCGACGACGCCCTCGAGGAGGAGGCCGCCGATCCCACCGCCGTGGCGCTGCCCGTGCTGGAGGAACCGGACGGGCGCCCGGTGGTGCCTGTCTTCACCTCGGAGCTGGAGATGGCCGAGCTGCTGCCGTTCGTCTCCCGCTACCGCCTCGTACCGCTCGGCGCGCTCGCCTCGCAGTGGCCCTCCGACGATCTGTCCCTCACCATCGACGGCAGTTCGGCGCACGGCCTGACGCTCACCTCGGACGGGGTACGCACCCTGCTGGCCCGGCCACAGAGGTGACCACGGGCGTTCACCCCGGGTGAACGCCCATGTCAGCCCTGCAGTGTGCGGGCCAGGGCCGCCCGTTGCAGGGGCAGGACCTCGGCGTGCAGCTCGCGGCCCTTGCGGGTCAGGGCCACCCAGACGCCGCGCCGGTCCTCGGCGCAGACGGAGCGCTCGACCAGGCCGTCCTTCTCCAGCCGGCCGATGAGGCGGGACAGGGCGCTCTGGCTCAGATGCACCCGCCCCACGAGGTTCTGCACCCGGCACTGGTCGCCCTCCTCCGGCGACTCGGTGGCGAGAATGTCCAGCACTTCGAAGTCGCTCGCCCCCAGGCCGTGCGGATGCAGCACGCGGTCGATCTCGCACATCGTCCGCGCATGCGCCGACAGGATGTCCCGCCACCGTTGCTCCAGGCCGGACTGGGCCGTGTTCGCTGCCATATCCGCACGGTAACACCGAATCGGCCGTTCGTTGAGTGTGCAACTAGTGTGCGTGCAACGGCTACGTGGACTCCCGCTTCACCAGCTCCGTGGGCAGGATCACGGCAGCCGGATCCTCGCCCCCGATCTGCGCGAGCAGGACCCGCACCATCTCGGCGCTGATCCGGTCCCATGGCTGTCGAATGGTCGTCAGCTCCGGGCTCGCCGCGACGGCGGCGGGAGAGTCGTCGAAGCCGCCGACCGCCACGTCCTGCGGCACCCGGCGCCCCGCCCGCTGGAGTGCCGTCAGCACGCCCTGTGCCATCAGGTCGGAGGCGACGAACACCGCGTCCATGTCCGGGGCCTGCGCGAGCAGCCGCTCGGCGCCCGCCTCACCGCTGGCCCGGCTGTAGTCGCCGGACACGATGAGCCGCTCGTCGATCTCGACGCCGGCCTCGCCGAGCACCTCCTTGTACCCGGCGAGCCGCTCGACACCGCCCGGGGTGTCCAGCGGGCCGGTGACCACGCCGATCCGCCGCCGGCCGAGGGACAGCAGATGCCGGACCATGTCCCGCGCGCCGTCCCGGTCGTCGGCGGCGACGTAACTCACCTTCGAGCCCAGCCCGATCGGCTTGCCGCAGGCGACCAGCGGCACCCCCGCCTCGCGCAGCTCCTGGGCCACCGGATCCCCGGAGTGGCTGGAGACGAGGAGCACCCCGTCGACGTGGCCCGCGGTGATGTACCGCGTGATGCGCCGCCGTTCGTCCTGAGTGCCGGCCAGCATCAGCAGCAGCGGGATGTCGTGCTGGGCGAGGGCCTGGGTGCAGCCGCGCAACAGGACATTGAAGTTCGGGTCCTCGAAGAACCGCTCCTGCGGCTCCGTCAGCAGGAAGCCGATCGAGTCCGAACGCCCGGTGATCAGCGAGCGGGCGTGCCGGTTCACGACGTACCCCGTCCTGCGGATGGCGGCGTTGACCGCCTCCTGCGCCGCCGGGCTGACGTAGTGGCCGCCGTTGAGCACGCGCGAGACCGTGCCGCGCGAGACACCCGCCTCGCGCGCCACGTCGTGAATCGTCGGTGGTCTGCGTCGGCCCCCCGTGTTGCTCATGGTCATGACTTTACGGCCCCGGAGAGCAGATCCAGGCTCCAGAAGCGCTGGATGACCAGGAACAGCGCGACCAGCGGGAACACCGCGAGGAACGCCCCCGTGATCACCAGTGTGTACAGCGCCGGGGTGTTGGCGCCCTGCTCCAGGAGCGTGTGCAGGCCCAGGGTGATCGGGAACTTCTCGTCGTCGCTGAGCATGATGTACGGCAGCAGGAAGTTGTTCCAGATGGCCACGAACTGGAACAGGAACACCGTGACCAGCCCCGGGATCATCATCGGCAGCGCGATCCGGGTGAAGATCCGCCACTCGCTCGCCCCGTCCATCCGCCCGGCCTCCACCACGTCGGAGGGGACCGCGGCGGCGGCGTAGATCCGCGCGAGGTAGACGCCGTAGGGGGAGAGGATCTGCGGCAGCAGCACGGACAGGTACGAGTCCGTGAGGTCCACCTTCGCCAGCAGCAGGTACTGCGGGATGGCGAGGATCACCGGAGGCATCAGCACGCCTGCGAGCAGCACGTTGAAGATCGCCTCGCGGCCCCGGAAGCGGTAGATCGCCAGTGCGTAGCCGCTGAACGACGACACCACCGTCGACAGCAGGGCGCCGAGACCGGCGTAGAGGGCCGAGTTGCCCATCCACTGCCAGTACACCCCGTCGCGATAGGCGCTGAGGTCCGACAGGTTCTCGGCGAAGCCGGTACCCGGCAGGAAGGTGAACGTGGAGAACAGCTCGCTGCCGGACTTGGTGGACGCGATCACCACCCAGGCGACCGGCAGCAGACAGTAGATCGCGCCGATGAGCAGCGTGATCGTCGGGACCAGCGCGATCCGGCGGCGCAGCGGCGGACCCTGGGCGGTGCCCGGGGTCGTGCCGGCCGCCGGGGCGGCCTTGCGGACGGCAAGAGAACTCATCGGGTTGCCTCCTGCTTGTTCCGACGGTTCGCGGCCCGCAGGAAGCCGAAGGACAACAGCAGCGTGACGAGCGCGATGATCGTGGCCTGCGCCGCCGCGGCGTGGATGTCGCCCTTGCCGAAGGCGTCCTGGTACACCTTCATCAGCGGACTCCAGGTCGTGGACACGGAGTTGGTGAGCGGCTTGAGGGTGGTCGGCTCGCTGAACACCTGGAGCGTCGCGATGATCGAGAAGAAGAAGGTCAGCACCAGCGAGGGCGCCACCATCGGAATCTTGATCTTCAGTGCGATCTGCAGCGGCGTGGCGCCGTCCAGCTTCGCCGCCTCGTACACCTCGCCCGGAATGGACTGCAGCGAGGTGTAGATGACGATCATGTTGAAGCCGGTGCCGCCCCACACCGCGATGTTCGACAGGGCGAGGAACAGCGGACCGCCGTCCAGCAGATCCGGCTGCGGCAGGCCCAGCTTGTCGAGCACGAAGTAGAAAGGACTGACGTCCGGCAGGTACAGGAAGCCCCACAGCAGCGCCGCCACGACGCCGGGGATGGCGTACGGCAGGAAGATCGCGAGGCGGGTGAAGGGTGCGAGCCTGACCTTCTCGGAGTCGAGCATCAGGGCGAACAGCAGGGCGAGGCCGAGCATCACCGGGACGACGATGCAGCCGTAGCCGAGGACGCGCAGCGCACCGTCCAGCAGCTCGCTGTCGGTGAGGGCGTCGGTGTAGTTCTCCAGCCCGGCCCAGACCTCCTTACGGGCACCGGCGCCCAGGCCGAGGCCCGAGACCTGCACCTTGCGGAAGCTGAGCCAGATCGCGTACCCGATGGGCAGCGCGAAGAACAGGACGAAGAGGATCGATGCGGGGATCAGAAAGCCGTACGGGGCCCCCTTGACCCCGTACGACTTCCGGCGGGCCGTGCTGGTCACTCGGCGACCTCGAAGCCCTGCTTCTTCATGTCGGCGACCGTGTCGTCCTGCATCGTCTTCAGGGCGGCGGTGAAGTCCGACTTGCTCTTGGCGGCGGCGCCGAAGGCGTCCTTGAAGGACGTGTAGGCGACGTTGACGTTCGGGCCCCACGCGGACGGCGCGGTGGTGTTCGCGATCTGCGCGGCCTGGGTGTAGAAGTCCGCCTGGTTCGAGAAGTAGTCCGGCGGCGTGGTGAAGGCGCCGCTGAGCTGCGCGGAGGTGGAGGCCGGGTAGATGCCGCTCTCCTTGGCCAGTGCGTTCAGGGCCTCGCCGTCGGTGTTCAGCCAGGCGGCGAACTTCGCGGCGGCCTCCTTGTTCCCGGAGTCCGTGGTGACCGCGGTGGAGGAGCCGCCCCAGCTGCCGGTGACGTTCTCGCTGCCGGACCACTGGGGGAGCGGGGCCATGGCCCACTTGCCCTTGGTGTCGGGCGCGGCGGTGCTCAGCGTGCCCGGCGCCCACACGGCGCTGACCCAGGCGATCTGCTTGCCGGTGTTGAGCGCCTTGTTCCAGGCAGGCGTGTACATCGGCTGGTTGTCGACGGCGCCCTCCGCGACGAGGTCGCCCCAGAACTTGGCGACCTTCTGTGTCGCCGCGTCGTCGATGCCGACCTTCCACTTCTCGCCCTCGGTGGTCCACCACTTGGCGCCGGCCTGCTGCGCGAGGCCCGCGAAGAGGCCGGAGTCGTTGGCGGAGAAGGTGGTGAGGTCGGTGTCCGGGGACGCCTTCTTCAGCTTGCGCGCGGTCTCGGCGAACTCGTCCCAGGTCGTCGGGACCGTCAGGTCGTACTTCTTGAAGAGGTCCTCGCGGTAGTAGAACATCATCGGCCCGATGTCCTGCGGCACCGCGTAGACCGCGTCCGTGCCCAGCGTCGTCTGCTGCCAGACGCCCTCGGCGAACTTGCCCTTCGCGTCCCCGACCTCGCCCGATATGTCGGCGAGCGCGTCATTGCTGACCAGCGTCGGCAGCGCCTGGTACTCGGCCTGCACCAGGTCGGGCGCCTTGCCGGCCTTGTGCGCGGTGAGGATCTTGGTGACCAGCGTGTCGCCGGACGCCTGCTTCTTCACCGTGACGGTGATCTGTTCCTTCTTGCCCGGCCCCTTGTTCCACAGGTCGACGACCTTGTCCATGCCGGGCGTCCAGGTCCAGTACGTCAGCGAGACCGGGCCCGACTGGGCGTCGCCGTCGTCCTCGGAACCGCAGGCGGCGAGTGCGGTGGCGCCGAGCGTGACGGCGACGGTGGTTGCCACGAGGCGACGGCGCTTCGTGTTCGGCATGGAACTCTCCCCTGACCAGGGTCCCCGCCCGCTGCGGAGACCTGCCATGCAGATGCCTGCTGACCTGGGTCCTCGCCCGTCGCGAGGCCCTGTCATGCTTCTGTGAGCGTTCACAGTAGAGAAACATCCCAGACGCTTGTCAATGGTTGTTGCTGTGCGGTTATGTTGGGCTCGCACCGCCCCAGCTGTGTGTGCACGTTCCCAAATGATCGATTAAACGGGAGAGATCCATGCCGGAGACCACCCCCAGGGGCCTCACCAGGCTCGCCTTCGGTGGGGACTACAACCCCGAGCAGTGGCCGGAAACCGTCTGGCAGGAGGACGTCCGGCTGATGCGGGAGGCCGGCGTCTCCATGGTGAGTGTCGGGATCTTCTCCTGGGCGCTGTTGGAGCCCGAACCCGGCGTGTACGACTTCGGCTGGCTCGACCGCCTGCTCGACCTGCTGCACGAGAACGGCATCCGCGTCGACCTCGGCACGCCCACCGTGGTGCCGCCGGTGTGGTTCTACCGGGCCCACCCCGAGGCGCTGCCGGTGACCGCCGACGGCACCCGCTACGAGTTCGGCTCGCGCGGCGCCATCTGTCACAGCAACGCCGACTACCGCGCGGCCGCCGCGAACATCACCACCCGGCTCGCCGAGCGCTACGGCAGCCACCCCGCCCTCGCGATGTGGCACGTGCACAACGAGTACGGCGTCCCCGTCTCCGCCTGCTACTGCGACTCCTGTGCCGCGCACTTCCGCCGCTGGCTGGGGGCCACGTACGAGACGGTCGGCGCGGTCAACGAAGCTTGGGGCACGGCCTTCTGGGGCCAGCGGTACACCGACTTCGAGCAGATCAACCCGCCGCGCCTCACCCCCACCGTCGGCAACCCCGGGCAGGCACTGGACTACAAGCGGTTCGCCGACGCCACCATCCGCGAGAACTTCTGCATGGAGCGGGACATCCTGCATCGCCTCTCACCGGGCGTGCCGGTCACGACCAACTTCATGACCGCGCTCAGCCAGTGCGACTCCATCGACTACTGGGCCTGGGGCCGCGAGGTCGACCTCGTCACCAACGACCACTATCTGATCACCGACGGCCGCCGCACCCACGTCAACCTCGCGATGGCCGCCGACCTCACCCGCTCCGTCGCCGGCGGTGCCCCCTGGCTGCTCCTCGAGCACTCCACCTCGGGCGTCAACTGGCAGGCCCGCAACCCCGCCAAGGCGCCCGGCCAGATGGCCCGCAACTCCCTCGCGCACGTGGCGCGCGGCTCCGAGGGCGCCATGTTCTTCCAGTGGCGGCAGTCCCGGCGCGGCGCGGAGAAGTTCCACTCGGCGATGCTGCCGCACGGCGGCACCGACACGCGCGTGTGGCGCGAGGTCGTCGAACTCGGTGCGTCCCTCGACACGTTGGGCCCGATCCGCGGCACCCGCACCCAGGCCGACGTGGCCGTCCTGTGGGACTGGCACTCCTGGTGGGCGCAGAACCTCGACTGGCGCCCCACCGAGGACCACGACGCCCGCGAACGCGCCGACACCTTCTACGAGGTGCTCTACGACCGCCACCTCACCGTCGACTTCGCCCATCCGGAAGCCGACTTGTCGGCGTATCCCCTTGTCGTCGTGCCCGCGCTCTATCTGATGACGGAGGCGGCCGGGCTCAACCTCAAGGAGTACGTCGAGAACGGCGGCACCCTCGTCGTGTCGTACTTCTCCGGCATCGTCGACGAGCACGACGCCGTCCACGAGGGCGCCTATCCGGGCCCGCTGCGGGAGGTCCTCGGCCTGACGGTGGAGGAGTTCTCGCCGCTCCTGAAGGGCGAGAAGGTCCGGATCACCGGCCCGGACGGCGCCGAGCTCGGCGCCGACGTGTGGACGGAGTTCGTGGTGCCGCGCGGCGCCGAGACGGTGTGGACCTACGCCGACGGCCTCACCGCCGGCCGCCCCGCCGTCACCCGGCACCGCCTCGGCGAGGGCACCGCCTGGTACGTCTCCACCCGCCTCGGCACCGACGGCCTCGACGCGGTGCTGGGCCGGGCCGCCGAGGACGCGCGCATCGCCCCGCGCACCGACCTGCCCCACGATGTCGAAGTCGTGCGCCGCACCGGCGAGTCGGGCACCTTCCTGTTCGCCGTCAACCACACCGCCGCCGACACCAAGGTGCCGCTGGACACGTCCGGAACCGAGCTGCTGACCGGCGAACGTGCCGCCGGCCGCCTGGCGGTTCCGGCGGGAGCCGTACGGGTCGTACGACTCGACGGCTGAGCCGACTCCCCTCCGCCCGTGTGTGCCACGAGAGCCGCGGGCGGAGGGGCCCCTCATCCCCACGAGAGGGGCACCCCCCCATCCCCATCACGTCGAAGGGACGACGGACGATGAAGTTCCATCCCAGACGCACCCTCAGAGCCCTGCTGTTGCCGCTCGCGGCCGGGCTCGCCCTCACCGCCCTGCCCGCCCCGACCGCGGCTGCGGCGAGCACGCTCACCAACGGCGGGTTCGAGGCCGACGGCACCGGCGCGGCCACGCCGAGCGGCTGGTCCGAGTACGGCTCGACCGGCGCCTCGTACGTCGAAGCCGGTGGCCGCAGCGGCAGTTACCGGCTGAGCCACTGGGCGTCCACCGCCTACAAGGTGGAGACGTACCAGTATCTCTCCGGGCTCGCCAACGGCAACTACAAGCTGACCGCCTGGGTCCGCTCCGGCGGCGGGCAGAAATCCGCGTACATAGCCCTGAAGAACTGCGGCAGCGCGGAGCAGCGTACGGATCTGCCGGTGTCCGCCAGTGGGTGGATCCGGATCGTCGTGCCGGTCAATGTGACGAACAACCAGTGCACCATCAGCATCAACAGTGACGCGAACGCGGGTAACTGGATCAATGTTGACGACCTGACCTTCACGTCGGGCACGTCCGGTACGTCGATCAAGGGTGCCGACGTCTCGTCCCTCGCCAAGAGTGAGGCCAAGGGCGGGGTCTACAAGAACAGCTCCGGCACCACCGGCGACGCCCTCGCCATCCTCAAGTCGTCCGGCATGAACTACGCGCGCCTGAAGGTCTGGGTCAACCCGGCCGACGGCTACAACAACAAGACGCGCGTGCTCGCGATGGCCAAGCGCGTCAAGGCGCAGGGCATGAAGCTGCTGGTGGACTTCCACTACTCGGACACCTGGGCCGACCCGGGCGCCCAGAGCAAGCCGGCGGCATGGGCGGGCCACTCGTACAGTCAGCTCAAGACGGACGTGTACAACCACACGTACGACGTGTTGAACGCATTGAAGGCACAGGGCACCACCGCCGACATGGTCCAGGTCGGCAATGAGATCAACGGTGGCATGCTGTGGAACGAGGGATCCACCGACAACTGGACGCAGCTCGCCGGGCTGCTCAACAGTGGATACGACGCCGTCAAGGCGGTCAACTCGTCCACCACCGTCGCGCTTCATCTCGCCAAGGGCGGTGACCTGTCCGGCACCCGCTGGTGGTTCGACAGCGCGGTGGCCGATGGCGTGAAGTTCGACGCCATCGGTCTGTCGTACTACGGCTACTGGCACGGCACGCTCCACGACTTCCAGACCACGCTGGACGACGCGGCGTCCCGCTACGGCAAGCCGGTCTTCGTCGCCGAGACGGCCTACCCCTTCCGTCTGGACAGCGAGGACGCGCACGAGAACATCATCGACCTCTCCGGCGAGCTCGTGTCCGGTTACGCGGCCTCGACGGCCGGGCAGACGCAGTGGATGAAGGACATCGCCAGCATCGTGGAAGCCGTCCCGAACGGCCGCGGCCTCGGCGTCTTCTACTGGGAGGCGACCTGGACCGCCGTCAACGGCAACGGCTGGGACCCGACCGACGCCTCCTCCGGCAACGGCTGGGAGAACCAGGCCCTGTTCGGCTACGACGACAGGGCGCTGCCGGCGATGGCGTGGTTCAGCCACCGCTGAGGGGATTCGGCGGGGATTCGCCAGGGGGTCGGCTGGGCTGAGGTGAGGCCCCCGTCGCGTTGCTCCCAGGCGGATCACAGGACCCGAGGACCCGGCCGTGCGAGGGCGTACCTCCACGGCCGGGTCCTCGCTGTTCCGCGACATTGAGTCGAAGGTCCGTTCGATCCCGGTCAAGTCCGGCGGTGTGCCGAGCACGGTGGCTTGCCCGGCGCCACAGTGGGCAAGCCGCACATAGAGGGCCCGGACCAAGGGGGACGTGATGCTGAGGACTCCCGCCAACGACACCCGCCTGCGCATCCTGGAGTGGCTGAAGGATCCGGTCGCTCACTTCCCCCGCCGACGGCACACCGACCTCGTGGCGGACGGGGTCTCCGCCGACGCCGTCGCCGCGAAGCTTGGCGTCCGCCGCGCGGTGGCCCACACCCACCTCACCCTCCTCACGGACCTCGGCATGCTGCGCGCCAAGCGTGTCCGGCGCCGCACCTACTACCGCCGCGACGAGGTCCGGATCGCCGAGGTGGCCCGGATGTTCGAGAAGGGCTGGTAGGGAGGCGGCCGCGGCGGGTACCCACCCGAGGGGCACGCCCCCGTCCGCCCTCCGGCCGCGGCTTCCGCATGATCACCAGGGTCTGTGCAGGGGGCGACCTGCTGATCCTGGGCAGTGTCCGGGAGCGCGGCGTCGCGGTGTGCGAGGCACCGGCCTCGAAGTGACGGGTGCGCGGCCCCGGAGCTAGTCTGGCGTGAGCCGCGTTCCCGCGCGGCGCGGCGGTGGGGCCCGCCGTACCCGAACCGCGGCGTCGGTGCCGCCAACGGTCCCTACTTGCGACGACAGGCGCCCGCAGTCAGGGCCCCGGCGAGTAGGAGACGTACCGTCATGACAGCCCCGGAGACCGAGAGCCTCCCCCTGGACACGCGTCCCCCACGGCGGCGCGCCTGGCGCGCCCAGGTGCCCGTCGTCGCGGTGGTCGCCGTCGGCGGGGCGATCGGCGCGACGGCCCGGTATGCGGCCTCGGTGTGGTGGCCCGCGCAGCCGGGCGGGTTCCCCTGGCCGACCTTCTGGGTCAATGTCATCGGCTGCGCCGTGATCGGCGTGTTCATGGTGATCATCACCGACGTCCGGGTCGCCCACCGTCTGGTCCGCCCCTTCGTCGGCACCGGAGTGCTCGGCGGCTTCACGACCTTCTCGACGTACGCCGTCGACATTCAGCAGCTGGTCGACGCCGGCCACCCGCGCACCGCCCTGGCGTATCTGGCCGCGACCGTGGCGGCGGCGCTCGCCGCGGTGTGGCTCGGCGCGACCGCGATCCGCCGTTTCCTGACATGGAGGCAGCGATGACCCGGCTGACCGGCAACGCCACGCGCGTGACCGTCTTCGTCGGTGAGAACGACACCTGGCACCACAGACCCCTCTGCTCCGAGATCGTGCACCGGGCCCGCGCGGCGGGGCTGGCGGGCGCCAGCATCTTCAAGGGCATCGAGGGCTTCGGTGCCTCGTCCGTGATCCACACCTCCCGGCTGCTGTCCCTGAGCGAGAACCTGCCGGTGGCTGTCGTGATCGTCGACACCGAGGAGCGTGTCCGGGCCTTCCTGCCGCAGCTCGACGAACTGGTCACCGAGGGACTCGTGATCCTCGAGGGCTGCGAGGTCATCAGGTACGTCGGCCGGGAGGGCGGCCGGGGCGCATCGGGCACGCAGGGGGAGAAGCCGTCGTGAACTGGCTGCTGGTCGTCGCGGGCGCCATGATCGGCGCCCCGCTCCGCTACCTCGCCGACCGGGCGGTGCAGTCCCGGCACGACTCCGTCTTCCCGTGGGGCACCTTCGCGGTCAACGTCGTCGGCTGTGCGGTCCTCGGCCTGCTGGCGGGCGCGGCAGCGGCGGGCGCCGCGGACTCCCACCTTCAGCTGCTGCTCGGCACCGGCCTGTGCGGCGCCCTGACCACGTACTCGACCTTCTCGTACGAGACACTGCGGCTGGCCGAGACGGGGGCCGGGCTCTATGCCGCCGTCAACGTCGTGGCCAGCGTGAGCGCGGGCCTCGGCGCGGCGTTCGCGGGGGTGTCGATCGCCGAGGTCGTGTGGTCGTGACGGGCGCGGGTGCGAAGACCCCGCCCCGGGCACCGGCGCCCAGCGGTTTCGAGTCAGTCGCCCGCGTCCCGCAGCGGCTCTCCGACGCTCCTGAGGTGGCGCAGCGCCTCTCGGTGCGAGGCGAGCAGCCCGGTCTGGTGGTACGGGATACCCAGCTCGGCGCAGTACCGCTCGGTGATGACCTGGGCCCTGCGGAGCGCCGGCGTCGGCATGCTGGGGAAGAGGTGGTGCTCGATCTGGTAGTTGAGCCCGCCCATGAAGACATCGATGAGCGCACCGCCCCTGACGTTGCGCGAGGTGAGGACCTGGCGACGCAGGAAGTCCAGCCGCATCCCCTCCTCGATCATCGGCATCCCCTTGTGGTTGGGGGCGAACACCGAGCCGAGACAGATCCCGAACAGGCCCTGGTGGACGGCGACGAAGGCGAGCGCCCTGGCAGGGGAGAGCACGGTGAACAGGGCACCGAAGTACACGACGAAATGGACGACGAGCAGCGTCCCCTCCAGCACCGGCCGTTTCATCGACGCGTTCCCCAGCGCCTTGAAGCTGGCGAAACTCAGATTCAGCCCTTCCAGGGTGAGCAGTGGAAAGAAGAGCATGGCCTGGTGCTTTCCGATGAAACGGGGCAGCCCCTTTGCCTTGCGTGCCTGCCGCTGTGACCACACCAGAATGTCGGGAGAGACGTCGGGATCCTTTCCCTCGTGATTCGGATTCGCATGGTGCCGGGTGTGTTTGTTCATCCACCAGCCGTAGCTCATGCCCAGCAGCAGATCGGCGACCAGCAGACCGCCGGCCTCGCTGGGGCGCCGACGGGAGAAGACCTGCCGGTGGGCGAGGTCGTGGGCCGCCAGCGCGAGCTGGCCGAAGATCACGGCCAGGAAAGCGGCGACGATCAGCTGGCTCCAGCTGTCCCCCAGCGCGAGAAACGCCCCGATGCCTCCCGCAAGAGCGAGGGTCACCGCCCCGAAACGCACGGTGTAATACAACGGCCGACGCCGCAGAAGCCCGGCTTCGGTTATGCGGCGCGACAGTTCGGAAAAGTCGCTTCCCCTTTGCTGTGCGCCTTGTTCTTCGCGCGTGGACGAGTTCCCCGGGAGCACCATCGGATTGGTCATGCGCTTCAGTATGTGAACCATTTCCCGGCAGCAGAATGACGTCTTCCCCCCAGGTGGGGTGCGGGTAGCCCCACTGCCGGAACGGGGGGTCCACCGGTTTGCGGCGCGCTCGGCCCGCTTGACATCACCCGCCGGCCACCCGGAGTATCACCCCTGTGAACCTGTCAGACAGCCAGACAGGTGGAGTGGGCCCGCGGCGCGTCAGCGCGATGGAAGCGGTGCTCACCCACCTCCGCGGCGCCATCGAGCGCGGCGAGTACGCGATCGGCGACAAGCTCCCCTCCGAGGCGGAGCTCTGCCGCACGCTCGAGGTCTCCCGGCCCGTGCTGCGGGAGGCCCTGCGTGCCCTGCAGACGATGGGGCTGACCGTGGCCAAGACCGGCAAGGGCACCTTCGTCGTCGCGAGCAGCGTCGAGGAGCCCACGTTCGGCGACTACTCGGCCGGCGACCTCTTGGAGGTGCGCCGGCACGTCGAGATCCCGGTCGCCGGGTACGCGGCGCTGCGCCGCACCCCGGAGAACCTCGACCACCTCGCCCACCTGCTGGACCGTATGGAGCGGGAGACGGACACCACCGCGTGGGTCGCGATGGACACCCTCTTCCACCTGGCCGTGGCCGAGGCCGCGCAGAACCCGGTGTTCCGCCGGGTCATCGAGGAGATCCGGGACGCGCTGGCCCGCCAGTCGGCGTTCCTGAACGAGCTGGGCGGACGCCGGGAGCAGTCCAACCGTGAGCACCGGGCGATCGTCGAGGCGCTGATCGACGGTTCCGAGCACGACGCGCTCGAGGCCATGTCCCACCACCTCGACCGGGTCGAGACCACCCTCACCGACATCGTGCGCTCCGTGCGCACGGACACCCCCACGGAAGGCGGACCCGAGGCGTGAGCGAGCAGTCCCTGCACGACGCTGTGCAGAAACGTTCCGGCCGTGTCGATGCCGGAGACGTGCTGTGCCTGCCGCTGATCGTCGCGGCGCTGGTCGCGGGCCGGGACGGCATGCGCGGCCGGATACGCACCACCTCCACCAGGGCCGACGCGTGAACCACGCCCCGGCCGACGACACCTCACCGATGAACCAGGCAGTGATGTACAGCAGTTCCGTCGCGGACGCCCCCTTGGTCCGTGAGCCCCTCCACGCCCCCGTCGCCCATCTCATACGCGGCGGGATGGTCGAAGGCATCCACTACGGCTCCGTCGTCGTCCTCGGTGCGGACGGCGAGGTCCAGCTCCAGCTCGGCGACATCGAGGCCGCCTTCTACCCCCGGTCGGCACTCAAGCCCGTCCAGGCCGTCGCCATGGTGCGGGCCGGACTTCCGCTCGACGGCGAGCTGCTCTCGCTCGCCGCCGCCAGCCACTCCGGGGAGGAGCGCCATCTCGCCGGCACCCGGCGCATCCTCGACATCGCCGGACTCGCCGAGGACGATCTGCGCAACGTCCCCGACCTGCCGTTCGGCCCGGTCGTCCGGGACGCCTGGGTGCGTGAGGGCCGTATGCCCTCCCGGCTCGCCCAGAACTGCTCCGGCAAGCACGCCGCCATGCTCTACACGGCCAAGCTCAACGGCTGGTCCCTCGACGACTACCTCGACCCCGCCCATCCCCTCCAGCAGGCCATCGCCGAGATCGTCGAGGACCTCACCGGCCGGCGCATCGCCAGGGTGACCGTCGACGGCTGCGGCGCACCCCTGTTCGCCGTTTCCCTGCACGGCCTTGCGCGGGCCGCCGCCCGTATCACCACCGCCGCTTCCGGCACCCCCGAGGCGCGGGTCGCCGACGCGATGCGCGAGCACGCCGAGATGGCCTCCGGCTCCGGCCGGGACGTGGCCGCGCTGATGCGGGCCGTGCCCGGACTGCTCGCCAAGGACGGCTTCGAAGGCGTGCAGGTCGCCGCACTCCCGGACGGCCGGACCGTCGCCGTGAAGATCGCCGACGGTGCCGACCGCGCCCGCATCCCGGTCGCCGCCGCGGCGCTGGCCCGGGCCGGCGTCGACCCGGCGCTGCTCGCCGAGTTCGCGGGCGAGCCGCTGCTCGGCGGCGGACAGCCGGTCGGCAGCGTCCGGCCGGTGCGCGCGCTCGATCCGCTGCCCTCCGCCTCGTACGCCTGACTCGCACCCCTCCGACACCACAGAGGACCTTCATGACCGCCGCCACCCGCAGCGAACACGATCTGCTCGGAGACCGCGACGTCCCCGCCGAGGCGTACTGGGGCATCCACACCCTGCGCGCCACGGAGAACTTCCCCATCACGGGCACGCCGATCTCCGCCTACCCGCACCTGATCGACGCCCTCGCCGCCGTCAAGGAGGCCGCCGCCCTCGCGAACGAGGAACTCGGCCTGCTCTCTTCGGACAAGGCGGACGCCATCGTCGCCGCCTGCCGGGAGATACGCTCCGGCAAGCTGCACGACCAGTTCGTCGTCGACGTCATCCAGGGCGGTGCCGGCACCTCCACCAACATGAACGCCAACGAGGTTGTCGCCAACCGGGCGTTGGAGCTGTTGGGCCACGCCAGGGGCCGGTACCGGTATCTGCACCCCAACGAGGACGTCAACCTCGGCCAGTCCACCAACGACGTCTATCCGACCGCCGTCAAGATCGCGACGGTGTTCGCGGTGCGCGGTCTGCTCAAGGCGATGTCCGTGCTGCAGGACGCCTTCGCCCGCAAGGCCGTCGAGTTCCGCGGTGTACTCAAGATGGGGCGCACCCAGCTGCAGGACGCGGTGCCCATGACGCTGGGGCAGGAGTTCTCCGCGTACGCCGTCATGCTCGACGAGGACCGCAGCCGGCTCGCCGAGGCCGTCGAGCTGATCCACGAGATCAACCTGGGCGCCACCGCGATCGGGACAGGGCTGAACGCCCCCGCCGGGTACGCGGAAGCCGCCCGCCGCCATCTCGCCGACATCACCGGGCTGCCCCTGGTCACCGCCGCGAACCTGGTCGAGGCGACCCAGGACTGCGGCGCGTTCGTGCAGATGTCCGGCGTGCTCAAGCGGATCGCCGTCAAGCTGTCGAAGAGCTGCAACGACCTGCGCCTGCTGTCCTCCGGGCCGCGCGCGGGCCTCGGTGAGATCAACCTGCCGCCCGTGCAGGCCGGTTCCAGCATCATGCCCGGCAAGGTCAACCCGGTGATCCCCGAGGTGGTCAACCAGGTCGCCTTCGAGGTGATCGGCAACGACGTCACCATCACCATGGCCGCCGAGGCCGGACAGCTTCAGCTGAACGCCTTCGAGCCGGTCATCCTGCACTCCCTGTCGGAGAGCATCACCCATCTCGAGAGCGCCTGCCGCACCCTCGCCGAGCGCTGCGTGGACGGCATCACCGCCAACACCGAGGCGCTGCGCGCAAGCGTGGAGAACTCCATCGGCCTGGTGACCGCGCTCAACCCGCACATCGGGTACACGGCCGCCACCGACATCGCCAAGGAGGCCCTGGCCACCGGCCGCGGGGTTGCCGAACTCGTCCTGGAGAGAGGCCTGTTGCCGGCCGAACGGCTGGCCGCGCTGTTGCGGCCGGAGGTCGTCGCGGGCAGCGGCTCGCCCGTCGTCTGAACTGCGGATGCGCGCCAGGACCTGACGCGGAGGCACACTGTTGATCATGACGTCGTCGCTGACCTTCGAACCGGTCCTGAAGCGCATCGCCGAGGAGATCGAGCACACGCCCGGACGTGGCCGGCCCGCCGACTACATCCCGGCGCTCGCCGCCTGCGACCCGCGCCGCTTCGGCATGGCCGTCGCGGAGCTGGACGGCACGGTGTACGGCGTGGGGGACTGGCGTGAGCCGTTCTCCACGCAGTCCGTCACCAAGGTCTTCACCCTCGCCCTCGACCTGGCCCGCGAGGGCGACGAACTCTGGGAACACGTCGGCCGCGAGCCGTCCGGCAACCCCTTCAACTCCCTGGTCCAGTTGGAGTACGAGAACGGAATTCCGCGCAACCCGTTCATCAACGCCGGTGCGCTGGTCGTCACCGACCGCCTCCAGACCCGTACCGGCGACGCGGCGGGCACCCTCCTCGACTTCCTGCGCACCGAGAGCGGCAACCCCGGCCTGGACTTCGACCACGAGGTCGCCGCCTCCGAAGCCGCGCACGGCGACCGCAACGCCGCCCTGGCCCACTTCATGGCCTCGTACGGCAACATCGACAACCCGGTGCCGCTGCTGCTCGACCAGTACTTCAGGCAGTGCTCCGTCCGGGCCTCCTGCGCCGACCTCGCCCTCGCCACCGCCTTCCTGGCCCGGCACGGCGTCCGCGCCGACGGCTCGCGGCTGTTCACGCGCAGCCAGGCCAAGCAGGTCAACGCGGTGATGCTGACTTGCGGAACGTACGACGCGGCCGGCGACTTCGCCTACCGCGTCGGCCTGCCCGGCAAGAGCGGCGTCGGCGGAGGAATCGTCGCCGTCGTGCCGGGACGCTGCACGTTGTGCGTGTGGAGCCCGGGGCTGGACGAGCGCGGCAACTCGGTCGCCGGGGTCGCTGCCCTGGACCGTTTCACGACGCTCACCGGACTGTCGGTGTTCTGATCACACGGAGGTCATGCGCAGGTCTCCCACCGGAAGGGGGGACGTCGTTTTCCGGCCACCCGGCGTTGACACGCTGACCGAGTGTTGGCCATGGCTTCCTCCGTCGATCTCCGCCGCTGTCAGGTACTCGGCCTGGCCGGTACCGCCTTTCTCGCACTGGGCGGTGAGACGGCCGGAGCCCTTCCCGTCCGCGAGCTGTTGTCGCCCTCCTCGGCCGGCGCCGCTCTCGGGCTGGTCGGCGTGTACTTCGGCGTCGTCCTGCTGATCGCGGCCTGGGCCCTGCTCGGCCGGCTGATCCGCAGTCCCGAACCACCCACGCCGCGCGCGCTGTTGCTGGTCCTCGCCGTCTGGGCGGCCCCGCTGCTGCTGGCCCCGCCGCTGTTCAGCCGGGACGTCTACAGCTACCTCGCCCAAGGGGCCATGGTGGACGCCCAGATCGACGTGTACGCGCACGGACCGTCCCGTCTCGGCGGCCCGCTCGCCGAGGAGGTGTCCCCGGTATGGCAGCACACCGCGGCACCCTACGGCCCGGTGTTCCTCGCCGCCGCCTCCGCGCTGTCCGGCCTGACCAGTGGCGAACTGCCCGCTGGCCTCATGGGGATGCGGCTCCTGGCGCTGCTGGGCGTGGCCCTGATGGCGGCCGCGCTGCCCCGCCTCGCCCGGCACAGCGGCGCCGACCCGGCCGCCGCGCTGTGGCTCGGTGCCCTCAACCCGCTGGTACTGCTGCACCTCGTGGCCGGCGCGCACAACGACGCCATGATGCTCGGCCTGCTCGGCGTCGGCCTGGTCGCCGCACTCGGCCGCAGGCCGGTCCTGGGCGCCGTACTCATCACCCTGGCCGCGCTGGTGAAGGCGCCCGCCGTGCTCGGACTCGCCGCGGTCGTCGTGCTGCAGATGCGCGCGGGCCGCCACCCGGCGCGGGCGGTGCTGACGACCGCCGCCGCGTCCGCGGCCACGACGGTCGCCGCGACGGCCGTGGCCGGTACCGGGTACGGCTGGATCGCCGCCCTCAACACGCCCGTCTCGCCGCACAACTGGGCGCTCACCAGCCTGCTCGGCCGTGCCACCGGCGCCCTGCTGGAACGGCTGGGCAGCGATCTGGCGCCGCTCGCCGTCCCGGTGTGGCACGCGGCCGGCCTGGCGATCACCGCGATCGCCCTGCTCGTCATATGGCTGCGGCTGCGCCCCCGCCCGGTGTACGCGCTGGGGCTCAGCCTGGCGGCGGTCGCGGCCTTCGGCCCGGCGATCCGGCCCTGGTACGCGCTGTGGGGTCTGTTCCTCATCGCCGCCGCGGCGCCCACCACCTGGGTACGGCACCGGGTGGCGGCCGTCACCTGCGTCCTCGCGCTCGCCGTACTGCCCAGCGGCGGCCCGGCGGACCTCGGGCAGCTGCTGCTGGCCGTCTCCGGCGGGGTCCTCGCGGTGGTCGTGCTGTGGCAGGCCCACCAGGCCGCGCAGGCCCCGGTCCTGGGACGCACGGCATGAGGGCGCCCCGCACCGACCGCGGGCGACTGCTGCTCGTGCTCGTCCTCGCCGCCGCCGTGACCGTCTTCACCGCGACGGTGCCGCTGCTGCGGGACTGGTTCGACCTGCGCGTCTACCACGGGACCATCCACAGCTGGATCCACGACGGCGGACGCATCTACGACTACCGGGTGCCGGGGACCACGTACGGCTTCACCTATCCGCCGTTCGCCGCGGTCGTGATGCTGCCGATGGCCCTCGTCGGCCTGCACACCGCGGTCGCGATCGCCCTGCTGCTCAATCTGACCGCCCTGGGCGTGTCGCTGCGGGTGCTGACCGGCAAGGCATGGCGGCGCTACGGCTGGTACGGCTGCTCCCTGGCCGCCGGTGCGCTCGCGCTGTACGAACCGCTCCGCGACACGTTCAGCTTCGGCCAGGTCAACCTGCTGCTCCTGGCGCTCGTGCTGGTCGACGCCTGGTTGCTCGCCACCGGGCGGGGACGCTGGGCCGGTGTCGGCATCGGACTCGCGGCGGCGATCAAGCTGACGCCCGCGATCTTCATCGCGCTGCTGCTGCTCGCCCGGCGGTGGCGGGCTGCGGCCGTCGCGACGGTCGTCGCCGCGGGGGCGACGGGGCTGGCGGCGTGGGTGACGCCGGACGCGTCGCGTTTCTACTGGACGCATGCGCTGTGGGACACCACCCGGGTGGGCCGGCTGGACTACGTCTCGAACCAGTCCCTGCAGGGCCTCCTGGCCCGCCTCGACCTGGAGGGCAAGTCCGTCTGGGCGGTGGTGGTGCTGCTGGTGATGGGCGTGTGGGCCTGGCGTGCCCGCAAGGCCGTGGCGGCGGGGGACTGGTACGCCGCGTTCGCCCTGACCGGGCTGACGGCGTGTCTGGTCAGCCCGATCACCTGGGTGCACCACCTCGTGTGGCTGCTGCCGTCCTTCGTGGTGCTGGTCCGGGCCGGGCAGCCGCGGATCGCGGCCGCGCTGTACGCGGTGCTGTGCACCAGCGTGGTGTGGCTGTGGTTCGACGACGCGTCCGGCGTCGACGGGTTTCTCGGCAGCAACACCTATGCCTGGATCACCCTCGGGCTGCTGGTGTGGCTGCCGGTCGGTCACTCCGGCGCCGAGCGGACGCCCATGAGCCGCAGCGCCAGCTCGACCGCCCCCGCGCCCAGACAGGCTGCGGCCGCGATCGCCGCCGTCGCCGGCCAGCCCGGCCCGGTGTCCGGTGTGTCCGGCGCGGCCACGGGCAGGGCGGGAGGCCCGGGCCGCGGTCTGCTGCGCAGGGCGTCCAGCGAGCCCACCGGATCGACCCGGCCGGCGGCTTCGAAACCCCAGTCGAGCAACGACCGCGCCTCCTCGTAGACGGTGAAGGCGTCGCCCGACTGAGGGTTCATCACCGAGACGACGAGGGTGCGTCCGTCGCGGCGGGCGGCGGCGATCAGAGTGTGGCCGGCGTTGCTGGTGTAGCCGTTCTTGATGCCGATCAGGCCCGGGTAGGGCGCCACACCGTCCTCCCCGGTGAGCAGCCGGTTGGTGTTGTGGATGTCGTACACCGAGCCGTCGACCTCCGGGAACTTGGCCTCGGCCGTCGCGCAGTACCGCGCGAAGTCGGCGTTGCGCAGCCCCGCGCGGCCGAACACGGCCAGGTCGTAGGCCGACGACACCTGGCCGGGCGCGTCGTATCCGTCGGGCGACCGGACACGGGTGTCGTGCGCACCCAGGGTGCGGGCCTTGGCCTCCATACGCGCGGCCGTGGTGTGCCAACCCCCGTTGAGCCCGGCCAGGACACGCACGGCGTCGTTGCCGGAGCTGAGGAACACGCCGCGCCACAGGTCGGTGACGCGGTACGCGCCTCCCTCCTCGACCCCGACCAGGCTGCTGCCCGACCCGATGCCCGCCAGCTCCTCGTCCGTGACCCGGTGCCGGAGCCCTCCGGGCAGCGCCGGCAGCACCGTGAGGGCGAACAGGGTCTTCAGGGTGCTGGCGGGCGGCAGTTTGCGGTGGGCGTCGTGCGCGGCGAGCACCTCGCCGGTGTCGGCGTCGGCCACCAGCCACGACAGGGCGGAGACGTCCGGGACCTGCGGTGCTCCGGGGCGCGGCAGCGCCTGCGTGCCGGAGCGGTACAGCAGGGTCGACACCGGGGCTGTCCCCCGCGGCGCGCCCGGTGCACCGGGGTCCGGCTCTGTCGGAGCGGCCGCCGCGACGGGGGCGAGCGCCAGGATGCCGGCGACGCAGAGACCGCAGGTCGGCACGGCCACCCTGGAAGGGAATCCGATCTTCATATGATCAACGTAGGAACGAAGTCCTGGCCACGCCGCGCTGTCAGGGCCGAATGCGGCAGGCGTGCACCCGGATGCCGCACCGGAGGGACGCGTGTGAACCGCCGTCAGTCTCCCCGGCGGGCGGGCAGCGTCGGCTGGATCCGGCGCAGGAACGTCGCGTTGTCGGGGGTCGCGCGCATCCGCTCCAGCAGGGTCTCCAGGCTCGCCTCGCCGTCGCGGGTGCGCAGGGCGCGCCGCAGCCCGTGCACGGCGGTCAACTCGGGCGGGGACAGGAGGAGTTCCTCGCGGCGGGTACCGGAGCCCGTGATGTCGACGGCCGGGAAGACCCGGCGGGAGGCCGGTTCGCGGCTCAGCCGGAGCTCCATGTTGCCGGTGCTCTTGAGCTCCTCGAAGAAGTAGTCGTCGGCGCGGGAGCCGGTCTCGACCAGGGCGGTGGCGAGGATGGTCAGCGATCCGCCCTCCTCGGCCAGGCGCGCGGCGCCGAAGAAGCGCTTGGGGCCGTGCAGCGCGGCCGCGTCGACGCCACCGCTGAGGGTGCGGCCACCGGAGGCGGCCGCGTTGTTGTGCGCCCGGCACAGCCGGGTCAGCGAGTCGAGGAGGATCACGACGTCCTCGCCGGCCTCGACGAGCCGCTTGGCCCGCTCGATCACCAGCTCGGCGAGCGCGATGTGCTGCCTGGGCGTCCGGTCGAAGGTCGAGGCGTACACCTCGCCCCGCACCGAGCGCCGCATGTCCGTGACTTCCTCGGGGCGTTCGTCGAGCAGCACCACCATCAGCCGGCATTCGGGGTGGTTGCCGGCGACGGCGGCCGCGATCTGCTGGAGCAGCACAGTCTTGCCGGTCTTGGGCGGGGCCACGAGGAGCCCGCGCTGCCCCTTGCCGACGGGCGAGAGCAGGTCGACGACGCGTCCGGCGAGACCGGACGCCGGGTGTTCGAGGCGGAGTCGTTCGCGCGGGTGGAGGGGCGTGAGGTCGCGGAAGTGACGGCGACCGCGGACCTCTTCGGGCGTGCGGCCGTTCACGTGCGCGACCTCGGTCAGGGTGCGCTGGGAGCCGTGTACGCCTTCGACGAGGTCGCCCTTGCGCAGTCCGTACCGGCGGATCAGCGCGGCCGGGACCTGCGGATCGGCGGACGTCGGAAGGCAGTTCGCGGCGCGCAGGTGTGCCTTGCCGCCCGCGTCGATGTCGACGACACCGGTGACGGCCTGGGCCTGTTGCTGGAGGGGAGGGTGTTCGAGAGTGGCGGTCATGGTGGTCGGTCCTTTCACGGACGGAGGGCCTGGGACACAGGCAAGCGGGAGCAAGGGAGGGGAGAGCCGCAGGGGAGGGCGTACGTACGTGCCTCCGGGCGGCGGAGAACAGCACCTCGGCGACGGACCGCAAGGTCTGCTGATGAGGTGGTGCTGAGAAGCCGCTGATCCGACCGGGATTACGGCGGGCGGTTCGGCAGACTGAGGAAGGAAACTGCACCGGCGCCACATCGGGGCGTACACAGGTGCTCACTGCACCGTACCACCCGATCCGCGACTACCACTGTGACGTACGCCTCAGTATCCCGGCCGAGGGCCGGATCGGCGTGCCGCTGCTCGCCGTGCTCATGCTGGTCCCGCTCGGGTTCGCGCCCTGGCGGTACGGCCTCGCCGGGCTCCTGATACCGGCGACGCCGTTCCTGCTGTCCAGGCGTGACTAAGCTGATGTCGATGTTCAGCCCCGAAGGTCCCAGCCTCCGCGAACTCGCCGTACAGGCGCTGTCCTCCGTCGAGCGCGGCTACGACCTGCTCGCCCCGAAGTTCGACCACACACCCTTCCGCACGCCGGACGCGGTGCTGGAGGCCACCGCGGCGGCACTGCGGCGGATCGGGCCGTTCGAGGACGGGCTCGACCTGTGCTGCGGCACCGGCGCGGGCGTGGATGTGCTGACGGGTGTGTGCCGGCGGAGTGTCACGGGGGTCGACTTCAGTGCGGGCATGCTCGCCGTCGCGCGGGAGCGTGGCCGGGCCGTCGGGCCGCGGGTCTCCTGGGTGCGTGCCGACGCCCGCGCCCTGCCGTTCCGGCCCGCGTTCGACCTCGTGGCCAGCTTCGGCGCGTTCGGGCACTTCCTCCCGGGCGAGCTGCCGGGACTGTTCGAGCAGGTCCACTCCGTCCTGCGGCCGGGCGGGTGCTTCGCCTTCCCCGTCGTCGCCCCGCCCCGCCCGGGATCCACCGCCTACTGGATGCTGGAGGGCTTCGACGCGGTGATGCGGGTCCGCAACGCCGTGTGGCGGCCGCCCTTCGTCATGTACTACCGGGCCGTCCGGTTCGGTGACGTCCTGCGGGAGCTGGACCGTGCCGGTTTCCGGGTGGATCTCCATGCGCTGCCCGAGTTCGGGCAGCGCGGCGACGGCAGTCCGCGCGTCCGCATGGTCGCGGCCGGACGGCCCCGGTAGGAGCTCAGCTCCGGATGAACTCGAGCAGATCGGCGTTGAACGTCCGCTCGTAGTCGCCGGCCAGGCCGTGCGGGGCGCCCGGATACACCTTGAGGGTGGCGTCCTTGACGATTTCGGCCGTCTTCAGGGCGGCGGCGCCGATCGGCACGATCTGGTCGTCGTCGCCGTGCGCGACCAGCGTCGGTACGTCGATGCTCTGCAGGTCCTGGGTGAAGTCGGTCGCCGAGAACTGCTCGATGCAGTCGTACGCGCCCTTGAGGCCGGCCTGCATGCTCCACATCCAGAACGCGCGGCGCACGCCCTCGGACTCGGTGGCGCCGGGCCGGTTGTAGCCGTAGAAGCTCGCGCTCAGGTCCCAGTAGAACTGCGAGCGATCCGCCTCGACTCCGGCCCGGATCCCGTCGAAGACCTCCAGCGGCGTACCCTCCGGGTTGGTGTCCGTCCTGAGCATCAGCGGCGGGACGGCACCCAGCAGCACGGCCTTGGCGACCCGCCCGCTGCCGTGCCGCCCGAGGTAGCGGGCCACTTCTCCGCCGCCGGTCGAATGGCCGACCAGGATCACGTCGTTGAGGTCGAGCTTCTCGATCAACTCGGCCAGGTCGTCGGCGTACTGGTCCATGTGGTTGCCCTGCCAGGGCTGCCCCGAGCGGCCGTGGCCGCGGCGGTCGTGGGCGATCGCGCGGAAGCCGTTGTCGGCGACGAGGCGGGCCTGCCCGTCCCAGGCGTCCGCGTTGAGCGGCCAGCCGTGGCTGAACACCACGGGCCGGCCGCTGCCCCAGTCCTTGTAGAAGATCTCGGTGCCGTCGGACGTGGTGAACATGGTCATGTCGAGCTCCCTGTGGCACGGTCGATCTGCGCGGCGTTATGGATGCTCATGCGCAGAATGCCTCTCTTGAGAGGGTCTCCAGCCTACGGAGACAGGCCGTGATCTTCATGTCGGCCTCGAACCCCGGCGTGACCCCGCCGGAGCGGCGGCGGGACCTGCCCGGCCGGGAGCCCGGTCTCGGACCGCCGCCGGAAGAGTGAACTCAGGGAATGCCGGTCCGGCGGTTCGACCGGAGCAGTACGGGTCACGCGGCTGTCACAGGGCGCTGTACAAGGCGTCGACCAGCGCCATCTTGCGTGGGTCGTTCGCGATGTGCGGCCCCATGCGGTTCATCACGTAGCCCAGCGACACTCCCGCCTCCGGATCCGCCAGCCCGCAGGACCCGCCGAAACCGTCGTGCCCGAAGGCCCGCGGATTGGGCCCGTACGAGCCGTGCGGCCCGCTCAGCCACAGTCCCAGCCCGGCCTCCGTCTCCCCGTCGAACCCGGCACCCAGCACCAGGTCCCGGCAGGCGCCCTGACCCTCGCGCACCCGCTCGGCCGCCTCGGGGGACAGGATTCGGTGGCCGTCGTACGTACCCCGGCCCGAGAAGATCCCGTACAGGGCGGCGACGGCCCGCGCGGTGCCGTGGCCGTTCGCGGCGGGGATCTCGGCGGCCCGCCACTCGGGCGTGTTGGCCTCGGCCGCGCCCACCGCGGGATTGGTCAGCGCGGCAATCGCGGCGGGCGCCAACTGGCTGAAGATCGCCGCCTGTTCGCTGCTCGGCGCGACCCGCGGATGCACCAGCTCCGCCGCCCGCCCGGCCTCCTTCTCCGGCAGGCCGATGGTGAAGTCGAGCCCGAGCGGCCCGGTCACCTCACGCTCCAGGAACGCGCCCGGCAGCAGCCCCGACACCCGCCGGACGACCTCGCCGACCAGGTGGCCGTACGTCAGCGCGTGGTACCCGGACCGCGTCCCCGGTTCCCACCACGGCTCCATCGCCGCCAGCCGGCCCGTCGTCACCTCCCAGTCGCACAGATCGGCGAAGGTGTGCGGCTCGCGCGGGCCGGAGAGTCCGGCGCGGTGCGACAGCAGATGCCGTACGAGGATCTCCTCCTTGCCGGCCGCGGCGAACTCCGGCCAGTACGCGGCCACCGGGGCGTCGAGGTCGAGCAGGCCCCGGTCGGCGAGAATGTGCGCGCACAGCGCCACCGGACCCTTGGACGTCGACCAGACGTTGACCAGCGTGTCGCGTTCCCAGCCCCGGGTGCGGGCCGCGTCGGCCCAGCCGCCCCACAGGTCGACCACGCTCACGCCGTCGACCGAGACGGCGACCGCGGCGCCGAGCTCGCCCCGCTCCCGGAAGTTCTCCTCGAACGCCGTCCGCACCGCGGCGAAGCGGGTGTCGCAGTGACCGTGGATGTCTGGCGTGCGCTCGGGCATGGCCCCTCCGTCGTCCGTCGGAAGCCCGGTCCGCGGCCCTGCGGCCCGGGCTCCCCGAACGTACCGACTGGTCGGACCGGAGGGAAGTGGCGGTCCGCTCAGGCGTACGACCGCAGCCAGCGCACCTTGGCGGCCTCCTGGTACGGGCCGCCGCCCTCGTGGTCGTTGAACTCGTACACCTCGATCGCCTTGTCCTCGTGCGCCCAGGCGTTGAAGGCGGCGAAGACGGTGGACGGCGGGCAGGTCTGGTCCTCCAGCGCCGCCGAGAACAGCGCGGGGGCCCGGCCGCGGGCGGCGAAGTGCACGCCGTCGAAGTAGGAGAGCGTGCGCAGGGCGTCCTCGCCGCGGCCGCGGTGGGTCTTGAGGTACAGGCCGATCTCGCGGTACGGGTGACGGTCCGTCAGCGTCGCCGCCCGCGGGTAGTCGCACAGGAACGGCACGTCCGGCGCGACCGCGACCAGGTCGGGGACCAGACCGCCGACGGCGATGGTGATCCCGCCGCCCTGGCTGGCGCCGAGCGCCATGGTCCGGGCCGCATCGGTGAGCGGATGCGAGCGGGCCGCCTCGACGGCGCGCACCGCGTCCGTGAACACCCGGCGGTAGTAGTAGTTCTCCGGCGCGTCGATGCCGCGGGTCATGAAACCGGGGTACGCGGGCGCGCCGCCGACCGGATCGGGGGTGCCGCCACCGCCGCCCCAGGCGCTGCCCTGGCCGCGGGTGTCCATCACGAAGTGCGCGCGGCCCGTGGACGCCCACAGCAGGTGCTCGTGCGGCAGGCCGCGGCCGCCCCCGTAGCCGATGAACTCCACGACCAGCGGCAGTGGTTCCTCCGCCGCGGCGGGCAGTGTCAGCCACCCCTTCACCGGGTGCCCGCCGAATCCGGCGAAGGTCACGTCGTACACCGTCACCGTCGACAGTCCCGTGTCGACCGGTTCGAACCGGGCGTCCAGGTCGTACTCGCGCGCCTCCTGCAGGGTCTTGGACCAGAAGGCGTCGAAGTCCTCGGGCTCGGTGGAGGAGCTGTGGTACTCGCGGAGTTCGTCGAGGGGGAGGTCGAACAGCGCCATGTAGGACCGCCTTGGGTGAAGAGGACGTTGATGATCACACCGTACGCGGGTGGTCGGACCACTCGCCAGGTCTTCTCGTCCTCGACCGGGGCATGGACGGGGAAGGGGAGACAGACCGCCTGGTGGTCGGAGCACTCATGAACGCCCGGTCAGGCCCGCCGCCCGGTCCACTCCGGTTCCGTACGGGCCCACTCGCGCTCCCACTCGGCCATCCGGTGACCGGTGGCCACCCGGCGTACGACCGCACGGCCGAGGAGCACCACGCCGGCCGTGCCGGCCGTGGCGCAGATGCCGATGGCGAAGGTGTGCTGCCAGACCGTCGCGTCGTCCGGCGGCGGCGGCACACTGCGGCCCCGCGTGTCGAACCACACGTCGACCTTCTCACCGGGCCGCGTGCCCGCCGGGACCTGTGCGGAGGCCGTGCGGGGACCGTCGCCCGGCTCCGTCCACCGCACGGTCGCCCGGTACGTGTACTCCCGGCCGCCCTCCAGGGCGGGCACACCGGCGGGACTCCTGCCCAGGACCTCGGCACGGACATGCCTGCGCTCGGCCCGCTGGGCCACCGCGGTCGACCGTGCCTCGTCGTGGGCCCACCAGGCCGCGACCGCCCCGGCCAGTGGAGCGCCCAGCAACAGCAGGACGGCGACGGCCAGCGTCGTCCACGCCTCGACGACGTCCGAGCGGCGTCGCAGCGGATTGCGTCGCCAGCGCCAGCCGCGCACCCGGGTTCCCATGCCCGCCTCCTCGCCGTCACCGGAGGCCCCGGGAGCCGTACCCTCGCTCCCTCGGGCCGCCACGTATGCGTGCGAGTGCCACATGGATCTCGTACCCCGTCCAGGGGACTTCGTTCACGAGGAACGGCCGCCGTGCGGGACGAGCCGGGGCGCCGGGGCTCAGCCGAAGCGTTCGATCCGGATACGGTCCACCGGCTGGCCGGCCGCGACGAGCAGACGCGAGGCATGCTCGGCGAAGGCGTTGGAGCCGCACACATAGGCCTCCCACCCACCGGGAGGCCGCTCGGCCAGGAGCGGCGCCACATGGGCGGTCGTCAGGCGTCCCACGGGCAGACCCGGCGGGGCGCTCCGCGTGAACACGGGCGTCGTCTCCGGGCCGTACTCCGCCGCGTAGATGAGCTGCTCGGGACCGCGCGCGGACACCAGCAGCCGCAGCGGCACGGACAGGTCCCGTGCCCGGTGGTGGCGCACCATCGACATCAGCGGTACGACCCCGGAGCCCGCGCCGATCAGCAGCGCCGCCCGGTCTCCCGGCCAGGCGAAGAAGCCGCTCAGCGGACCGCGCACCTCGACCCGGTCGCCCGGCCGGGCCTCGGCGTGGAACCAGCCGGAGACCTCGCCGCCGTCGACATGGTCCAAGGTCAGCTCGATGTGCCCCGAGTCGTCCGGCGCGGACGCGATCGAGTAGTGGCGCTGGGCCGTGTAGCCGTCCGCGGCGGTCAGCCGCAGCATCAGGTGCTGGCCCGGCAGGTGCCCCGCCCAGGCGGGCACCGCGAACCGGAAGGTGGCGGCACGCGGGGTCTCGCGGCGGATCTCGGTGAGCGTGGCGGTCTGCCAGCGGTTCGCGGTCCCGTCGCCGACGGCGATGCGGCCGGGGACGGCGAACCGGGTCGGGGGAGTGAAGATCTCAGTCACCGGAGTACCGCTGCTCCTCCCAGGGGTTGCCGCGCGCGTGGTAGCCGTGCTGCTCCCAGAAGCCGGGCTCGTCGTGGTCGAGCAGCCGCAGGCCCGCAATCCACTTGGCGCTCTTCCAGAAATACAGGTGCGGCACGAGCAGCCGCGCCGGACCGCCGTGCTCGGGCGTGAGCGGCCGGCCGTCGTACTCCCATGCGATCCAGGCACGTGAGCCGGTGAGGTCGGCGAGCGGGAGGTTCGTGGTGTACCCGGTGTGCGCGTACGCCACCGCGTGGGTGGCGGACGGCAGCGGCCGCACCTGCTCCAGGAACGCGTCCAGGGACACACCCCCGAACCGCACCCCGAACTTCGACCAGCTGGTCACGCAGTGGATGTCGCCCTCGTACACCGACGCCGGCAGCGCGTGTGCCGCATCCCAGTCCCAGGTGAGCGGCTCCTCGACGAGACCGTCGATGCGGAAGGTCCAGTCGGCGGCCGTGAGGTCGGGCGTGACCTCGGCGGACAGGACGGGCCAGTCGTCGCCCGCGTCGTACTGCCCGGGCGGCAGCCCCGGGTTGTCGACGCGCGGGCGCCCGGTGAAGCCTCGGGTGACGTTCATGCGGGTGGTGCCTCCAGGCCGCCTGCGCGGCGGCCCGCCGTAGAGCGTGATCGGTGTGTACGCGGACCACCGTACGCGGTGAGCGTCCGGCCCTTCGGGTAGGGTGGCCGTCCGGCTGTGGGTGGTCCCGGCCGTTGCGAGGCCGAGGAGGTGAGACCCATTACTGCTGTGTCAGGTCGGGTGCTCTCCCCTCACGACAGCGCGGATCACCGGCTCTAGGTGACCGTGAGAGCGCCCTTCGGCTTCCGAAAGGCTCTCGGCTTCATGCCCGCTCCTCCTTCCGCTTCGCCGTCCCGCCCCTCCCGTTCCTCCGTCGTCGCCGCGCTGCGTGCCGCGGGCTGCGTCTTCGCCGAGGACGAAGCGGAGCTGATCCTCGGCGCCGCCCGCACCCCGGCCGAGGCCGCCGCCATGGTGGACCGCCGCCGTGCCGGACTGCCCCTTGAACTCGTCCTGGGCTGGGCCGAGTTCAAGGGGCTGCGGATCGCCGTCGAACCCGGCGTCTTCGTGCCCCGCCGCCGCACCGAGTTCCTCGTCGACCAGGCCGTCGCCCAGGCTCCGGACGCGGCCGTCGTCGTCGACCTGTGCTGCGGCTCGGGCGCCGTGGGCGCCGCCCTCGCCGCCGCTCTCGGCCGGGTCGAACTGCACGCCGCCGACATCGACCCGGCCGCGGTGCGCTGCGCCCGCCGCAACATCGCCGGTCACGGCGGCCGGGTCCATGAGGGCGACCTGTTCGAGGCCCTCCCCGGCGAGCTGCGAGGCCGCGTCGACATCCTCGCCGCCAACGTGCCCTACGTCCCCACCGCCGAGGTCGGCCTGCTGCCGGCCGAGGCCCGCGACCACGAGCCGCTGGTCGCCCTCGACGGGGGCGCCGACGGACTCGAGGTGCTGCGCCGGGTCGCCGCCGGGGCGGTCCGGTGGCTCGCGCCCGGCGGCTGCCTGCTGATCGAGACGAGCGAGCGCCAGGCCCCCTCGGCCGTCGACGCCTTCATCCGCGCCGGCCTGACCACCCGACTGGCCGTCTCCGAGGAGCTGTACGCGCACGTCGTGATCGGGGCCGGAGCCCCTGCCGGCTGCAGGGAACGTCTCGTGTCACCTTCGCGGCCGTGAGCGGCCCGAGCTTGTGCACTCGGTCGTTCACACCTCGTCGCGCTCCCGACTGCCCCCTACGACAGGACGGTCACGGGTCGCATCCACCCAGCCCCCCAGC
>NZ_JBHWJT010000029.1:0-95686 GCF_042731325.1 Streptomyces sp. NPDC059866 | reverse complement strand
CACGCGCCCGGACAGGAAGACCCCAAGGAACGCGGGCGACCAGCGCACCCAAAACCGTTCGGGATGCGCGCAGTGTCGGGCAGTGGGTCCAAGACTCACTCCTGCTCACTGATTAGGAACGGTATGGAACTGCTCGGCCCGGCCCCGCACGACAGCAGCCGCCAGTCCCGAGATGATCAGGGCTTCTCCCGCGCGGTCGCTGGCCGCCGCCGATGCGGCGATACGGCAGGCCCGCAAGGAGATCGACTTCCTTGCCGTGCTCCCCGCGCAGGCCGCGCAGGCGGTACTGAAGACGTACCTCCAGGCATGGACGAACTGCTGGGAAGGCCGGGCCGAAGAGCCGAACTTCAAGCCCCGCGTTCGGTCGGGGATGAGCGTGGACATCCCGCAGGGCCGGGACTTGCAGATCACGCGGGTGCACCGCCGCTGGGGCATGGTCAACATCCCCAAGGTCGGCCGCGTCCGCTTCCGCTGGACCCGTGACCTGCCGGTGGGCAAGAACGCCAGCGCCGACAACCGGATCACCGGTGCCCGGCTGGTCAAGGACGCTTTGGGCTGGCACATCGCCTTCCGCATCACCACCCTGGAAGCCAAGCCCGAGCCCCACCAGGGACCGGAAGTGGGCATCGACGCCGGGGTGAACATCCCCCTCGCCCTCTCGGACGACAACCACCAGGATCACGGGCGAGCGTCCCGCCTGCCGGACGGAGCCTCCGACCGGGACAGGTGGCTCAATGCCGACGAGAAGGCCAAGCTGCTCCGTCTGGAGAGGCAGGCCGCCCGTCTCAAGCAGCACCGCAAGCCCGGACAGCGGTCATCGAACCGGCTCCGGGCGGTATACGACCAGATCGGCAAGCTCCGAGCGAAAGCCAAGCGACGGGCAACCGACTGGCAGCACCAGATCACCACCTACCTCGCCCGCAGCTACAGCGTGCTCGTGGTGGAACACCTGGACATCCCGAACATGACCAAGAGCGCCCGGGGCACCGTCGAGGAGCCGGGGAAGAACGTCAAGCAGAAGGCCGGTCTGAATCGCTCCATCAGCCAGGAGGCATGGGGCCGCACCGTGACGATGCTGACGTACAAGACCGCCCGCCACGGGGCACCCTGCACAAGGTTCCCGCCCCCGGCACCTCCCAGCGCTGCTTCGCCTGCGGCTTCACCGCCCCGGGCAGCCGGGAGAGCCTGGCCGTGTTCGTGTGCAAGAACCCGGACTGCGGCTGGTCGGGCAACGCCGACCACAACGCCGCCCGGAACATCCTGCACCTGTACCGGATGGGCCTCGCGCTCGTCCCGGCTGCCGGAAGGGCAGTCGTCAGGCGCTGCAAAGGCGTCCAGCCGACCACCGCAAGGTAGGCCGGAATCTCCTTCCTGAGCTTGCGAAGGGAGGAGAGCACTTCAACGCGATGGAGACAGGCGCTCCGTCGCTGTGTCGGCTGTCGTCCTCAGACACCACTGACCTTGCCGCTCGCGGAGATCTCGTACACGAGGGCGATCGTGCGGCGGCCGCCGGGCGGCAGGGCGATGTCCCAGCGGGCGATGCCCTCGTCGTCCACGGTGTTGGGGAGGGGGGAACAGTCCTCCTTGCGCAGGCGTATGTCCACGGCCGAGACCTCGGAGACCGGCATCCGTTCCCGCAGCACGACGGTCTGATTGCCCTCCGCCCCCGGAGCGGAGAAGCGGGACAGGTGCAGGCGCACCGTGTGGGTGACAGTGGTCCGCTGGGTCATGGTGGTGGTGTCGCGGGACTCCTCGGTGTACCGCAGCACCCGGTAGTCGTCGTGGCTGCCGAACGCGAGCTCGACGGGCCCGCCGGGAGCGGTGAAATCCAGTGTGCCCCGGCCGCTGAACTCGCTGCCGCGCACCAGGTCCACCGGACCGGCGAGCAGCGCGTGCCCGGAGGAGTTGTCGAACCGCACCACCTGGGTCACCAGCGGGGAGAGTTCGGGGGAGCAGGCGTACTCGCTGCTCGCGGGCGTGGCGACGGAGGAGAGCGGCACGCGGTGGGCGTGTCCGTCGGCGGGCACGGAGACGGGTGCGGGAGAGCGCAGCACCCTGGTTTCACCGCCGTCGTCCACGCCGGGCAGGCCGAGCACGGGGGCCGGGCCGAGGTCGGCGATCTCCTGCTCGCGCAACTCCACCTCGAGCGTGCGCCGTTCGGCGGGGGAGCGGTCGGTCAGCGTCAGCCGGTTCTCGACGAGGCGCGGTGGCTCGTTCGCCGAGGCCGAGCGGGCCGTCGACAGTGTCAGGGCCACGTCGGACCAGTCCTCGCCGGTGCGCTGCCACATCATGGCGTCCGTCTCCAGCGTCACGGTGTCCCCGTCGAGCACGGCCCGATAGGCGGGGCGCCACAGCGCGCAGGGGACGAGGTGGGTCAGCCGGAGCCGCGCCTGCCCCGTGACGGCGGACTGCACCGCCAGCTCGACATGGCCGAGCAGTTCGGCGGGCTGCTGCTCGGACAGAAGGACGGCGTGCTCGGTCTCCCGGAGTTCGGTGGCGAGCACCGTCAGCCGGGCCTGCGTGGCGCGCAACTCCTCGCCGTACGCGTCGCGTTCGTCGTCCACGCGGTCGAGCTCCGCGGCCCAGCGGGTCGTGTCCGTCTCACCCGTACCGACTCCGTCGCCGATCTCGCGCAGGAGGTCCGTGGCGAGCCGGCCCAGCACGTCGAGGCGGGCGCGCAGCCGGTCGGTCCGCTGTTCCAGCGCGAACCGCTCCTCCTCCAGGGCGTGTACGCGCAGGCGCAGCGCCGAGTCGTCGGCGGTGGGCAGCGGCCCGCGCGGCGTCCAGGTACGGACGATGCGGGCGTCGAGGACGCTCGCCTGATGGTCGGCGGTCAGCTCGGCGTGCAAGGTACGGTCGACTGCCAGCGCGCTGACCGGTCCGAGGCGCAGCCGTTGCACGCCCGCTCGCAGGTCGAGGGTGAGGGTGCGTTCGACCTGGGCGCGGTCCTCCAGGCAGGTGACGGCGGTGACGGGGGCGGGGATCAGTTCCGGATCCGTGGACATGGTGTCTGTCAGCTCCTGCGGTTGCCGCCGACCAGGGCCTTCGCGGCCGGGATACGGATTTCGTAGCCGCCGTGCAGGGCGGCGGTGCCTCCGGGGGGCAGGTCGACACGCCACACGCGGGTGCCCGGGGCGTGGTGATCGGGCCCCGCGCCGTCGTCGGGAACCGCCCAGTCGGCTGCCCGTTCGTCGATCCGCACGTCCGGATCGGAGGTGACCGGCACCTGCTCTCGGACCTCGACGGAGACGGGCCGGGCGAGCCGGTTGGCCAGGTCCACCTGTACGCGGTGGTCCAGCACGGTGACGTTGTTGCGCAGGCCCACCGTCGACTCGTTGAGGTGCGTACGCCGGGTGACCTGGACGCCCTCCGCGGGCCCGAGCCCCATCCGGCGGACGCCGCCGGGCGCGAGCGTGGGCAGCGCGGCGGTCAGCAGGAAGTCGTCGTTGACGGTGACCTCCACCGGACCGGCCAGCAGCGCCTGGTCGGTGGCGTTGGACAGGACGAGCGTCCCGTACACCCGCTGTTCCACGGACGGCACGCACAGATACTCGGTACGCAGACCGACCGGGATCTCGCTGATGGTGACGGTGTGCCAGGTGCCGTCCGAGGGGATGTCCGCGCGGGCGACGGCGTCATAACGATGGTCGAAGGAACCCGCCGACTCACGGGGCCGTACGGCATGCCCGGGCAGCGGCAGCGCAGCCACCGCTTCGGCACGACGGCGGTGTTCGACCGCCACCGGGTCGAACGGCGCGTCGGGGAACAGGTGGCCCCTGCGGCCGGCGGGCTCGTCGGGACCGCTGAGGTGGAGCGCGGCGTAGTCGAGCTCGTCGCCGGTGGGCCGCGGCGGACCGGTCACCGGCGCCGGGGGCGCCGGTGGTGGCGGGGCCATCGGGCCGGAGGGGACCGGCGCGCCGCCTGTGCGGGGGCGGGCGGGTTGCTGTGGTGGCGCCTGCGCGAAAGCGGGCATGGCGCGGTCGAGCGCTTCCGCCTGTGGCACGCGGACGCCGCCGGGTTCGGCTGGCCGCACGGGCGCTCCGCTGTACGACGGTGCCGCCGGGGGCGCAGGCGGGGGAGGGGGGACGGGGCCGCCGCAGACGGCCGTGGGCGCGGCCCCGACGGCGACAGGGGCGGCGCTGGATCGCGGTTGCGGGCGCGGGCCTGCCGAGTCGTACCCGGTGAACAGGTCGGCCAGGCCCGCAGGGGGCTCCCGCCAGCCGGACGGCGCGGCCACGGGCTGACGGCGGCCGATCCGCAGCGAGCGCAGCTTCGGCAGATCAGTGCGGCGCCGCAGATCGGCGGTGGCCAGAGCGATGCGCACCCCGGCCCAGTCCTCCCCGGTGCGCTGCGCGATTGAGGCACGCAGCACCAAGCTGCCCGAGTCCGCGCTCTGACGGTAGGCCAGCCGGTACGCCGGTACCCAGACGGCGCCCGGAACCCCGTACTCCAGCTCCAGCTCCACATCACCGGATCCGTCGAGGGTCAGGACCGCGCAGACCGTGGTCTCGACGTGGGCGGAGGGCGCGTCGGTGGAGCCGCGGGCCAAGCGGTCGGCCGCGACGGTGAGTTCGTGCTCGGCGCGGCGCACCTCCGCCTCCAGCCCGGCGAGACGGCCGTGCAGGACCGTCAGCCGTTCGTCCACGAAGTCGGCGAGCGCCAGCCACGCTTCGGCGGGAGTGCGGCGGTGCGGGTCCTCCCGCTTGCGCGGCGGCGGAACCGGGCGCAGGTCCGTGACCTCCTTGATGCGCGTGAGCAGCCGATCGCGACGGCCTTGCACCGCGCCCTGGGCGTCACGCAGCCGCTCCACCTCCTGCCGCAACGCCTCGGAGGAGTCGGCACCGGACGGCTCGGCGTCCACTTCCACCCGCACCTCGGTGACCCGCACACCGCTGTCGCCGACCACGCGGGCGCGCAGGGAGCCCGGGTCCATCGAGCGCGGCAGTCCGGTGACCCGCACCCGCCCCTGCGGCGGCACGGAGCCGCCCGCCCGACGGCTGCACATCGCGCCCTGCGCGTACACCACGACCGCGTCGAGGGCCGATGCCCACCGCGGTGTCTCCTCGGACTTCATCCGTTCCGCCCCCCGTCATGTCCGTGCCGGCCGAAGCCTAGCGCCCGCGGTGGGGGCGGCTGGAAGCATCCCCCTGGCCTGCCCACTTGGGCCGATGTGCTGCGCTCGCAAGCCGCGTCAGAGCTTGCAGAAGCCCGAGGACTTCAGCGCTTCGTTGATCTTCGCGGCCTGCTCTTCCGTGGTCGTCACGCAGGCTAAGCGGTTTTGGTGAAGTTCGCTGCTGATCCTTGGATGCGGGTCGGTTGGCGGGGCAGCGCCTGGTCCATGGCGGTCCCGATCGCTTCGAGACTGGGCTGCGGGGTGGCGGGTGGAACAGCTCCACCATGATCCCTCGTGCCTTCGCCCGAGCCCCGCCGTTTGAGGAGCGGGGGCTTGGGTGGAGCCTGGGTTACAGGGAGGGGAGGCGTCAGCGTGCTGATGTGCCCCGGCTTACGTGGAGTCGAGTTGCTGGACTCTAGGCGATCGAGGGGGTATTCCTCAGCTCGAACTCGATGGGTGTGAGCATGCCGAGTGCGGAGTGCCGACGTTGTCGGTTGTGGAAGATTTCGAGGTACTCGAAGATCGCGTTGGCCAGTTCCAGGCGGGTGCGCCATCTGCGGCGGCTGAGCAACTCGGTCTGCATCCGGCCCTAGAACGACTCGATCATGGCGTTGTCGTAGCAGTCGCCGATCGTGCCCATCGAGGGAATCAGGCCGGAGGCCCGGGCCCGTTCGGTGAAGGCCCAAGAGGTGAACTGCCTGGACTCCGTGATCGGAGTGGATCACGGTCCCGGCTGTCGGTCGCCGGTTGCTGATCGCCATGTTCAGGGCGTTGGTGACGAGGGCGGAGGTCTGGGTGGAGTCGATGGACCAGCCGACCACCCGGCGCGAGTAGGTGTCCAGGACGACTGCGCAGTACACCTTGCCCTCCCGGGTGGGGTGCTCGGTGATGTCGGTGACCCACAGCTTGTCCGGGGCGGTTCTGGCGAAGTTCCGGTCGACCAGGTCGGCGGTTGTGGGGGTGTCGTGCCGCATCCGGCGGCGGCGGTTGCCGGGGAGGCCCTTGAGACCTGCCCGCTGCATGAGCAGCATGACGGTGCCGTGGCTGATGGAAATGCCGTGCCCGAGCTTGAGCTCTGCGTGGACGCGGCGGATCCCGTACGAGCCGTGCGAGGCGGTGTGGATGGTGGTGATGGCCTCGGTCAGCCACGAGTGCCGCAGGGAACGAGGTGAGGGTGGGCGGGAGCGCCAGGCGTAGTAACCGGACTCGGAGACGTTGAGCACTCGCGTCGCCATCTGCACGGACATGCCCTCGCCGGCCATTACCGCGACGGCCTCGAACCGTCTTTTGGGGGCACCACCTTGCCTATGAGCTCGGCTGCCCGGCGGTGGACGGCCAGTTCCGCCTCCAGTTCGGCGATCCGCCGTCGTGCGGCTACCAGCTCGGCCTGGTCCTCGCTGGTCGGGCCGGGCAGTTGCCCGGTGTCGATGAGGTGCTGACGGCGCCAGACGTAGATCGTCTGTTCGCTGATGCCGAGGTCATGGGCAACCTGCCGGACAGGCCGGCCGGCTTCGACGAGATCGAGGACCTTGCGCCGGAACTCGGCCGAGTAACTACGGGGCACTGAAGCCTCCTTGAGTGTCTGGAGCATCATCTGTCCAGCAAGGTGACTCCACCAGACCCGGGGCACATCACCGATCTTGATTGGTTCAGGCGGACTGCGGGGTGGGCTCCTGTTGGGTTGCCGACAACGAGGCCCGCCACCGAGCACATGAACGGTGCACCGACGGTCAGGCAGGGGAAGGCTCGCTGTGCCGCAACATCAAGGGCAGCACGCGATGACAGGCCGGTCACGGCCTACAACGTCAACGCGCGCTCGGAAAACCGACCATGTCTCAGCTCCTCGTGGGTGACTCGCTGTGTCCAAACCCCAGCCGTCGGCGGCCCGACGTGCGTGGGGGAGGAACATCCGCCGTGAGTAGTACCTTGTTGATCCGAGGTTCTCCTCTATGGGTTTGGTCGTGACTCCAAGAGTGCAGCTCGGCGTGGGTGGCATGGGTTGTCGGCACGCCCAGGCTCCTCTGGCGGTGCTGCAACCCTCGTGTTGGCATAGCGGGGCCCCGACGGAAAGGTCACGGGACATCTCCTCGCGACATGTCCCAGGAGGGCAAGGCCTGCTCGGCCCAGATGATCTTTCAGTTTGCGGTGTAGCGGGTGCCCCAGCGGTCGGCCAGCTGGGCGATGAGGAACAGACCGCGCCCACCCTCGTCGGTGGTGGCGGCGCGGCGGATGTGCGGGGAGGTGCTGGACCCGTCCGATACCTCACAGGTCACGGCGCAGCCGCGCAGCAGCCGCACCCGGATGGGTTCGGCCGCGTACCGGATGGCGTTGGTGACCAGCTCGGACAGGATCAGCTCGGTGGTGAAGCCCAACTCTTCCAACCCCCACGCCTGTAGCTGCCGCAGGGCGTGGGCGCGGATCACACCGACCTGGGCCGGCTCGGCAGGCACGTCCCACTCGGCCACGTGGGAGGGGTCGAGCCGCCGGGTGCGGGTCACCAGCAGCGCGATGTCGTCGCTGGGCTGCGGAGGAAGCATCGCCTCCAGCACGGCCTGGCAGGTCTCCTCCGGGCTGCGGCCGATGGCGTCGGCCAGGGTGCGGCTCAGCAGGGTCAGGCCGGTGTCGATGTCGCGGTCGCGGTTCTCCACCAGTCCGTCGGTGTAGAGCACCAGGCGGCTGCCCGCAGACAGGTGCAGCGTGGCGGCCTCGAAGGGTTCGCCGCCCAGACCCAGCGGTGGGGAGATCGGCAGGTGGGGGAAGGTGACGGTGCCGTCGGGATGGACCAGGGCGGGGCCGATGTGGCCGGCGGTGGCGAGGGTGCAGGTGCCGGTGATCGGGTCGTAGACGGCGTACAGGCAGGTGGCCCCGATCACCCCGGCCCCGTCGCTCTCGGCTAGATGGTCCTGGTCGAGCATGGACACCAGCTCGTCCAGGTGGGCCAGCACCTCCTCGGGCGCCAGGTCCAGAGCGGAGAAGTTGTGCACGGCGGTGCGCAGCCGGCCCATGGTGGCCGCCGCGTGCACCCCGTGCCCAACGACGTCGCCGACGACCAGGGCGACGCGCGTGCCGGGCAGCGGGATGACGTCGAACCAGTCACCGCCGACCCCGGCCTGGGCGGGCAGGTAGCAGTGGGCGACCTCCAACGCGTCCTGCTCGGGCACCCCGCGGGGCAGCAGGCTGCGCTGCAGGGTGACGGCCAGGGTGCGCTCACGGGTGTAGCGGCGGGCGTTGTCGACGCACACCGCGGCGCGAGAGGAGAAGTCCTCGGCCAGGGCCAGGTCCTCCTCGTCGTACGGCAGAGGATTGTGGTAGCGGCCAAAGGTGGCCACACCGAGCGTGATCCCTCGGGCACGCAACGGTACCGCCATGAGCGAGTGGACCCGTAGTTCCCGGATCTTCTCCGCGCTTCGCGGGTCGAGGGCGAACCACTCATCGACGTCCAGCCTCCGCACCAAAACCGACTGCCCGGAGGCCAGGCACCGGACCTGGGGCGTGCCCGGGGGATACGCCACCGTCTCGCCCACCTGGTACACGACCTCCGAAGCGTGCTCCCGGAGCGAGCGGACTCCCGACCGGTGGGCCAGCATCCGCCCGCCCACCGGCCCGGGGGCCGGTTCCTCACCCCGCACCGCCGGCTCCAGCAGGTCGATGCCGACGATGTCCGCGAGGTCGGGCACGGCAGCGTCCGCCAGTTCCTGGGCGGTGCGCCCCACATCCAGCGTGGTGCCGATGCGCGCGCCGGCCTCGGTCAGCAGGGCCAGCCGCCGCTGGGCCCGATCGCCCTCGGTGACATCGACGTACGTCTGGCACATCCCCAGAATGCGGCCTGCCGGATGGGTCAGTCGGAAGGAGGAGGCGGACCACACATGCTCGCGGCCGCGCACCTCAAAGCCCACCACCGGCTCGCCGGTGTCCCGCACCCGGCGCAGGACCTGCTCGATCGCCCGGAAGTCGACCTCCGGTGTGTCCTCGCTGATGCGCCGACCGAGGAGTTGCTCGGCGGACACGCCGATCTCGCGCACTGTCGCGGCGTTCACCCATCGGTACCGCAACTCGGTGTCCATGACCGTCATGGGGATCGGGGACTGGGTGAACAGCGCCTCCAGGATCGCCCGATCGATCTCCTCCCGCTCCACCTGCCGTGTGTCGGCGGCACTGATCGACCAGCCGGTCTGGCCCTTCCTGTCGAGCATTGGACGCACGCACAGCGCAATCTGCACCTCGCGCCCGTCGCGGTGCCGCAGGCCCAGCACGCCGTCCCAGCCCTGCCCGGCCACATGCCGCTCGCGAGCGGCCAACGCCGCCTCCCGGCCCCTCGGGGCGGTCAGCAGCTCCACCGCGGGCATTCCGCAGACTTCCTCCGCCGGATATCCGAGAAGGGCCTCTGCCTGCGGGCTCCACAGGGAGATCCTGCCTGTGCCGTCCATGAAGGCGGTGGCCGTATACGGCCCCGGCAGCGAGCCTGCCAATCCTGTGCCGAGGCTTCCGGTGACCTCGGAGATGCGCACCGACACCATCTCCTTCCAGGCCTTCCCCACCCATGGTAGTGACGGGGCGCTACCGCTCTGCGAGCGGTCACGTCCGCTGGAGTGAGCAACGATGGGACGCTTGATCGTCGCAGTACCGCTCCCTCATGGGCCGGACGGTGGGACATGAGCGTGACGGAAGACAGCTCCCAGGGGGTGCTCCCGTAGGAGTTGCTCCATGCATAGCTGCTGATGACATAGCCAAACCGAGTCCCGGAATCTGGAAGGGTGCGTCTCCAGGACGTGGACGTCCAGGCGAGTTACCCCTCACCGCACGGCTCAGTCCGGCCATGAGCCAGGCGGGGGCTGCTCCCGCTGGGCACGCCGCTGGTACGTCCTCGCGGTCGCCGATGCTTGCGGTGAGCAGTCGCCGCTGGCCGCTGTCGCCCGCTACTACCACTCCGATTGGCGCGAGTACGGCTGGCAGGGCCGCAGCGCGTTCGCGATGCGGTGACCGCCGCCAGACGGTAGGCGGAGGACCTGCCCGGCTGCTGTGGCTCCAGTTCGGGCCTAGGGCCCCAACACGCCCGGCGCCGGGCTGCGCAGGGCGCTGCGCGACTACCGCGTCGTCCCCGATGGACCAGTGCGAAACGGGCCGCGGCACCCCTGCCGACCGCTCCCTCGCCCGGGGCGGCGGCCGCACATCTGGAGCAGCACGACGTACGCATGCCACCGGAGAACGTCTCACCGCGCGTCGCTTCCGGGCCCTGGGCATGGCCTTCGGCGTCTCTCGACGTTTGACAGCCTGCACCACCTGCCAGCGAGCGCACCGACTGGCCGCCGTTGTACGACCCCGACCGGCCGGCCGACAACCGGGTGCCGGTGGTGGCCCGGTGTCCACGACGACGAAATTGTGCACCGCGAGCACTTCCTGCGCGCCGCGGAGCGGGTGCGCGGACTGTGCCCTTGGATCACCAGCCCCCACGCCACGACGGCGTACGGGTGGCCGCCGCTGTTTTCGACCGGCTGCCGACCGTGGCGCGCGGTGAGGTCTGACGGTCCGGCGGCTGGGGAGGAGCGGCGTAGGGGCCGCTCCTCCCCAGCCGCCCGGCCATGGGCCCGGTACTTCCACCGGCCTCAGGCGCTCGCGCCGAGGTCCGGCGCACGCAGGTTCACCACCAGGGACTTCACCCGGGTCATCGCCTCGATGGATGGCCGCACCCCCTGCGTGCCCATCCCCGAGGCCTTGGTGCCCAGGAAGGGGAAGTGGTCCGGGCCCCGCGCCGTACGGCCGTTGACCTGCACGGTGCCCACATCCAACCGTGCCGCGATCTGGATCGCCATGTCGATGTCGCGAGTGAAGACCGCGGCCTGGAGCCCGTACTCGGAACGGTTGCCGATTCTGACGGCTTCTGCGGCACTGCGGATCCGGAGGACGGGAAGCACCGGGGCGAAGGGCTCCACCCAGGCCAACTCCATCGCCTCGGTGACGTGGTCGACCACGGTGGGCTGCAGCAGTCTGCCGGTGCGGGTGCCGCCGTGGACCAGCACCGCACCGGCGGCGACCGCCTCGTTGACCATCCGCTCCGCGCCGGTCGCCGCCTCGGGGTCGACCAGCGGGGTGATCGTGGCGTTCTCCCTGGGGTCTCCCACACTGAGTTTCGCCGTGCGCTCGGCGATTCTGGCGACCAGCTCGTCGGCCACCGTGTCGACCACCAGGACCCGCTTGACCGCCGTGCACCGCTGGCCGCTGTAGGAGAACGCGCCGGACACGATGTCGGAGGCGGCCGCGTCCAGATCGGCGTCGGCGAGCACAATCGCCGGGTCCTTGCCGCCGAGCTCCAGCAGAAGCGGCACCATACCCGCTTTGCGGGCCAGGTCGGCGCCCGTTCCGGAGGAACCGGTGAAGGTGATCAAGTCGACCCCGGGGTGCTGGACCAGGTAGTCCCCGATGCGGGAACCGCGGCCCGTGACCACCTGGAGCACCTCCGGCGGTACCCCCACGTCGTAGGCGAGTTCGCACATCAGCAGCGCGCTGAGGGCGCCCTGGGACGGGGGCTTGAGAACGACCGTGTTGCCCGTCACCAGGGCGGGCGCGATCTTGGAGACCGCCAGGTTCACCGGGTAGTTGAACGGGGGGATGGCCAGCACCGTGCCCAGCGGTACCCGATGGACGACGGCCAGCTTGTTGCGGGCCTGGCCGGGGAACGAGTCCGAGAACTGTGTGTCGCCGATGATCCGCTTGGCGTCTTCGGCGGTGTGCCGGACGTAGTCGGCGGACCGGACGACCTCGTCCCTGGCGTCCTTGCCGGCCTTGGCGACTTCCATCATCAGCACGTCCCCGATCGCGTCGGCGTTCTCCGCGAGCCGGTCGGCGAACCTGTGCAGCAGTTCGGAACGTTCGGTCAGCGGCCTGGCCGCCCAGCGGGGCTGAGCCCGGTGCGCCGCCACGAAGACCTCGTCGATCTCGTCGCGGGTGTACTCGTGGACGCCGCCGATGGTGGACTCGTCGACCGGTGAGATCACCGGGAGGGTCCGGGTGTCGTCCGACTCCCGCCACCCCCCGGCGACCCGGTACCGACTCGTCACCCCGGCTGTCGCATCCGTCACAGTCATCATTCCGCCCTCTCCGTCGTGGACGTCCGAGTCGGCCGGTCTTCGTCCCGGCCGACTCCCCCTCACAGCGGGTGCTGGACGACATCATGGTTATGATATATAACGTTCAACGTCAAGGGTTGATTTTGAGTGTGGCCCCGGAGGCCCAGCGAGGAGTCCGCCATGTTCGACCGGTACTACGACGAGCTCGCCGTGGGCGACAGGCGAGAGTTCGCCGGCGTCACCATCACCGAGACCCACGTGGTCAACTTCGCCGGTGTGACCGGTGACCACTTTGGCCTCCACATGGACGCGGAGTACGCCAAGACCACCCCGTTCAAGCAGCGGATCGCCCACGGTCTCCTGGTGCTCTCCTGCGGTGCCGGCCTGATCCCGCTCCTGCCGGACCGCGTCATCGCGTTCCTGGGCATGGACGAGGTCAGGTTCCGGGCTCCGTGCTTCTTCGGAGACACCGTCCACCCTGTGATGGAGGTCCTGGAGAAGAAGGACAAGGCGCCTGGAGGTGTGGTGACCCTCAAGGAGCGCATCATCAACCAGCGCGACGAGGTCGTCGTCTCGGCGCGGATCAACATCTGGGTCGGCGCGCGTCCCCCCGTCCAAGCCTCTGCCTGACCGGGCGCCGCGGGGTGCCGCCCCCCTGGGGCCGGGCCTGCGCGCTGTGCATGGCCGGATCTGCACCCCTGTTCATTCGGGTGCGTGGATGTATGACCGTTTATGCGGGGTGGCAGTTCGGGCTTTGGTGCGAACCAAGGTGTTTCAATGGCTACCCTTAACGAGTTCCGTAAAATGATAGGTGCTAGGCACACACGTTCAGAAGGGGGAGCACCATGGCAGCTCGTCGCACGTCGTCGACGCGTACGCGGTCATCGGCAACCGAACCGAAGAAGACCACTCGCTCGGCATCCGAAGGCACGGCCACATCGAGCGGCACGCCCAAGGAGGGCGCGAAGGGTGAACTCCTCAGCATCGGGGAGCTCGCCAAGCAGGCCAACGTGTCCACCCGCACGATCCGCTACTACGAGGAGCTCGGGATTCTTCCCTCGCCCGAGAGGACCTCGGGAGGGACACGCCGCTATCCCCGTGACTACATCTTCTACGTCGAAGGCGCTCGCATCCTCAAGCAGCTTGGCTTCGGTCTCGAAGAGATCGCCGAACTGGGCCAGTTCGCGCTCACCGGCGCCTCCGCGTCAGCGCGGACCAAGGCGATCCTCCGGGAGAAGCTCTCCGAGCTGGATCACAGGATCCGAGTGCTCAACCGCCTGTACGAGCTCGTCACCGAAGCCGCCGCGTCCCCCCGGACCAAGGGCAAGGGCTCTCCAGTACCGGAGCTGCTGCGCTGGGTCAGCGAGGGGAGCGAGGGCGCGGAGCGCGAGGCGAGCTGACCGAACGGACCCCCTCAACCCCGCCGGAGCTGCCGATGGAACGCACACTCTTCGAGCCGGAGCACAACGCCTTCCGGGACGCTGTACGACAGTTCATCAAACGGCATGTCACCTCCGAGTACGACCGCTGGGAGGCCGAGGGCCTGGTCGACCGGAAGCTGTGGCGGCTGGCGGGGGAGTCGGGCTTCCTCGGGACCGCCGTCCCCGCGGAGTACGGCGGTGGGGGCGAGCCGGACTTCCGCTACAACGCGGTCCTCGTCGAGGAGTTCGCGCGCAGCGGTGCCGCCTCGCTCAGCTCCGGCTTCGGGCTGCACAACGACGTCGTGGCGCCGTACCTCCTGGAGCTCGGGAACGAGGAGCAGAAGCGTCGCTGGCTGCCCGGCTTCTGCTCGGGTGACATCGTCACGGCGATCGCCATGACCGAACCGGGCGCCGGCAGCGACCTCAAGGCGGTGCGCACCACCGCGGTCCGTGACGGCGATGCGTACGTGCTGAACGGCACGAAGACGTTCATCACCAACGGCATCCACTCCGATCTCGTGATCGTCGTGGCGAAGACCGCCCCGGCGGCCGGCGCGCGGGGCATCAGTCTGCTCGTCGTTGAGCGCGGTATGCCAGGCTTCCGCCGCGGCCGCAAGCTCGCCAAGGCGGGTATGCACGCGCAGGACACCGCCGAGCTGATCTTCGAGGATGTGCGGGTGCCCGCGGCGAACCTCCTGGGTGAGGAGAACCGGGGTTTCGCCCACCTGATGAACAACCTGCCGCAGGAGCGCTTGTCGATATCCGCCGTCGCCGTCGCCGTTGCACAGGCCGCCTTCGACTGGACCGTCCAGTACTGCCATGACCGCAAGGCGTTCGGGCAGGAGATCGGTAGCTTCCAGAACAGCCGGTTCAAGCTCGCGGAGATGGCGACCGAGATCGAGATGGCGCAGATCTACGTGGACCGGGCGATCCTGGAGCTCAACGCCGGAACGCTCACTCCGGTCGACGCGGCGAAGACCAAGTGGTGGACCACCGAACTGATGAAGCGGACCACCGACAGTTGTCTCCAGCTGTACGGCGGATACGGCTACATGGATGAGTACCCGATCTCCCGGGCCTGGCGCGACGCCAGGATCCACACCATCTTCGGCGGCACCACCGAGATCATGAAGGAGATCATCGGTCGCGACCTCGGCTTCTGAGATTCGCGCCGGGGCACATGACCGAGAAGCCGCCCGGGGTGAGCACCTCGGGCGGCTTCGTGTCCGCACTCCGTGGCCCGTGGGTCAGATGCGCCGCGCGAGCTCGTACGCCTGCCGGGTGGCGAAGGAGATCCGTCGCGGCGCGTAGGCGTCACCGAGGACGTGCAGCTCGGGCACCCGGCCCCGCAGCGCCTGGTGCAGTGAGGAATCCGCCTCTCCGCCGCAGGCCAGCACCACCGAGTCATAGCCGGTGTGCTCGCGGGCGACCCCGGAGTAGACGTTGCGGGAGACGACGCGGCCCGGCTCAATGAGGGCCACCCGTTCCATCACCTCCACCCGGGCGCCTGCGGCCGACAGCTTGGCCAGCGGTGCGCCGATCGAGTACTTGCCCACCAGCGGGGCGATCGCGGGTGTCGGGTAGAGCACCGTCACACCCCTGCCGAGATCGGTCAGGTGGCCCGCGATCGTCAGTGGCTGCATATGGTCCTCCATCGCGATCACCAGCACCTTCCGGCCGACGGCCGCCCGGCCGCGCAACACCTCGCGACCCTCGGCGACGAACGGCAGGTTCACTCCGGGAATGGCGGGGCGGCGGGGCCGCGCGCCGGTGGCCACCGCGACGACGTCGAAACCGGCGTCCGCCACGGCATCGGCGTCCGCCGCATGGCCCAGTTTCACATCGACGCCCAGCTCGGCGAGGCGCCGCTCCTGGAAGGACAGGAAGTCCGCATAGGCGGCGTTCTCGGTCACCCGTGCCGCGATGCGCATCTGCCCGCCGGTCTCGTGCTCGCGCTCCCAGAGGGAGACCCGGTGGCCGCGTTCGGCGAGCAGTGCCGCCAGCTCGAGCCCGGCCGGGCCCGCACCGGCCACGAGCACCCGCTTGGCCGATCGGGCCCGATGCGGCGGCGGCTCGCTCTCGCGCCCGGTCAGCGGGTTCACCGAGCAGCCGAAACGCACGCCCTCCACGACGACCCGGTGCAGGCAGTCGTTGGTGCCGATGCACGGCCGGATCCGGTCGGCGCGCCCGTCGCGGGCCTTGGCCACCAGATCGCCGTCGGCGAACATCGCCCGCGCCATCCCGACCACATCGGCATGGCCCGATTCGACAACGCGGGCCGCCGCGGCGGCCGTCGCGACCCGGCCGGTGTAGACGACCGGGAGGCTCAGCGCCTCCTTGAACCGGCGCGCCAGGTCCGACCAGTGGGCCACACGGTAGTGGTGCGGCTGAATGTAGCTGGGTGCGCCCCAGTTGTTGCCGATCACGCAGTGCAGATAGTCGATCGTGCCGCTGGCCTGCAGGGCGACCGCGATGGCCAGTCCCTCCTCCAGGTCGTAGCCGCCCTCGAACAGCTCGTCCATGTTGAGCCGCACGCCGACGGTGAAGTCCTGGCCGACCTCCTGCCGGATCCGGCGCAGGACGTCCAGCAGCAGCCGCATCCGCCCGGCCTGGTCCCCGCCGTACTCGTCCTCACGGTGATTGGTGGCGGGGGAGAGGAACAGCTGGAGCAGGTCCTCGTGATTGGCGTGCAGCTCCACGCCATCGAGGCCGGCGGCCTTCGCCTCCCCGGCGGAGAACGCGTATTCCTCGATGAACCAGGCGATCTCCTCGCCGGTCAGCACATGCGGAACCTGGTTGTTGGTGTAGTTGGCCAGTACGCCCGACGGCGAATGCGGCATGCCGCCCTGCATGATCAGCTGCGCCGAGGCGTACGCCCCCGCCGAGTGGATCGCCTCCGCGTACTGCGCCGCCCGCTCGCGGAACTGCGGCAGCCGGAAGACACCGCGGACGGTCGCTCCGATCCCGGTCGGCTCGAAACCGGGGATCACCGTGTTGCCGACGAACGCGTTCAACCCGCAGATCCAGGCGGCGCCGCTCTCGGCGCGCTGGCGCCAGTACGCCTGGTTGGCCGCCGACTGCCGCTCGCTGCCGAACGGATCACCGGTCAGACGGCCGTGCGGTGGCAACATGATCCGGTTGCGCAGCTCCATGGTGCCGATGCGGATCGGTTGGAACAACAGGCCGTCCCGGATGTGCTCGGACATCTCATTCCTCCTCGTCCTGTGCCGCGTGCCGCCCGGCGAGACGGGCGAAGACCAGGGCCGGGCCGAGGGTCCCGCCGGCACCGCCGTAGGCCATCCCGGTGGGCGCGGCCATGGCGTTGCCGACCGCGTACAGGCCCTCGATCACCGTGCCGTCGACGTCGAGTACCGCACCGGTGGTGCTGGTCCTGGGGCCGCCCTTGGTGCCCAGCGTGCTGGGGTGGACGGGCACCGCGTAGAAGGGGCCGGTGGCGAAGGTGCCCAGGGTCGCCTGGGGAGTGCGATAGCGGCTCCGGTCGCCGCACCAGCCGTCGTAGATGCTCTCGCCCCGGTGGAAGTCGGGATCCCGCCCGGCCTGGGCGAAGGAGTTGAAGCGCTCCACCGTGGCGGTGAGCGCCTCGGCGGGGACGCCGATCCGCTCGGCGAGGCCGTCCAGGGTGTCGGCGCGGATCAGCCACCCCGGCGCCTGGGAGCCCGGGGCTGTTCCGAAGACGCCGTAGCTCTTCACACATGCGTCATCGAGGAGCAGCCAGGCGGGAAGGTTGGCGTAGCTGAAGGACACCACGTCGAAGGCGTGGAAGGCGGCACCGAGGGCGTTGTAGTTGGCGGCCTCGTTGGTGAACCGCCGCCCCAGGGCGTTGACCATGAGCGTTCCCGGCAAGGTCCGCTCCCGGAGCAGGAGGGTCGGGGAGGTCTTGCCGTCCGCGCCCGGGACGAGCACCACCGGCACCCACCAGGCCTCCCGCATGGCGCTCAGTCGGGCCCCCAGCCGCATCGCCATCCGCAGTCCGTCTCCGGTGTTGCTCTCCACCCCCGGCGGGTGCGCCACGGGGCCGCGGAGGAAGTCCCGCACCAGTTCCCCGTCGTGCTCGAAGCCGCCGGTGGCGATGATCACCGCCTTGCGTGCCCGCACCCGGTGGGAGCCGGAGGCGGAGGTGAACCGGACCCCGGCGACACGGCCGTCCTCGACCAGCAGCTCCTTTGCCCTCATCCCGGTATGCGGCTCGACCCCGCGCTCCAGACAGCCCTTGAGGAGGGCGGCGACCAGCCCGCGTCCCAGCCCCTCCAAGGACCGCGCCTCCCGCTGACGCATCAGCTCGGGGGCGATGACGCCCGTGCCGCCTCCGCTGGGGATCTCGCCGATGTACAGCCGCCTGGGATGCCCGACGATACGGTCCCGCCAGTCCCCAAGGTCGGCGGTGCCGATCAGTTCCGGCTCCAGGGAGCGGCCTCCTTCGGGGAGGCCGCCGGGGTGCTCCGGGTGGTAATCGGGGTAGCCGGGAACCAACTTCAGGCGGAGCGGGGTCTCCCGTTCCAGCCAGTCGAGGGTGGGCTCCACCTGGTCGACGAAGGTCTCCGCCATCTCCGGTCGCATGCTGCCGTTGGACAGCGCTTCCAGATAGGTCAAGGCCTGCGTCCGGTTGTCACCGAGCCCCGCCTCGGCGGCGTATCTGTTGGCCGGCAGCCAGACGACACCCCCGGAGAGCGCCGTCGTCCCGCCGACGCAGTCGGCCTTCTCGAACAGCCCCACCGAGGCGCCATGGCTTGCCGCCGCCAGAGCCGCGGTCAGTCCCGCCGCCCCGGTGCCGAGCACCACCACCTCGTATTCGTCCACGGTGCCACCTCCTCGAACGTTGCGAAGAACTTACCTCATTGGACGCTTTACGTGTAGGGTGAGATTTCTGGCCGTGGGATCGCGGGCCCAGCCGAGGCCGCGGGAGGCGCACCCCATGACTGCTCAGCCACCGGAGGCCGCGGGCCGCGCGGCGGACAGCACGCAGGCTCCCCCGGCACGGGTGGGGACATGGATCCTGCCCGTCCTGCTGGTCATGGCGTCCGCGGCGGTCTCCCAGGGGTTTGTCCGCTTCACCTTCTCCTACGTCCTGCCGGACATGACCGAGGACATCCTGGGCTCCTACAGCATGGCGGGGCTGCTCAGCGCAGCGAACCTGGGCGGCTATCTCGCTGGAGTGATCGCCGTGACCTCACTGGCGCACCGGGTGGAGAGCACAACACTGCTCAAGGCAGGCCTGTCGCTGACCGTACTCGGCCTGCTCCTGGTGTCCCTCGCCCCTGGGCCCCCCGTGCTCTTCCTCGGCATGGGCATGGCCGGACTGTGCAGCGCGGCCGTATGGATCCCCATCCCCGCGATCGTCGCCGTCCATGTGCCGCGGCGCCACCGCGGGCTCGCCTTCGGGATGGCCACCGCGGGCGCGGGTATGAGCATCGCGCTCACCGGCCCCGTGGTGACGCTGGTGCAGCGGGCGTTCGGCGACGGCGCCTGGCGTGAGGTCTGGGGCGTTGAGGTCGCCGTCTCGGCGATGATCCTCGCCCTGCAACTGCTGCTGCTGAAGCCGGCCGGTGCCCGCCCCGCCGATGGGGACCCCCGACACCACCGGCGCAAGCCGCTGCGCACCGTCCTACCCGGAGCAACCACCCTGCTGCTGTCCTATTTCCTCTACGGAATCGGTTTCGCCCTCTACACCAACTACCTCATCGCCGCCCTCCAGGAGGATCTGGGGTTCGCGCCCGCGGCAGCCACGGGGGTGTTCTCCCTGCTGGGCCTTGCCAGCATCTTCGGCGGAGTCCTGGGCGGCCGGGTCTCCGATGCGTGCGGCCGCCGGGCGACCCTGGTGGTGCTGATGGTGCTGATCGGCCTGTTGGCTCTGGTGGTCCCGCTGGGCTGGGGCGCGGCCGTGCATGCGTCGGCGTTCACCTATGGGCTGCTGATGATGGCGGTCGGCACTGTGCTGGTCTCCTACCTCGGCGATGCGCTCGACCCCCGGAACCTCGGTGCCGCGTTCGGCACTGCGACCATGAGCCTGGGCCTGGCCCAGTTGGTCGCTCCGCCCGTCGGTGGATGGCTGGCCGACGAGACCGGCTCCTTCGACATCGTCTTCTACGTCTCCTGCGGCGCCGCGCTCCTCGCCGGTCTCGCGGTCTGCTTCCTTCCGGGCGCCGGCAGGGGCGCTGTCGAGGGAGCGCCCCGGAGCGCGTCCATGTAGGGCAGGGCGGCCACACGGAAGAGGGCGCCGGCCTCAGGGACCGGCGCCTCCCTTCCTGCGATTGGGCTTCAGTGGCCCGGGGCGGACACCTTGTCCGGGTCGATCTTGATGTCGATCAGGACCGGCCGGTCCCGGGTCTCGATCGCATCCAGTGCCTCGTCGAGATCGGCCAGGTTCCGCACGGTGAAGCCCCGTCCGCCCAGCGCTGTGGCGACCGGGCCGAAGTCCGGCCAGTCGAAGGTGGAGATGGCCGGGTCCATGTTCTTGCTGCGGAACTGTATGTGCTCCGCGCCGTAGGCGGCGTCATTGAACACCACGACGACCAGGTCGACGTTGTGCCGTACCGCGGTGCTGAACTCGGCCAGACCCCCGAGCATGAAACCGCCGTCGCCGGTGATGAGCAGGGTGGGCCGCCCGGGGGCGCCGAAGGAGGCACCGATGGCGTTGCCCATACCCAGGCCTATGGAACCGAAGTTGACGGTGTGCACATAGGCGCTGGGCTCCGGGCAGTGCAGCCGGGTGAAGGCATTGAAGATGAACCGGCCGCCGTCGAAGACCAGGGTGCGGTCGGCCGGGAACGCCCCGTCGAGCCTCTGCATGGCCGTACGGATGTCCACCGTCTCGTCCGTGCTGAGGCCCGTGCTCGGGTCCTTGAGGGCGGCGTCGGAGTACGCGGCGAGGCGCTGGGCCAGTTCCTCGGAGGCGAAGCCGGTCGGCTTGGCCTCGGCCTCGTCCAGCCAGCCCACGATCGTGTCCGCCACCTTCGCCGCGTCACCGACGACGGGGGCGTCGCTCGCCGAGAACCGGTTGAGACTGTCGCGCTCGATGTCGACATGGACGAGCTGCTTCTTCTCCAGCACCGAGCCTTCGGCGGTCGTCCACTTGTTGAGGCTCGCACCGAAGGCTATGACGCAGTCGGACTGCAGGATCGTGTCGAGCGCCACCTCGTGCGAGAGCGTGCCGCAGATGCCGAGGTCGAACCGCTCGCCGCGGAAGAGGTCCTTGGCGCGCAGCGTCGTGGCGACCGGGGCGCCGATGCGCTCGGCCAGCCGCAGCAGGGCCGCCCTGGCCTCGGGGCTCGTGGCGCCGCGGCCCGCGAGCACCACGGGACGGTGCGCGCTGGCGATGATGCCGACCGCCGCGTCCAGCGCCGCCGGGTCCGGGGCGACCGCCTGCGGAGGCGTGAACGCCGGCTCGGCCTTGCGGTAGTCGACCTCCTCCCACTGGAACTCCACGGGCACGTTCAGCACGACAGGCCGCTTCTCCAGGAGGGCCCTGCGGACGGCCACCGCCATGTCCTCGGCGACGGTCTGCGGGGAGCGGACCTGCTCGAAGCCCGCACCGGTCGGCAGAACCACGTCCCGCTGCGGGATGTTCTGGAAGTTTTCCCGGTCCACCACGGCGGTGTCCCCCGCGACCAGCAGGACGGGCGTGTGGTCCTTCACGCTCTCCACGAGGGCGGTGACGGTGTTGGTCAGCGCAGGGCCATGGGTCACCGTGGCGACGCCGAGTCCGCCCGAGGTGCGGGCGAACCCGTTGGCCGCGAGCACGGCTCCCCCCTCGTTGGAGCACGAGTAGTACGAGCCTCCGATCACCCGCTCGAAGCTGTCCATCATGTACAGGTTCGCGTCCCCGAGGACTCCGAAGACGGTCTTCACTCCATGGTCGGCAAGGGCGCGCGCTACGGCTTCGTGGAACAGCATCCCAGCTCCCTCTTTAGGCGTGCCCGCACCATGGCAAATCTTCCCTTGTACGTCAATGGGTAAGTCTGTAACCTGGGTGCGATCGGGAGCCACCGGGGAACGACCGAAGAAGGTGCCGCTATGACCGAGCCGTACGACGTGATCGTGCTGGGAACCGGAGCCGCGGGCTTGACCGCGGCCGTCACCGCCGCGGAGGGCGGCGCGCGCGTGGGTCTGTTCGAGAAGGCGCCGGAGGTCGGGGGCACGGCGGCCTGGTCCGGCGGCCACGTATGGATCCCGAACAACCCCCACCAGGCCGCCATCGGTGTCGAGGACAGCGAGGAGGAGGCCTTCACCTACATCATGTCGCTCTCGCGCGGCCTGCTGGACGAGCGCCTGATCCGCGCCTACCTCAAGGCCGGCCCGGAGATGGTCCGCTTCCTCGACCGGGCCGCGGGCACCGAGTTCTACGCGGTCGCCGACTTCCCCGACTACCACCCCGAGCACGAGGGCGGAAAGCCGGGCGGCGGCCGCACCATCGAGTGCCCGCTGTTCCCCTTCGACGAGCTCGGCGAGTGGCAGCAGAAGGTCACGCACAGCCCGTACTACCCGAACGAGCACCTCACGATGAGTGAGACGCCGCTCGGCGCCGCCGTCCCCGTGCCGCCGTCCGAGGAGGAGCTGGAGCGCCGGAAGGTCCGCGACGAGCGCGGCCGCGGCCAGTCGCTGATCGGCAGGCTGCTCAAGGCCTGCCTCGACGCGGGCGTCGAGCCGCGCACCGAGCACCGGGCGCGCCGGCTGGTCATCGAGGACGGCAGGGTCACCGGAGTCCGCTTCGACACCCCGGAGGGCCCGGCCGAGTACCGCGCCACGCGCGGCGTCGTTCTGGCCACCGGCGGCTTCGAATGGAACGAGGACTACAAGCGCGCGTTCCTGCGCGGTCCGCTGACCCACCCCGTCTCGATGAAGACCAACACCGGCGACGGCCTGTACATGGCCATGCAGGCCGGTGCCATGCTCGGCAACATGCGGGAGGCCTGGTGGATACCGGCGGCCGACCTCCCCGAGGGCATCAACGCCATGAACCGGGCGATGATCAGCGCCGACCGCACCCGCCCTCGCTCGATCATGGTGAACCGGCGGGGCCGCCGGTTCACCAACGAGGCGGCCAACTACAACGCGTTCGGCGGCGCGTTCCACGTCGAGGACGTCGCGGCCTTCGAGTACGCCAACCTGCCCTGCTGGCTCGTTTTCGACCAGGGCTACCTGCGTGCGTACGGCACCATCGGCCCCCACCCGGCGGGGGAGGAGCCCCCGGCGTGGCTGAAGGCATACGACACCCTGGACGCCCTCGCCGAAGACCTCGGAATCCCCGCCGAGGAGCTCAAGACCACCGTCCAGCGCTGGAACGAGCACGCGGCCAAGGGCGTCGACCCCGACTTCCACCGCGGTGAGAGCGCCCACGACCGCTGGTGGGGCGACCCCGCCTACAAGCGCGACGTCCGCGGCACCCTCGGCCCGCTCGACGAGGCGCCGTACTACGCCATCCCGGTCAAGAGCGGGGGACTCGGCACCAAGGGCGGCCCCCGGGTGGACACCGACGCCCGGGTGCTCGACATCGACGGCGAGCCCATCGAGGGGCTGTACGCGGCCGGGAACGTGATGGCGTCCCCGTTCGGCATGACGTACGGCGGCGCCGGCGGAACCCTCGGCCCGGCCATGGTCTTCGCCTACCTGGCGGGCCTCCACGCCATCCGGGGCAGCAGCGGCTGAGCGGCCCGCGGACGCCGGGTGTAGCCCCGCCCCCCGGGGGGCGGGGCTACACCCGGTGCGCTCACCGTCCCAGGTACGAGGCCTCGATCTCCGACCAGCGGTCGACCAGCTCCTCCGCCGTTCCCCGTGTCCGCACCCGGCCGCCGGACAGCACGTAGCCGCGCTGGGCGTACTTCAGGGCCAGGTGGATGTGCTGCTCCACCATGAGCACCGCCAGGCCGTCGGTGACCGCGATGTCCCGCAGCGCGGCGAACAGCCGCTCCACGACCACCGGGGCGAGCCCCATCGACATCTCGTCGACCAGCAGCACCTGCGGATTGGTGACCAGCGCCCGCCCCAGGGCGAGCATCTGCTGCTCGCCCCCGGAGAGTACCCCGGCCTTCTTGTTCCGCCGCTTCTTCAGCTCCGGAAAGAGCTCGAGCACGTCCAGGCCGCCCGGCCGCGCGCACAGCCTCAGATGCTCGTCGACCGTCAGCGACGGGAACAGCGAGCGGTCCTCCGGGATGTGCGCCAGCCGCTTGCGCGCGATGACGTGCGCGCTGTGCCTGAGCAGCGACTCGCCGTCCAGCCTGATGTCCCCGCCGGAGATCTTCACCAGACCGGAGCACGCCAGCAGGGTGGTGGTCTTGCCCGCGCCGTTGGGTCCGAGCAGACTGACGATCTCCCCGGCGCCGACGGACATGCCGACGCCGTCGAGCACCTGGATCCGGCCGTACCCCGCGCAGAGGCCCTCGATCTCCAGGACAGCCGCCGTGGTGCCCGCGGTTGCGACGCCGTCCTGCGTCATCGTGCCGGTCATGCCGCTCCTCCGGTTCCTCCGCTGACGGGCTCGGCGGACGTGTCCGTGCCGAGGTAGGCGCGGGCGACCTCGGGGTTCTCGCGTACGGCCGACGGGGGGCCGGAGGCGATCCGTTTGCCGAAGTCGAGGACCTGGATGTCGTCGCACACGTTCATGATCAGGTCGACGTCGTGGTCGACGAGGAGGATGGTCGTCACGCCGGTGTCGACCAGGTTCCTCAGTTTCGCGCCCAATGCCTGGGATTCCTGGGCGTCGAGCCCCGCGGCCGGCTCGTCCAGGAGGAGCAGACGGGGCCCGGCCGCCAGAGCGCGGGCGACCGAGACCAGCCGGGCTGTGCCGTGTGACAGCTCCGACGGGTACGTGTCGGCCGCCCAGGCGACGTCGAGCCGTTCCAGGGCGTAGCCCACGGGGTCGCCCGAGGGGCCTCCGGCGTGCGGGCGCGCGTAGGTCTGGAGGTTCTCCCGGACGGTGAGTTCCATGAACAGCTCGAGCGACTGGAAGGTGCGGATGATGCCTGCCCGGCTCCTGCGGTGCGCCGGCCAGTCGGTCACGCTCTGCCCGTCGAGCCGGATGTCACCCCCGCACTTGACCATGCCCGTGACCGCGTCGATCAGCGTGGTCTTCCCGGCGCCGTTCGGCCCGATCAGCCCGACCAGGGTGCCGGGCTCGATCGTGAAGCCGACGTTGTCCACCGCCGTCACCCCGCCGTAGCGGACGGTCAGCCCGTCGAGTTCGAGCAGGCTCATCTCCGCCTCCTTCCGTCTTCTCCTGAGAGGTCAGCTCTTCGGCGGGGCACCGGCGACCCAGGACAGGCCGCCCTCGGCGTCGATGTACTGCTCCAGACCGCCGGGGTTCTCGATCGGGACCGGGGTGAAGGAGCCGTTGTCGTACTCGGCAATCAGGGCGTACGGGTTGGACACGGACGGCATGCTCTCCGGTGCGTTCTCCGGGGCCGTGGCGTGGGTCAGGAAACCGTCCCAGGGAGCGCCCTCCTGCAGCTTCTTCAGCACGGACTCCTTGGTGATATCGCCCTTGACCGACGCGAGGACGTCGTAGGCGTACTGCATCGACGAGGCGGCGACCGCGGTCTGGTTGGTCAGCTCCATGTCCGGGGCGTGCTTCCCCAGCACCGAGCGGTAGGTGTCCGCGTCCTCGCTCTTGTAGTCCGACGGGACCGAGGCGAAGGCGTACAGGACTCCGTTCGCGGCATCGCCGGCGGCGTCGAACACCTTCTTGGTCGCCGCTGTCGCGGACACCCCGATCTGCGCGTCGATCCCGACGAGCTCGGCCGCCTGGAACATCCGGGGCGCCGGGCCCTCGCCGACCGCGAGGATGACCGCGTCGGGCTCGGCCTGGGCGATCTTCGACAGGATCGGGGTGAAGTCGGTGGCTGCGGCGTCGAACTCGACCATCGAGTAGCCGGTTCCGCCCAGGTCCGTCCACTGCTTCTTCAGCTGTTTCCCGACCGCTTGGCCGGACGGGGTGTTGGTGTAGGCGACGGCGAGCTTCTTTTTGCCGGTCGCGGCGAAGTGCACGGCGAGGGACGGGTAGGAGCCCGCCGCTCCCGGAGTGGTCGGGAAGTTGTGCTCGCTGTGGTACTCGTCAGAGGTCACGGGCCAGCCGCCGATGCCGGCGAGTCCAGCCTTCTCCATCGCGGGAAGCGCGTTGGCGCCGAAGGAGAGCGAGGAGTTGTTGACCAGGGCGACCACACCCGAGTCGATCAGGTTGTTGAGGCACTGCGACGTCTTGGCCGGGTCGCCGTGGTCGTCACAGCTCTCCACGATGACGGGGCGGCCGTCGATTCCGCCGAGCTCCTCGTTGATGTACGAGGCCCAGGCGTCGTTCACCGTCTTCACCGAGCCATTGGACCAAGCCGGGTTGGTGATCGTCAGGATCGAGCCGAGCTTGATCGGCTCCCCCTTCAGGCCGCCCGTGCCGGTCCCGGTCTCCTCGGCGGAGCCCGTTCCGCAGCCGGCGAGCACGGCGGTCAGCGCGAGGGCAGCGGCGGCCGCACCCGCTCTCCCGCGTCCGGTACGCACATTCATGATCCCTCACTCCTTGCTGCCTGGACGGGTGCCGCTGGATCGAGCGCCCTGGACTGGTCGCGGTCGTGGGGGGCGGGCTTCGGTGCCGCCCCGGTGGGTGGAGCCGGAGCGCTCTCGCCCGGCTTGGTCGTGCGGCGGCCGCGGCGCTCGCGGATGGTGTGCGCCAGGGTGGCCAGGCCGTCGGGGTGGAGCTGTACGGAGATCAGCAGGGCCCCGCCCGCGATGATCTGCTGGTAGGCGTCGAGCCCTCCGGTGGTGAGCAGTTGCGAGAACAGGCCGCCGCTGGCTCCGAGGCCGGCGAAGATCGCGCCGCTCACCATGCCGATGCCGCCGATGTAGGCCATGACGATCGTGTGCAGGGATTCGAAGACGGTGAAGCGCTCGTAGGCGAAGACGTTGGCCTGGTAGCCGAGCAGTGAGCCGCCGACTCCGGCCATGAAGGCGGAGACCGCGAAGGCGGCGAGCTTGTAGTGCTTGATATTGATGCCCGCCGCCGCCGCGGCGGCCTCGTTCTCCCGCACGGCGAGGGCACGGCGGCCCGGGGTCGATACGCGGAGCGCCGAGATCAGGGCGGCCGCGGCGATCACGATGACCAGGGTGAACACGGCGAACTGCGTGTCGGTCAGTTCGTACCCGAAGACGGACGCCGGGGTGACCCGGTTGAAGCCCTTGCCGCCGAGCAGGCGGCCGTCGGAGAAGACCGCGACCTGGCAGATAAAGGCCGCGCTGAGCGTGACGAGAGCGAGGCTCGGTCCGCGCACCCGTAGCGAGGGCAGGCCGATGAGCAGGCCGACGAGCAGCGCGACCACGCCGCTGAGGGCGATGACCAGGAGGAACGGCACTCCGGCGGCGGACAGCAGCGCGGTCGTCATTCCGCCGATCCCGGCGAACGCGACCTGGGCCAGGGAGATCTGGCCCGCGAACCCGGTGACTACGACGACCGACAGAGCGATCAGGATTCCGGCCATGGTCACCACCCCGGCCGACAGCCACGAAGGCTGGACCGAGTAGATGAACACCACCCCTGCCACCAGGGCGACGACCGGGCCGATCACCCGGTGACGCGAGGGGAGGCTGATGGGCAGCCGTCCCCTGACGACCTCGCCGCGGGCCGGCAGCAGCCGCCCGGAGAAGATCATCGCGAGGATCACCACGAGGGCGGGCAGGGCCTGGGAGCGGCCGGGGCCCGTCCATAGCCAGGTGTACCAGGAGCCCTCGGCGCCCGTGATCACCTTCAGCGCCGACTCGACCATGCCCAGGCCGAGGCCGGCGAGCACGGCCACGCCGAAGGACGTGAACCGGGCGATCAGGGCCGCACCGAAGACCGGGACGACCAGCAGGGTCAGGGCCTTGGCGTCGAGTCCGGCGACCGGGCTGAGCATCACACCCGCGACCGCGGCCAGGACGAAGCCCACAGCCCAGGTGAGAGCGCCGATGAGGACGGGGGACAGACCGCTGAGCGACGCGCCCTTCTCGCTGTCGGAGATCGCCCGTACGGCGAGACCGACCCGGGTGCGCCGCGAGACCAGGGTGAGCACCACGGCGAGGGCGATCGCGACTCCGGCGAGGACCAGGCGGTCCACCGGGAGCACCACGCCGAAGAGGTCGAGCGTCGTCGTCGGGACCACCGGCGCGGGGGTCCTGGTCTGCACGTCGAACAGCACCGTGGCAAGGCCCTGGAGCAGCAGAAGCAGCGCCAGCGTGGCGATGATCCGCGCGAGCACCGGGGAGTTGCGGAGCTGACGCATCACCAGGAGGTAGAAGGAGAGCCCGAGCACCCCGGCGAACACGACGGTCACCAAGGACGACGGCAGAACGGACCAGCCGAGGTCGTCGCGCAGGGCGAAGAACACATAGGCGCTGATCATGGCGACCGCACCCTGACCGAAATTGAGGACTCCGGTTCCTCGGTAGATCGCCACGAGGCCGAGGGCCAGCAGCGCGTAGGCGCCGCCGAGGCCAAGTCCCAGAAGCGCGAACTGCAGCACAGACATCTGGATGCCCCTGTCGTCGGATCATTGTGGACGGGGTGGTTGAGAAACTATTATTCTTAACGTAGAACGTCAATAGTGAAAACTGACGGCAGGGAGTCCGCATGACCGACACAGCCGCGGCCCGGGTAATGGAGTTGGAACGGCGCCGGTGGGAGGCGCTGCTCGCCTCGGACACCGCCGCCCTGCACGAGCTGTTCGCCGATCGGATGGTGTACACCCACTCGAACGCCCTGGTGGACAGCAAGAGCAGCTACATCAAGGCGATCGAGGACGGATCGGTCAGGTATGTCGCGGTCGAATCCACCGGCGAGGAGGTGCGGGTGTTCGGCAGTACCGCCGTCGTCACCGGCCGTGCCGTGATCGACGCACGGACCGGAGGGCAGGACCGCCGCGCGGTGGCGCGGTACAGCGCGGTGTGGGCGGAGACGGCTGGCCGGTGGCAGTTCGTCTGCTGGCACTCCACACCTCAACCCCAGTGAGGCCCGGGGCGCGCGGCCGCCCGCCGCGCGCCCCGGCCGGGACCCGCCAGCCGTCAGGAGCCGGCCGTCACCAGGCCGTTGAACCACTCGCGAGGGGGCAGCGGGTGCTGGAAGAGGTCGCAGGCGTTGCCGAAGGTCACAGCCCTGACCACTGCCGGGCCGAGGCCGGTGAACTGCTGCCTGAGGATCTCCTGGGTGTCCGGCCAGGAAGAGTCCGCATGCGGGTAGTCGGCCTCGTACATGATGTGCGGGAGCACGTCCTCGTCGACGCGGCCGATCGTACGCGGCTCGTAGTACGCGGCGAACCAGAAGTTCCGCAGCAGCACCTCGCGCGGGCTTTCCCTGACCCCGTCCCAGGTGTCGGTCATCCCGCCGACCACGTACTCGCTGGCGATGTAGTCCAGTCGGTCCAGGAGCATCGGCAGCCAGCCGATCCCCCCTTCGGACAGGACGAGCTTCAGACCGGGGAAGCGCACCGGGATCCTGGAGAAGACCCAGTCGACCGCCGATGCCAAGGCGCTGACGGTGAACAGCGCCGACAGCACCTCGGAAGGGGAGTCCTTGCTGGGCAGCATCGTCTGCCCCGACGACCCGACATGGAGGTTGACGACCGTTCCGGTCTCCTCGCAGGCGCGGAAGAACGGGTCCCAGTAATCCGTGTACAGGCTCGGCAGGCCGAGGCTCTCGGGGTTCTCGCTGAACGTGACTGAGTGGAAGCCCCGTTCGGCATTGCGCCGGATCTCCGCGGCGGCCAGCTCCGCGTCCCACAGACAGGAGACCTGACTCGGGATCAGCCGGTCGGGATACGCGCCCGCCCAGCCCTCCAGCACCCACTGGTTGTAGGCGCGCAGGCTGGCCAGGCCCAGCTCGCGGTCCTTCATCCTCATGAACCGCCAGCCCGCGAAGCCGAAGACCATCGACGGGAAGCACAAGGAGGCGTACATTCCGGCGATGTCCATGTCGCGGACGCGCGCGTCGACGTCCCAGGCGCCGGTGCGCATCTGGTCGTAGCGCACGGGCCCGTTGTACATGTCCTCGGCCCTCCAGCTCTTCATGACGTTGCCGCCGCTGATGGGGACCAGCTCGTCCTCGAAGAGCCAGTACTCCATCCCGTCCTTCTCGACGATCCGCGGCGCCCGGTCCTGCAGCGCCCGGGGCAGCCTTCCCTCGAAGGTCTCCCGCGGCTCCAGAAGGTGGTCGTCGACCGACACCAGCGGCCAGAAGCGCTTACGGGGTTCGGGGTCCTCGATGACCGGGGGCGGGCCCGTCCGGTTCTTGAGATGGGCCTTGATGAACTCGTCTATATCGGTCATGCGCAGCTCCTTGGCTCGGGACGGACCGGACTCTTGCGTTGTCCAAAGGCCTCACCGGCGCACGTGGGTCAGCCCTCACCCGCGACCCTGACGTGCCGCAGGACGCGCCGTTCGGCCAGGTCCCATGCGGTGGCGCGGTGCAGGACGCACCGGTTGTCCCAGACGACGACGTCTCCGGGGCGCCAAGGGTGGTAGTACGTGCGCGGCGGCACGCAGGCCGCGTCCAGCAGACGCCCGAGGAGGGCCTGGCCCTCGGCGACGGGCATGCCCTCCACCTGACAGGCGTGCCTGCCGATGAACAGGGACCTGCGGCCGGTGACCGGGTGGCGCTTGACCAGCGGGTGCCAGGCGCCGTTCATGTCGCTGGGCACCGCGGCGGCCTCGGTGTCGGTCGCGCCAGCGGCGGCCTGTGAGTACTGCAGGGAGTGGAAGACGGTGAGCCCTTCCAGGGCCGCCTTGTCGGCGTCGGACAGCTCGTCGTAGGCGGCGCGCATGTCCGCGTACCCCGTCCGGCCGCCGGTGCTGGGCACCTCGATGGCGTGCAGAACCGACGCCTTGGCCGAGACGGCCTTGAAGGAGCTGTCGGAGTGCCAGCCCTCGTTGCCTCCCAGGAAGCGGGTCTGCGGGTGGTCGCGGTCCTTGATGTGCACGCTGTTCTCGTCGACGTTGGAGATGTCGAGCACGATGGGCTTGCCAACCAGATCCGCCCGCATGGTGTCGGCGTCCTGCAGCTCGATCTCCCCGAACCGGCGGGCGAACGCGACCTGCTCGTCCCTGCCGAGGCTCTGGTCGTGGAAGACCAGGATCCCATGTTCGTGGAAGGCGGCCTCGATGCCGGCCCAGTCGGCGTCGTCCAGCTCGCGCAGGTCCGGGCCGCGGACCTCGGCACCGAGCGTGGTCCCCTGCAGGGCTGTCACCTGAATCCCCATCATTCCCCTCCCCGGATGTGCCGCATCTTGATCACGCCCCGGACCCAGGAGTCTTCAGCTTGAGCTCGTTGCGCAGGTAGTACGCCGCCAGCAGGAAGAAGCTCTGACCGATCGCCAGCTTCCCGAGCGGCACCCCCGGCCCTCCCGGGGGAAGGACGATCCGGCCGATGCTCCCGTCCGGCTCCACGATCCCGGCGACCGAGTCCAGAGCGCGTACGGCCGGTTCCAGAAGGGACTCCGGGACGTCGCCCAGTTCCAGACCGAGGGCGGCGGCGTAGGAGAACATCAGCGTGCCCGACGCCTCGAGGGAGGTGGACGGGTCGTCGAGGAAGTCGTGGAAGAACCCGCTGCGGTCCTGCAGTGCGGCCATCGACTCCAGCAGGGTCGTGAGGACCTGGCGGGTGGCTGCCGCGCTGTCGTGGTCCGGAGCCTCCAGGAGCACCTCGGCAGCCGCGCAGATGAGCCAGCCGTTGCCCCGTGACCAGAACGTGGACTCCGGGAACGAGTCCGGCCGCTCCCGCCAGATGTGGCGGGCCAGTTTCGCGGCGGGGTCGATCAGCCGGCGGGCGGCCACCAGGATGTGGCGGTACGCCTCGTCCACCAGGGCGGGCCGTTCGAGGACGCGCCCGAGGCGGGCGAGGGCGCCGCACACGGGGTAGACCTCGTCGATCCAGACCTCGGGCGCCTGCCCGTTCATGCGCAGGAATCCCTCGCTCGTCCTGGGCCCGTCCAGGACGGCGTCGATCTGCCGCTCGGCGGCTTCGAGGTACCGCGGCTCGCCCGTCTTCTCGTGCAGGACGGCGAGCGGGTAGGTGAAGTAGGCGGAGACGCTCGGGGTGGAGGTGAAGCCCTGCATGACCGCGGTGTCCATGACCCGGAAGGAGCCGAACGAGTAGTTCGTGGTGCCTCCGTAGCACAGCCGGCCGTCGGAGGTCTGGGTCGCGACCGCCCGGTCCAGCCAGCGCCGGACGGTCGGCACGCCTTCCGGGCGGCCCCATCGCAGAAGCGCGGTCATACAACCCTGGCGCTCCCAGTAGTCGTTCTTCAGATTCAGTTGCAGCGCGTTGGTGACGACACGCTCGACAAGAGCGTCGCTGACATGGTCGACCCGCATACCGGTCCCCTGTCTCGGATTTGACGCATTCATCCGTGGAGCTTGAGGCGATGAAAATACTCTCTTGACGTCGAACGTCAAGAGTTCAGGAGTAGGTGTGCCCGGCCGACCGGGTGGGGCGGAAGACGGACCGGCGGTGCTGTCTGCGCCGGGTCCCGCGCAGTGAAAGGTCCTCCGCCGGGAGGCCGCAACACGCTGACCTCCCGGCGGCGGACCTGGAACCTGACGGTGCCGCCCGTGTGATCGGGCTGCTCAACGATGGCGCCGCCGGGCGTGTCCTTGTCTGATTACGCCTTCGCCGGTGCCGGGACGGGAACAGAGCCCGCGGCGCGTCCGCGGAACGTCAGCCCCACTCCGAGGCGCGCAAGGTGGTGAGGCCGGACTCGACCAGAGCGGGGACGGCCGCGCCTGCCTTCTCGAAGCCTTCGCCCACCGTCTGGCCCGCCAGGTAACGGGAGTGGATGCCCTCGGCGATCACGGCCAGCTTGAAGTAGCCGAACGCCACGTAGAAGTCGAGCGCGGACAGGTCGAGCCCGGAGGCGGAGGCGTACGCGTCCGCGAGCTCTCGGCGTCCGGGGAAGCCGGGGTTGGCGCTGATGGCGTGCCGGGTGCCCGTCACGTTCTCCGTGATCTCGTCCCAGTACACGAGCATCAGGCCGAGGTCGGTCAGGGGATCGCCCAGGGTGGACATCTCCCAGTCGATGACCGCTGCGATGCCGGCCGGCTCGCCCTGCCCGCCCGGGGCGAAGATGACGTTGTCCAGGCGGTAGTCGCCGTGGACGACGCTTGCGCGCTGCGCGGGCGGCACCGCCAGCTCCAGGCGGCGGACCAGCTCTTCGATCGCGGGCAGTTCGCGGGTCGCCGACAGCGACCACTGGCGGGCCCACCGGGAGACCTGCCGGGCGACAAAGCCCTCCGGGCGGCCGAAGCCCTCCAGCACGCCGGGGTCGGTGGTGTGCAGGGACATCAGGACGTCGACCAGCTCACGGGCGCAGCGGGCGGCCACGTCCGGGGCCAGCTCGCGGGTGTCGTCGGCGCCGCGCAGGACCGGGCCTTCGACCCGCTCCATGACGTAGAAGTCGGCGCCGAGGACGGCGTGGTCCTGGCAGAGGAGGACCGGGGCCGGCACGGGAACGGACGTGCGGTGCAGCGCGTCGATGACCCGGTACTCGCGGGCCATGTCGTGCGCGGTCGGCAGGACATGGCCCACCGGCGGCCGGCGGAGCACCCAGTCGCCGCGGCCGTCGGTGAGGCGGTAGGTGAGGTTGGAGCGGCCGCCCGCGATGAGCGACGCCCGCAGGGGGCCCGCCAGGCCGATGGCCGCGTCCAGGTAGGGGGTCAGCCGGCCGAGGTCGACGCCGACGGTGCCGGCGTGCGCTCGGGTGTCACCGGCCACTGAACTCGGCCTTTCCCACGCCCTTCTCCACGAAGCTCGTCATCCCGATCGACCGGTCCTTCGTCGCGAACAGCCCGGCGAACAGGCCCCGTTCGAGTTCCAGCCCACCGTCGAGAGATGTCTTCAGACCCCGGTCGACCGCCTCCTTGGCCGCGCGCAGCGCCAGCGCGGGGCCGCGGAGGAAGGGGGCAGCGAGCTCCTTCGCCTTCTCCACCACCGCCTCGGGCTCGACCACGTAGTCGACAAGTCCGGACTCCAGCGCCTGCTGCCCGCCGATCATCCGACCGGAGAAGATCAGGTCCTTCGCCCGGGAGGCGCCCACCACCCGGGGCAGGCGCTGCGTGCCGCCCGCGCCGGGGATGACGCCGAGCAGGATCTCCGGGAAGCCCAGCTTGGAGTCGGCCGCGCAGACCCGGAGGTCCGCGGCCAGGGCCAGTTCGAGGCCGCCGCCGAGGGCGTAGCCGTTGACCGCCGCGACGACCGGCATCGGCAGCCGGGCCAGCGCGGTGCACGCGTCACCGAGCGCGCCGGAGTCGCGGACCGCCTTGGCGTAGTCCCAGCCCAGCATCTCCTTGACGTCGCCGCCCGCGGCGAACACCTTCGGGCCGCCCGTGACCACGACGGCCCGCGCCTCCTCGGACCGGCGGACCTCCGCGATGACGTCCATCAGCTCATGGACCAGGTACCGGTCCAGGGCGTTGACGGGTGGCTGGGTGAGGGTGACGGTCGCGAGCCCGCCGGTGATGTCGAGCGCGACCCGGGTGCGGTCACCCATGGTCGTACCAGCCCTTGCCGGTCTTGCGGCCGTGGTCGCCCGCGCCCGCCATCCGGACCGAGAGCTCCGGCGGATAGAACTTCGGGTCGACGGTGTCGGCGAAGATGTTCCGGGAGGCGTTGACGAACACATCGACGCCGGTCAGGTCCATCGTCTCCAGCGGGCCCATCGCGTGGCCGAAGCCCAGCCGGCAGGCGGTGTCGACGTCCTCGGCCGTGGCCACGCCGCTCTCCACCAGCTTCACGGCCTCGACGCTGAGCGCGACGATCAGCCGGGTGGTGACGAAGCCGGCGATGTCGCGGTTGACGACGACGCAGGTCTTGCCGAGGTCCTCGGCGAACGACTTCGCCCTGGCCAGGGTCTCGTCGCTGGTCTTGAAGCCGCGGACGATCTCGCACAGCTTCATCATCGGGACGGGGGAGAAGAAGTGGGTGCCCACCACCTGCTCGGGCCGGCTGGTCACCGAGGCGATCCGGGTGATCGGCAGGGCGCTGGTGTTGGTCGCCAGGACCGCGTCCGCCTTGCAGATCTTGTCGAGCTGGCGGAAGACCTCCTGCTTGGCCTCCAGCTTCTCGAAGATCGCCTCGACCACGACACCGGCGGTCCCGGCCGCGTCCAGGTCGGTGGTCCTGGTGATCCTTGCCAGGGCCGCCGACGCGTCGTCGGCGGAGATCTTCTCCTTCTTCGCGAGGCGCCCGAGCGAGGTCTCGATCTCGCGCAGCCCGCGGTCGAGCTGCTCGTCGCTCACGTCCTGGAGGACGACGTCGTGACCGCCGAGCGCGGCGACCTGGGCTATGCCGGAGCCCATCAGTCCGGCGCCGACGACAGCAAGGTTGGGCACAGGAAATCCCTTCAACGTGGTCAAGGGGGTTCTCGGGAGTGGTCGGTGTCAGCGCGTCTCGCGGGACGCCGCGCGGCGGCGCACGGCGCGCCGGGCGATCGACATCCGGTGCACCTCGGAGGCGCCGTCGTAGACTCGGAACGGGCGCACCTCGCGCAGGTACAGCGACAGCGGTAGGTCGTGGGAGATGCCGAGGGCGCCGTGGATCTGGACGGTCCGGTCGACGACCCGTCCCGCCGCCTCGGCGACGAACGTCTTGGCGATGGATGTCTCGGCGGAGGCGCGCTCGCCCCGGTCGAGCAGCCAGGCCGCATGGGTGATGAGGCTGCGGGACGCGGCCAGATCGATCTCGCTGTCGGCGAGCATCTGCTGGATCATCCCGAGGCCCGTGAGTCTGCTGCCGAACGCCTCCCGTTCGGCGGCACGGTCGAGCGCCATGTCCTGGGAGCGCTCGGCGAGGCCGAGCCAGCGCATGCAGTGGGTGAGCCGGGCGGGGGCCAGGCGGACCTGGGCGTAGGCGAACCCGCGGCCCACCTCGCCGAGCACGGCCTTGGGCGGGACCCGGCATTCGTCGAAGGCCACCTCGCAGTGGCCGCCGACGAAGCCGGTGTCGAGGCTGCCGATGTGCCGGACGACCCGCATCCCGGAGTTGTCGCCGTCGACGAGGAACATCGTGGCGCCCGCCGCCTGGCCCTCGTGCTCGGGAGTGCGCGCCATGCAGATCGTCCAGGCGGCCCCGTCGGCGCCGGTGATGTACCACTTCGTTCCGCTGATGACCCAGGCGTCACCGTCCCACCTGGCCGACGTCCGCAGCATGGAGGGATCCGACCCGGCACCAGGGCTCGGCTCGGTCATCGCGAAGCAGGAGCGGACGGCTCCGCTGACCAGCGGTGCGAGGTACTTCTCCTGCTGCTCCGGCGTCGCCACCTTGTGCATCAGGTGCATGTTGCCCTCGTCGGGCGCCGCGCAGTTGAGGGCGAGCGGGCCGAGGAGGCTGTAGCCGGCCTCGCGCAGGATCACCGACTGGGCAGTGGCGGAGAGGCCCAGGCCGCCGAACCGTTCCGGTCCGGTGGGGGACAGGAGGCCCGCTGCCGCCGCGGCCTTCTGGAGGCCGCGGCGCAGGTCGTCGGTCGGGCCGGTCCCGGACGCGGCCATCTCCAGCTCGGCCGGGACGACCTCGTCGCGGACGAACGCGCGGACGCGCTCGGCCAGCTCCAGGATGGGCTGATCCGGGGTGAGGTCGACGGCCATTACTGCGCCGTCCAGCCGCCGTCGACGATCAGGGAGGAGCCGGTCATGTAGCTGCCCGCGTCGGACGCGAGCAGCAGCAGGGCTCCGACCAGCTCGTCGGCGTCTCCCAGGCGGCGCATCGGGATGCTCGCGAGCGCGGCGGCGTTGGCCGCCTCGTCCGTCTGGATCGCCGCCGTCATGTCGGATTCGACCAGGCCCGCCACAAGGGCGTTCACCCTGATGCCACGGCGGCGTGTCCACTGCATCGCCAGGTCGCGGGTGATGCCGAGCAGGCCCGCCTTGGAGGCGCTGTACGCGGCCTGCGGGGCGTCGGTGGAGACCATGCCGAGCACGGACGAGATGTTGATGACGGAGCCGCCATGGCCGGCGGCGATGCACGCGCGGCCGAAGGACTGCGCCATTTGGTAGGCGCCGGTGAGGTTCACCTGCAGGACGCGGGCGAACGCGTCCGGGTCGTCCTTGTGCGCGGGCGCCACCCGGGCGATCCCGGCGTTGTTGACGAGCACGTGGACGTCGCCGAGTTGCTTGCAGGCCGCCGCGACGAGCGCCTCGCAGTCCGCCGGGTCGGCCACGTCCGTCGGTACGGCGATGCAGCGGCGGCCGAGGGCCTCGACCTTGCCCCTGGTCTCCTCCAGCAGGTCCGTGCGGCGGGCGCCGAGCGCGACATCGGCGCCGGCCTGGGCCAGGGCCAGGGCGAACGTGACGCCCAGGCCCGAGGAGGCGCCGGTCACGATCGCGACCCTGCCCTCCAGGCTGAACCGGTCGAAGACACTCATGACACGCTCACCTTCGCACTGGCCCGCTCCCACTCGGCGTCGAGAATGCCCTTGAGGTACGACAGCCGGTCCTTGCCGGAGACGAAGTCGAACTTCACGGTGCCGAAGGGGTCGATCTTGTTGCGCAGCAGGTCGAGCTGCTCCTGGGTCGGCTCGGCCGTGACCGGCACGTCCGCCGGGACCTCCAGCTCGAAGCCGGTGTTCTCCACGACCGTCGCGACGTCGACGCCGGGGTGCACGCTCTCGATGCGGAACGGCCGGTCGTCCTCGTCCTTGACCAGGACGGCGAGGTTGGTCACCACGACGATCGGACCAGGCTGCAGGCCGGCCTCCTCGCGTGCCTTGGCCCCGACCTTCCAGCGGGTGCCGGTGACGAAGCCGACCTTGTCGACCAGTGTGCGCGAGTTGTGGTTGCCGAAGTAGGCGACCATCTTGCGGTACATCTTGATCACCTCGGCCGCGCCCGCGCCGCCGGGAAGGCGGACCTTGGGCGCGTCGAACGGGCCGATGGTGGAGAGGTTGATCGCACCGTCGCCGTCGAACTGTGCGGATGAGACCGCCTCGACCCCGCCGTGGTTCGCCAGGTGGATCGAGTTGACCTCGGTCAGCATGCCCCAGCGGGCGGCCGCGCCCTTGTACGCCGAGGCCTCGGCGCCGGTGAACGACAGCTGGATGGGTGCCATGCCCACCGCGTCGAAGCCGACCAGGTAGGCGCCCTTGGCGTGGGTGAGCTTGGCCAGCATGTACGAGGCGTAGGCCAGCGGGGTGAAGGACCCCATCACGGTCACGCCCTGCTCGTCGACCTCGGCCGCGACGCGGCAGGTCATCAGCTCGTGAATCTCGTAGTCGGTCATCCGTGGGCTCCTTCGATGACTTCGGCGGCGTCGACGAGCGCGCGCAGGACGGCGTCCCGGTCCTTGAGCACCCGGGTGCGGTAGTCCGCCTCGCTCTCGCCGCGGATCCGGTCGACGTAGTCGGCGAAGGAGGGGCCGGAGGCTGCCGCGGCGTACTCCATGATCTCCCAGGCGTCCATGGCGTAGCGCGGGACGTGCGAGGTGGGGTGGGCGCCGAACGGGGCCTCGATGACCGCCTCGACGTAGAAGCCGGGCAGCTTGGTCATGTGCGAGTTGTCGACGATCACACTGCGGTCGACGACCTCCTCGCAGGTGACGATGACCCGGCGCGCGGCCTTCGCCATCTCCACGTCGGGGCCGGAGGTGTTGTCCCACTGGGCGTTGCCCTCGGCGTCGGCGCGCAGGGCGTGCACGATCGCGACGTCCGGCTGGATGGCGCGCACCGCGGTCAGCTCCTCGCCGGTGAACGGGCACGTCGTGGTCGCGTAGACCTCGGGGTAGCGGGCCGGGATGTCCGAGCCGAACGGGCCGCGGTAGGGCAGGTACGGCACGCCGCGGCCCTGCGCCTCCAGGCCGATCAGCAGGCCCAGACCGGTGTACTCGGTGAACGGCAGCGAGCCGGACTCGATCGCCTTGCGCACGTTGGGGGCCAGCCCGAACGCCTCCAAGGTGACCATGGAGAAGGACAGATGGCCCAGCGTCCCCGCGGCGGCCATCAGGTCCATGTCGGCCGAGCCGACGACGGTGATGGCGTGGATGTCCTTGCGCCCGGCGCGGATCAGCTCGCGGACGGCCGCCATCGGGTGGTTGGCGAACCAGCCGCCGCCGAAGGCCACGGAGTCGCCGTCACGGACGAGGTCTCCCAGGGCCTCAAGGGGCCTGACCTTGTCGGGCATGCTGCTCTCGTTCATGGCTTCCCCACAGCTTCTCGGTAGGACACGGTTCCTCCTCTGCGGAATGCACTCGGCAATCTACCGTTTAACGTCAAATTCGTAAAGCGCTTCGGATGGCCGGGCAGTTCAGTGCTTCAGGCCGCGGAGGCCCTTGCCCTCCATGAACCGGGAGATGCGCGTCCACACCTCGTCCTGACGGAGCATCACCTGGTCGGCGACGGCCTCGATGTCGGCGGCGCGCCGGGGGTCCAGGCGGGGGCCGCAGTCGATGGCGAGCCCCGCGAAGTACGCCGCGGGCCAGGGGAGGTCTTCGATCGCGGCGGCGACGGTCTCCAGTTCCTCGGCGAGCCGGTCGTGCTCCACCAGCCGGCTGACGATGCCGGCGCGCAGCGCCTCCTCGGCGTCCACGATGCGGGAGGTGAGGATCATGTCCTTGGCGAAGGCCTCCCCGGTCGCCCGCGCCAGCCGGCTGGTGCCCCCGACGTCGGGCACGATCCCCATGCGCATCTGCGGCATGGCGAAGACCGCCCGGTCGCTGGCGATACGGATGTCGCAGGCCAGCGCCATCTCCAGACCCGCGCCGATGGCGGGGCCGTTGATCGCGGCGACGCTCGGCTGCGGGACGCGCTCGAAGCGGTCCACGATGTTCGCCCAGCGGCGGATGAAGGACGGGTAGCGGCCCTTCTCGACCTCGAGTGAGGCGCCGATGGCGCCGAAGTCGACCCCCGCGCAGAAGGCGGGGTCTTCACCGGTGAGCGTCACGACGCGGAGGTCGTCGCGGACCTCGACGCCGGCCATGACGTGGTCGAGGTCGTCCCAGGCGGCGAAGGTGAGGGCGTTGCGTTCGGCGGGCCGGTTCAGCGTGATGGCGAGGCGGGTTCCGGAATCTGTGACCTTCAGCGTCTCGAGGTCTGCGTTCGGCATGGTCGCTCCTGGGTCGAGCCCTGCGTGTGCGAGCGGGGGCGGGTGTCGGGCGGTACTCCTCAAGCATTGCTATGTGACGTACAACGTAAGTGAACACGAGTCATGGCTGCGCCTTCGGTGGGTCTGGCATTCTCACCTACGATATGCAATGCTTACGTTCAACGTAAACAAACAACATCGTGGTGGAGTTGCCCGTGGAAGCTGTGACCGACCCGGCCGCCCACGTGGTCGCCGGCAGCGTGCTGCACGCGGGGCGGCTGATCACCCGAATCGAGAACGGGCACGCCGAGGCGCGCGCGGCCCTGCGCGAACTGGCGCCCCACTGCGGGAAGGCGCAGCTCATCGGGGTGACCGGACCGCCCGGCGCCGGCAAGAGCACACTCGTCGCGGCGCTCATCCGCGAGCTGCGCGGCCAGGGGCGGACCGTGGGCGTGATCGCCGTCGACCCGTCCAGCCCGTTCAGCGGCGGCGCGCTGCTCGGTGACCGGGACCGGATGCTCGAGGCGTCCAGCGGGGACCGCGGGGTCTTCATCAGGTCCATCGCCTCCCGGGGCGCCTCCGGCGGGCTCGCCGCCGCCGTGAACGACGCGGTCGACGTCCTGGACGCGATGGGCAAGGACATCGTCATCGTCGAGACCGTCGGCGTCGGCCAGGGCGAGTTCGACATCGCCAAGATCGCGCACACCGTCGTCCTGGTCCTGGTGCCGGGCTACGGCGACTCCCTGCAGGCGATGAAGGCCGGAATCACCGAGATCGCCGACGTCGTCGTGGTCAACAAGGGTGACACACCCGGCGCCGAGCAGACCGCCAAGGAGCTCGCCGCGCAGGGCTTCGAGCGGACCGGACCGCCCGGCACCAAGCCGTGGCAGGTCCCCGTCCTGCGGGCCTCAGCGCTGCGCGACGAGGGTGTCGCCGAGCTGGTGGCGGCCGTGGACGAGCACTACGAGTTCACCGGCTCGACCCAGTGGCGGGCCGCCGGTGAACGCGCCCGCCGCCACGCCCAGTTCGTCGCCTTCGTCGGAGACCGGCTCCGCGAGGAGCTGCTCGCCCCTGCCGGCGCCGCCCTCGACGACGAGCTGCTCGCCGACCCGTACGGAGCGGCCGAACGCTACGTCCAGGCACTCCTCAGCGCCCACCGCCGGATGGCCACCCGGCCTCGCATCGGTACGGAACCAGGATTGGAGAAGTCGTGACATCCCTGCTGAGCGCAAAGTTCGAGGCCGCGAAGGAGGCATGGGCCGCCCGCCGCGCCCGCTACGCCGACAAGCTGCGCCCCGCCAGGACGATCTCCGGCCTGCCCGTGAAGACGGTCTACACCCCCGAGGACGTGGCCGACTCCGACCTCCAGGAGATGCCCGGCGTCTACCCCTTCACCCGCGGCCTGCACCCCGACGGCTACGCGCTGACGCCGTGGATGCAGCAGATGGTCTTCGGCTACGGGACCATCGAGGAGACCCGCCAGAAGATGGAGAAGATGGTCGCCGAAGGGATGGAGGGCTACTTCGGCCACAAGGTCTTCAACACCGTCTACGACGTCCCGTGCATGTACGGCATCGACGCCGACCACCCCGAGGCCGCGGGCAATATCGGCCAGTGCGGTGTGCACATGTCCACCGGTGACGACTACGACGAGCTGGTCCGCGACTGGGACCTGAAATCCACCAACTTCTCCATGATCACCGGCGACAACTGCCTGCCCGCGCTGGCCCTGCTCGCCGCCGCCGTCGAGCGCCGCGGCGAGCCGACCGCGCTGATGCACGGCAACTCCATGAACTGGTACCCGCGCATCGCCGTCCAGGACGTCCCGTCCTGGGAGCCCAAGTGGGGCTACGCCCTGATGATCGACCTGATCAAGTGGGCCAAGGACAACGCGCCCGACTGGAACCCGGTCAACATCTTCATGTACGGCCTGTCCGAGGCAGGCGCGACCCCGGTCCAGGAACTGGCGTACGGCCTGTCCTGGGGCAAGTCGATCATCGATGCCGGACTTGAGGCGGGCCTGGGGCCCGATGACTTCATCGGCCGCCTGTCCTTCCAGATCGGCTGCACGGTGAACGTCTTCGAAGAGGTCGCCAAGTTCCGGGCGCACCGCCGGATGTGGGCCAAGCTCTGCAAGGACGCGGGTGTGAAGAAGCCGTCCAACATGTTCGCGCGCGTGCACGTCCACACCAGCGGCTACGTGCTCACCCAGCAGCAGCTGATGAACAACAACGCCCGCATCACGCTGCAGACCCTGGCCGCGGTCCTCGGCGGCGTCCAGTCGATCCACACCTGCTCGTACGACGAGGCCGTCGGGGTGCCGACCGAGGAGTCGCACCGCACCGCGCTGCGCACCCAGCAGATCCTCATGTGGGAGAGCGGCCTGCGCGACGTCGCCGACCCGCTCGGCGGCTCGTACTTCATCGAAAAGCTCACCGACGAGATGGAGGCCGAGGCCTGGAAGATCTTCGACGAGCTCGAGGCCGCCGGCGGCTTCCGCAGGGGTATCGAGACCGGCGAGATCAAGCGGAACATCGACAACGCCTCGTACGAGATGAAGAAGCTCATCAACAGCGGCGAGCTGCCGGTCGTCGGTGTCAACCGCTACGTCTCGAAGGAGCAGGAGAACTACGAGCCGTTCCGCATCGACGAGTCGATCGAGGAGAAAGCCAAGGCCCGCCTGGACGTCTACCGCGCGAAGCGCGACCAGGCCGCCGTCGACGCCGCCCTCAAGGATGTCCGGGTCGCCTGCCAGGCTCTCAAGGACGGTACGGGTCCGCTGATGCCTGCACTGGTGGAGGCGGCCCGCAAGGGCGTCACGAACGGCGAGATGATGGTGCCGATGCGCGAAGTGTTCGGCTGGTACGTCAGCGAGTGAGCCCGCACGCCGGAGCGAATCGCACATCACACAAGGAGTAGTGGACCGTGTCCGAAGAGCACATCAAGGTCCTGCTGGCCAAGAAGAAGATCGACGTCCACGGGCGCGGTTCGAAGCTGATCGCGCGGGAGCTGCGCGACGCGGGCATGGAGGTCGTCTACTTCCGCTTCGGCGTCCCGGAGGAGATCGCCGAGGCGGCGCTCCAGGAGGACGCCGACGTGGTCGCGGTCAGCATCATGACCAGCGGGCAGATGCAGATCGCCCGCGAACTCATCCCGGCGCTCAAGGAGCGCGGGATGGACCGGGTTCTGGTGATCATGGGCGGCATCATCCCGGAGGTCGACTTCGAGCCGCTGAAGGAGATCGGGGTGCACCGCAGCTTCCCGCCCGGCCTGCCGGGTGGTGTGGTGGCCGAGTACATCCGGGAGAACGTGGGCACGGCCACGCTGGCCTGACCGCGCCACCCGGCCATGAGTGCGGCATGGCCGGTCCGGGGCGGGGCAGGCCGTTGTGCGGCGGCCTGCCCCGAATTCCGCGCAGACACCAGAACGTGACAGCTGACCTCGAGCAGCAGCGAGAGGCGATCACCAGGAGGGCCAGGATGGCTGCGTTGGCGGGAGTGGACGGCAAGGGCGTCGTTGTCACCGGAGGCGGCGGCGGGCTCGGCTCCGCCATGGCCGCCGAACTGTGCCGGCTCGGCGCCCGCGTGGTCGTGAGCGGCCGCACCAAGGAGACGCTGGGCGCCACGGTCGAGGCGATCGACGCCGAGCTCGGCCCGGGCAGGGCTTTCGCGGTCACCGCGGACGTCCGCGACCCCGCATCCGTCGCGGCGATGATCGACGAGGCCACGGAGCTGCTCGGCGCGGTCGACGGCCTGGTGAACAACGCCTCCGGCCTCTTCCCGGTGCAGGCGGAGGATCTGACGCCCAACGGCTTCGACGCCGTCATCAAGATCGTGCTCAACGGGACGTGGCACTGCACCTCCGAGGCGGGCCGCCGCTGGCTCGCGGCCGGACGTGGGGGAGCGGTGGTCAACGTCCTGACCCCGTACGCCTGGATGGGCGCACCCGGCATCGTGCACAACGCGTCCGCCAAGGGCGGCGTCCTCGCCATGACGCGCACACTGGGCGCCGAGTGGTCCGGCCGCGGCGTCCGCGTCAACGCCGTCGCGCCCGGCTGGATGCCGGTGGGTGGCACGGACTTCCTCGCGGGCGACCCCGCGGTGCGGCAGCGCCTGATCGACGCCATACCGGCGGGCCGGCTGCTCAGGGCCGAGGAGACGGCACGCGCGGTGGCGTACCTCCTGTCCGACGACGCGTCCTACGTGGTCGGCGAGGTCCTGACCATCGACGGCGGCCACCACCTGTCCAAGGGCCTGTACGAGTTCACCGACGAGCTGCCCGGGAGGTAGGGGACGTGGCCATGGGCGGATGCTGTGACCCGCAGCGGCCCGGTGCGGCGGCGGGCTCCGGCCGGCGGGTTCCGGCGGTGGAGCGGCCACCCGGGAGGACGGCGGAGACCGTCCCGGGCGAGGGCATGGTGACCGTCCCGGGCGGGACGTTTCTGAGGGGGACGACCGGGACGAGGCGTTCGCGTCCGACGGGGAAGGGCCCGTGCGCGAGGTCGCACTGCGGTCGTTCCGGATCGACGCCACCGCGGTGACCAACGTTCGGTTCGCCGAGTTCATCGCTGACACCGGTCACGTCACCGACGCAGAGCGTTTCGGCTGGTCTTTCGTGTTCGCGGGATTCGTCGCCGCGGAGGCGCGGGGGTACGCCATACCCGGCGAGGTCGCCGGTGCGCCGTGGTGGCTACCGGTGCGCGGGGCCTCCTGGTGCACACCGGATGGCCCGGGATCGACCGTCGGCGGGCGTTGGGACCATCCCGTCGTACACGTTTCCTGGCGAGCCGCAGACGCCTACGCGAGGTGGGTGGGAAAGCGGCTACCGACCGAGGCCGAGTGGGAGTGCGCCGCGCGCGGGGGCCTGGAGCGCGCCCGATTCCCCTGGGGCGGCGAACTGGAGCCCGCCGGCGAGTACCGGTGCAACATCTGGAACGGTGACTTCCCGGACCACAACACTGCGGCGAACGGCTGCACCGGCACGGCTCCCGTCAATGCGTTTCGGGCGAACGGGTTCGGGCTGTACAACACCTCGGGCAACGTCTGGGAATGGTGCGCCGACTGGTGGAGCACCGGCTGGCACGTACCCGCGACCCCCGCCACGCGTACCAATCCGAAAGGCCCGCGGAAGGGCACCGAGCGGGTCATTCGCGGTGGCTCGCACCTGTGCCACCCCTCCTACTGCACCCGGTACCGGGTCTCCGCGCGGACGTCGAGTCCTCCGGACAGCACGACCGGCCATATGGGCTTCCGCTGTGCCGCCGACGCGGCCGACCTGGCCTGATCGCGGGCGGGCGCTTCCCTCCTCATTCCCGTCTTCCGAACGGCCGCACACAGCATTGACGTTCTACGTCAACCGTCCTACGGTGCCCGCTAGTCGCTCACCCCGACGGAAGGGCTGTCGATGACTGGTACAGGTCCATACGTGAGTTTTGAGGGAAAGATCGGTCGGACGTTTGCCGGGTCCGAGCCGTGGCGGCCGCCGAGGCCGCAGGCGCCCAGAGGTGCGCCGAACATCGTGGTAGTTCTCGCCGACGACCTGGGGTACTCCGACCTCGGGTGCTACGGCTCCGAAATCGCGACTCCGAACATCGACGCGATCGCCGGGCAGGGGCTTGCGCTACGCCAACTTCCATGTGACGCCGCTGTGTTCACCGACGCGGGCGGCGCTTTTGACGGGGCGTAACTCTCATGCGGTCGGCGTGGGGATGGTCAGCAATATCGACCCGGGGTTTCCGGGTTACACCTCGGAGTTGCCCGCGAACCAGCCGGTCATGGCCGAGGTCATGCGGGCCAACGGCTACAGCACGCTCATGGTGGGCAAGTGGCACCTGTGCAAGGACTCGGACCTCAATGAGGCGGGTGACAAGACCTCCTGGCCGTTGCAACGGGGGTTCGATCAGTACTACGGCTTCCTCGAGGCCATGACCAATCTCCACCACCCGCACCGGCTGTATGAGGGAAACTCGGTGGTGGACACCGACCGGTATCCGGAGGGCTACTACCTCACCGATGATCTGACGGACCGTGCGACGCGCATGATCCGTGAGGTGAAGTCGGCCAAGCCGGACAAGCCGTTCTTCATCTACTTCGCTCACGGGGCGGTTCACGCGCCGCTGCAGGTCAAGGCGGAGCACATCAGGCGGCAGCGAGGCCGCTACGCCATCGGCTGGGACGAACTGCGCGCACGGCGACTGGCCCCCCAAGTAGAGCTGGGCATCGTTCCGGAGGGCACGCGGCTGCCGCCGCGGAACTTCGAGGAGGGGCTGGATGTCCAGCCGTGGGAGTCGTACTCGCCGCGGGAGCGGGAGCTGTTCGCGCGTTACATGGAGGTCTACGCTGCGATGGTCGAGAGTATCGACCAGAGCGTGGGCCGGCTGAGGGGCCTGCTGGAGGAGATGGGGGAGTGGGAGAACACCATCTTCATCTTCACCAGTGACAACGGCGCTTCCTGTGAGGGCTTCGACAAGGGCTCGACCCAGTACCACCGCAGGCCCTCCGCGATCAGCGTGAGAGCGAGACCACGGAAGCCGACTACCAGACGCTGGACGAGGACCGCGTGGGCGGACCCACCACTTGGCCGCACTACCCGCGCGGCTGGGCGATGGCCTGCAACACCCCGTTCCGGCTCTACAAGATCACCACCTTCAGGGGCGGTCACCAGGTACCGCTGGTCCTGTCCTGGCCCGGAAAGGTCAGCGAGCCGGGCGGCATCGTCGAGCGCCAATACTTCCATGTCACGGACGTGCTATCGACGCTGCTCGACATGATCGGTATCGAGATGCCCGACCAGCGCCAGGGGCTGCCCTCCGAGGCACCGAACGGGGTGAGCTTCGCCGGCACCCTGGACGATCCCCGGACGCCCTCCCGACACACCGTGCAGTACTACGAGTGCAACGGCAACCGTGGTATCTACAAGGACGGCTGGGAGGCGGTGACCTGCAGAGAGTCCCGTGCCCCTTCCGCCTCCCGCCCTGAGCGCGACGACCTCGTTCCCCTGTCGCAGGACAGGTGGCAACTGTTCAACGTGGAGGAGGATCCCACCCAGACCGAGGACCTGGCCGAGCGGCACCCGGAGGTCCTGGAGGAGCTGAAGTCGGCGTGGGAGGAGGCGACCTGGCAGAACCAGGTCCATCCGGTCAACGAGGGCACCGGGCTGAACCATCTGCGCCGCCCACCCGCAGGTGACTCCTACTCGGAACCGGTCGTCATCCTCCCGGTACTCCGACCCTGGAGCGGCACCGCTCCAGCCAACTCATCGCGGCCCGGCCCTCACCATCACCGTCGAGGCCGACTTCGGGCCCGACACGGAGGGCGTCCTGGTCGCGCACGGTGGACAGGAGTCCGGCTACCTCCTCTACGTCCAGGACGGGATGCTGCGCTACGAGCAGAACTGGTTCGGCGAGATGCTGCGCCTGGACCCGATACCGGTCCCCTCCGGCCCGGCGACCGTCACCATCCGGGTGGAGCTGCCCGAGCCGGGCACCTGGCTGGTCGGTCTGGAGATCGACGGCAAGCGCATGGCCCAGGACGCCTTCCCGCAGTTCACCGGCCTGATGCCGTTCGCCGGGATCGACGTTGACATGGACCGCAGGTCCCCCGTGTCCTGGGAGCTGTACACCGACAAGGGCCCCTACCCCTACAGCGGCCGTATCACCAAGGTCACCTACACCCCGGGCATGCGCACCACCGAGGCCCTCGCGGAACTCATCGAGCAGGCCAAGGAACTCGGGCTCGCCCTGGAATGAGCTTCCCGGGCGGGCCGATTCCGGCCCGCCCGATCAACGCCCAAACGGCGATCAATTTCTTGACGCGATCGGTAGGAATCACCATGCGGAGTCGCACGGGCCTGGTGGGAGCGCTGCTGGCGCTGTCCTCACCACAGTGGCCTGCGGTAGCGGAACAAACGGAAAGGACCCCGCCAAGGCGGACGCATCCGGCGCCTATGAGCTCACCTTCGGGTGCGCGCCTGCCGTCTCCGGCCTGCCCCGCTGGATCGGTGAGGAAATCGGGCTGGACAAGGAGCTGGGCCTCAAGATCAGGTGTAGCAGTATCGCTAGCGGCCCAGAGGTGACGGCCGCCCTGGTCTCCGAGGAGATCAGCACCACCCAGTTGGTGCCGGCGAACGTCGTCCCGCTGCTCGACAAGGGGCAAGGCCTGGTCGCCTACGCCGGATTCAACAGGATCGAGCTGTTCCAGCCGTTGGTGCGCTCCGGATACGACCTGCCGCACAAGTCCGAGGGCTGGAAAGGTGTGATGAAGGACCTGGACGGCGCCAAGATCGGGGTGGTGGCGCGCGGAAGGGCGGCCGAGTTCCTCACCAGGGCGCTGTTCGACAGGCCGGCCTGGATGCCGACAAGCAGACCTACATCCCGACGCAGCAGTCCGGCCACCCTGGCCGCCCTGTCCTCGGGCCAGATCGACATGGCCCTGGTCACCGAGCCCACCTCCACCCAGGCGCTCCACGACGGCACCGCGGTGCAGCCCTTCCTCATCGGCGAGGACTCGGGTCCACCGCAGATGAAGTGGGGATCGACGATCCTGGTCTCCAGCCGCGCCTACGCGGAGAAGAACAAGGAGCCGCTGTGCCGGTTCAAGAAGCTGTACAGACAAGGCATCGACTACATCCGCGATCCCGCCAACCGCGACAAGGTCCTCGAAGTGCTGATCCGGGAGACCAAGATGGACGAGGAGGTCGCGGAGAGGGCGCTGGACCGGGCCATTGCGACGTATCCCGAGACCGTCGATGTGGACCCGGAACTGTGGGATCCGGTCTTCGCCTTCTACCTCTTATCTTGCGCAGTGCTCCGCCCTTCAGGGCGGAGGTGGAGCGCATCTCATGACTGCTCTGACCTGCACTGTTACGCGAACGTTCCTTCTGTGATGGGGTGTTGTCGGTGGTCGCCGGTAGTGTGTTGATCATGCAGCTCAGGTATGGGTTCCGCCTGTACCCGAACGGTCCTCAGCGCTCGGCGCTGGCCAGGTCGTTCGGGTGTGCTCGGGTGGTCTTCAACGACGCGCTTCGCGTCCGTGAGGACGCCCGCGCCGCCGGGCTGCCGTTCGTCACCTCCGGCGAGCTGTCCAAGCGGCTGACGGCGTCGAAGAAAACCCCGGAGCGGGCATGGCTCGGCGAGGTGTCCTCGGTGATCCTCCAGCAGTCCCTTCGCGACCTGGACACCGCGTACCGGAACTTCTTCGACAGCCTCAGGGGCAAGCGTCCCAAGATGGGGCCGCCTCGCTTCAAGAGCCGTAAGGACAACCGGCAGGCGATCCGCTTCACCGCGAACGCCGGATGGAAGATCATGCCGGGCGGAAAGCTGCGCCTGCCGAAGATCGGCGATATGCGGGTGAAGTGGTCCCGCACGCTGCCTTCCGTCCCGTCCACGGTGACCGTGATCAAGGACGCGGCCGGCAGGTACTTCGCGTCGTTCGTGGTCGAGACCGAGCCGTCCGAAGTCCTCCCCGAGGTAACACCCGAGGTCGGCATAGACCTGGGCCTCGGGCACTTCGCCGTCCTGAGCGACGGAACCAAGATCGACAGCCCCCGCTTCCTGCGCCGGGCTGAGAAGCGCCTCAAGCGCGCACAGCGGGCCCTGAGTCGGAAGGCGAAGGGCTCCAGCAACCGAGGAAAGGCCCGGCTCAAGGTCGCCCGCGCACACGCGAAGGTGGCCGACGCCCGACGCGAGTTCCACCACCAGCTCTCCACCAAGCTGATCCGCGAGAACCAAGCCATCGCGGTGGAAGACCTGGCGGTCAAAGGACTCGCCCGCACACGCCTGGCCAAGTCCGTCCACGACGCCGGATGGTCCGCCTTCACGGCCATGCTCGAATACAAGGCCGCACGATACGGGCGCACCCTCACCCGTATCGGCCGGTTCGAGCCCACCTCTCAGGTCTGCTCGGCCTGCGGCGTCAAGGACGGCCCCAAGCCCCTCCACATCCGCGTATGGACATGCGGAGCATGCGGGGCCGTCCTCGACCGGGACATCAATGCGGCGGTCAACGTCGCCAAGGCCGCCGGACTGGCGGTGTCAGCCTGTGGAGCGCGGGTAAGACCGGGACCCCTCCCGGCGCCGCGCGGTGAGGCAGGAACCCACCCGAAGCCATGCCAGGCAACGGCGCGGCAGGCGGGAATCGCCCTCCTTTAGGTGGGCGAGGATGTCAACACGAGATCGGTCAGGCGAAGAAGGCATACACCGGCAAGGACTACGCCCTGGACGTGTGCCGATAAGCGCGGACCGGGCCCTGCTGGCGGTCGTCCCAGAACTCCACCACCACCATATGCATCTGATGACCTGGTGCGCCGGTCGCCGCGGCGGCTGGCGCATCGTACGAGGGGAGAACCATGTCAGGTACAGGAAGGCTCACGGGCAAGGTCGCGGTCATCACGGGGGGTGCCTCCGGGCTCGGTCTGGCGACCGTCGAGAGGTTCTCCGAAGAGGGCGCCATCGTAGTGGCCGTCGACCGGGACGCCGAGGTGCTGGGGAAGGCCACCGGGGAGCTCCCGGGAGTCAGTGCCCGTGTCGCCGACGTCTCGTCCGCCGAGGAGATGAAGGAGTTGGCCGAGTCGGTGCTCCGCGAGCATGGCAAGGTGGACGTGGTGTTCGCCAACGCCGGAGTGGAGGGCGTCGGGACGGCGGGTGAGGTCAGCGAGGAGCACTGGCAGCGGGTCATCGGCGTCAATCTCACCGGAGTGTGGCTGACGTCGAAGTTCTTCCTGGCGTCCATGATGGAGACGGGAGGCGGCTCCGTCATCAACACCGCCAGCGTCGGCGGCATGGTCGGGGTGGCCAGGATCTTTCCCTACGCTGCCGCCAAGGGCGGGGTGATCGCCATGACCCGTCAGATGGCCGTCGACTACTCGCCCCACGGGATCCGGGTGAACGCGATCTGCCCGGGCACCGTGGTGACGCCTCTGGTCACCCGCAACTGGGAGCAGAAGGGGGAGGATCCGCAGGAACAGACCGAGCGGCTGGCGGCCAGGCACCTGGTCAGGCGGGCGGGTGAACCCGCGGACGTGGCCTCGGCTGCCCTGTTCCTGGCCGGTGACGACTCCTCCTGGGTGACCGGCACTACGATCACCGTCGACGGGGGGCACACCGCGGTGTGACCGGCCACCGAGCAAGCGCAGGGGCGGGGCTTCCGAGGGAAGCCCCGCCCCTGCCGTGTACGAGCCGGATAGAAGCGGTCGTCAGCTGGCCTCGGCGCGCGGGTGCGGGTACCAGCGGGCCGGGGAGCCCGGCCTGGTGCGGTGGAGGAAGTCGAAGGAGCGGCTGGCGAAACGCCAGCCGGACTCGGTCCTGACCAGGTGGTCGGTGTAGACGCCGGTGAACGCGAAGGCGTTGCCGTCGGCGTCCTCCGCGTTCTCAGTGATGTACCAGGTCGCGGTGGCCGTGTCGCCCGCGACGTCGATGTGCCCGCTGTGGGTGAGCTGGACCAGCCGCGCGAAGTTCTTCAGGAGGCTGTGCAGGACGGCGCTGATCGCCTCGCGCCCGCTCGCCACCGGGACGCCGGGGACGTGCCACTCGCCGTCGTCGGTGAAGAGGTCGGCCAGCTCCTTGGGGGCGCGCCGGTTGACCGCGTCGGTGAAGCGGGCGGTGAGATCGCGGATCTCTATCTGGCTGATGGCGTGGTCGGAGACCATGGTGCGTGCTCCTGGGTGTCGGGCGGGACCGGTGGTCGCGTCGGGTCGGTGTAGGAATCTGTTCCGGGGCTGGTCGGACTGCTCGGGCGTGCTCAGGGGCTGGGGAGCCCGCAGCCGTTGGGGGCCTTGCCGGCGAGGACGTCGTCGAGCGTGTAGTCCGTGGCACGGCCGTATCCCGGGCCGGGGCGGGCGATTTGGAGCAGGGTGCCGAAGGCCTCCCGCGGGTGGAGGAAGACCTCGTGCCAGTCGGGATCGGCCTCCGACGCTCCGTGCACCCGGTAGCCGAGTCCTTCCAGGGAGGCGATGGTCGCGGGCATGTCCGTGACCGTGAACGTGACGTGGTGCTGGCCGCCAAGCGGGTTGCGCCGCAGGAAGCTGTCGAGGAACGTCGAGCCCTCCAGCGGCTCCAGCAGCTCGACCTTGCCACCGCCTCGGAAGGTCAGCTGGAGGCCGCGGTAGCCGACCCTGGCGTTGTCGCCGCCCAGGTAGAACTCGCCACCAAGCGTGTCCCGGTAGAGCGGCAGCAGGTCCCGGATCCTGCGGGCCGCGACGGCGACGTGGTCGAACGCGGCGTCCAGCGGGAGCCCGGGGACGGCCGGGGACGAGTTCGGGTCGGTGTCCGGCGCAATCACAGGCCCCGCCTGCCGAGCTGCTTGGCGATCATGTTGCGCATGATCTGGTTGGTGCCGCCGGCGATCTCGTACAGCTTGGTCTCGCGCCAGTAGCGTTCCATGCCGTACTCCACCATGTAGCTGTAGCCGCCGAGGATCTGCATCCCGCGGGCCGCGCATCGGGTACCGGCCTCGGAGCCGTGCACCTTGGCCATGGAGGCCTCCATGGTGCAGTCCAGGCCCTGGTCGAGCTTCCACGCGGCATGCCAGGTGATCAGCCGGGAGGTCTGCACGTCCATCGCCATGTCGGCGAGCATGTGCGCGACCGCCTGGTGCTCGACGATGGGCTTGCCGAACTGGACGCGCTCCTGGGCGTACTTCAGCGCCATGTCCAGCGCCCCCTGGCCCAGCCCGGTGCCCTCGGCGCCGACGTAGATCCGCTCCGCGTCCATCAGGCCGAAGATGATGGCGCTGCCCCGGCCGAGTTCGCCGACCAGGTTCTCCTTCGGGACCCGGACGTCGTTGAGGAAGACCTCGCAGGTGTGGGTGGCCTGGCCGGCCAGCTTGCGCAGGGGCCGTACCGTCAGGCCCGCGGTGCCCTTGGGGACCAGGAGGACGGACAGGCCACTGGACGCGCTCGCGTCCGGGTCGGTGCGGACGAACGCGAAGATGTAGTCGGCGGTGTCGGCGCCGGTGGTGAACACCTTCTGGCCGTTGACGACGAAGTCGTCGCCGTCGCGCACGGCCCGGGTGGACAGGCGCGTCAGGTCCGATCCGGCCTCCGGCTCCGACAGACCCATGGCGATCCGCACGGTGCCGTCGGCGACCCGGGGGAGGATCTCCTTCCTCTGCTCGTCCGTGCCGTACTGGGCAATGCCCTTGGCGCAGAACGTGGCCGTCGGCAGCCAGGCGTAGGCGAGGGCGGCGCTCGCGCGCGCGACCTCCTCGACGGCGATGCAGATCGAGATCTGGTCGGCGCCGGTGCCGCCGTACTCCTCGCCGAAGCCCATACCGCACAGACCGAGCCCGGCGGCCTTGCGGTACAGCTCCGAGTTGAACTCCTCGTCCCGGTCGAAGCGGGCCACCTCTTCGATGGGGGCCTCCGTCTCGAAGAACTCCCGGAGGGTCGTGCGGAGCTGCTGGTGCTCCGGGCTGATGGTGAAGTCCATGCCGTCTGTCTCCTGGCGTGTCGCGTGGCTGGCGGTGAAGGGCGCGACGGCTCAGCCGCGTGCCGAGTGCTGTGCGCGGAGCTCCTTCTTGAGGATCTTCCCGGTCGCGCTGATGGGCAGTTCGTCGACGAACTCGACCGAGCGCGGCTTCTTGTAGCCGGACAGGCGCTGAGCGGCGAACTCGGTAAGCTCTTCCTCGGTCAGGGCCGACCCGGCGCGGCGGCGGACGACGGCGTGGATCGCCTCGCCCCACCTGACGTGCGGAACGCCGATGACGGCGCACTGCTCGACGTCCGGGTGGTCCTGCAGGACCCGCTCGACCTCGACGCTGAAGACGTTGATGCCCCCGGTGATGATCATGTCCTTGAGGCGGTCGACGATGGTGATGAATCCTTCGCCGTCGATGACGGCGACATCCCCGGTCTTGAACCACTCGCCCTCGCGGCTCTTCGCGGTCTCCTCCTCCATCCGGTAGTAGCCGGGGGATATGGAGTCGCCGCTCATCCATATCTCGCCGGAGGTCGTGCCGTCGTGCGGCACGTCGTTGCCGAGCGGGTCGACGACGCGGAGCTTGATCAGCGCGCATGGCTTGCCGACGGAGGACAGCTGCCGGATCTGCTGCTCGGTGCCCTCCGTGAACTGGTTCTCCGGCCGCAGTATGGCGCCGCACGAATAGCTCTCCGCCATGCCGTACAGGGGATAGATGACCTTGCCGATGATCTGCCGGGCGCGCTCGAGGACGCCGAGGACGTACGCCGATCCGCCGGAAATGATCCCGCGCAGGGAGGAGAGGTCGTACTCCTCGATGCCCGGCTGCGAGACGACCATCTGCACCATCGTCGGCACGATGATCGTGTTGGTGACCCGGTACTCCTGGACCAGCCGGGGGAACTCGATGGGGTCGAACGCGCGCGGGACCACCGTGCGGCCGCCCTTCATCAGTACCGGGTGCAGCCCGGCCGGGCCACCGGGGTTGAAGAACAGGGGAATGCACTGCAGGGCGGTGCCGCGCTCCGGAGTCGGCAGTTCGGCCGCCCAGTTGAGCATCGCTGCGATGGCGTTGCGGTGGGTGAGGATCGCGGCCTTCGGGATGCCCGTGGTGCCGCTGGTCGCGCCGAGCTGGTAGATGTCGTCCTCATCGAGGCCGACCGCGGGCGGCTGTGCGGGTGCGGCCGCGATCAGCTCCTCCAGGTCCAGGTCGAAGCCGTGGTCGCCCCCGAAGCCGATGACGTGCTTGACCGACTGGACGTCGGGTAGCCACGCGTCGGCAGCCTCGGCGAGCTCGGCGTGGACCAGGACAGCGCTCGGCTCGACGTAGGAGAGGTAGGAGGACAACTCGTACGGGGACAGGCGGATATTGGTGGCCGCGCCGATGATTCCGGATTTCGCTGTGGCGAAGAAGAACTCTATGTATTCTCCGCAGTTCGGGGCGAAGACCGAGATTCGATCCCCCTTGGCAAGCCCAAGGCCGATCAGGGCGTTGGCGAACTTGTCGGTGCGGACATCCAGGTCCGCCCATGTCCGGATGACACCTCCGGGTACCACCACTGCTTCGTTGTCGCCGAAGAACTGTGCGTTGCGGCGAACGATGTCGCTGACCAGCATTCCCGCGCTCCTCGCAGTCAGGGGGGACGTCCGCCCCCTGGTACTCCCGCCGCGGCCACTGTAGCGTGATCTAACGATGAACGTAAGATGCTGATATCAACTCTGTGTGAGGCGGCGACATGCGTTACCTCGATCTCGTTCGTGGAGCGGCGGCCCGATGCGGAGGCAGGACGGCTGTGACAGGCCACGGCCGGCGTATCTCCTTCTCCGAGCTGGACGACCGGGTGGGACGGCTGGGTGCGGCTCTCCGGGCACTGGGTCTCGCACCCGGTGACCGGGTGGCGCTGCTGGCCGCCAACGAGCCGGAGTACCTGGAGATCCAGGCCGCCTGCCTGCGCTCCGGCTTCGCCCTCGTCCCCCTGAACGTCCGTCTTACCGAACACGAACTGCGGTTCATCCTCGCCGACTGCTCCCCAGCCCTTTTGGTGGCCGGGCGCAGGGAGGAGAAGCGGGCGGCGTCCCTCGCCGCCGACACCGGCATCCCGCACCTGCTGGGACTGGGCGACCCCGGTGAGCTCCCCTCGTACGACGCCGCCCTGGACGCGGCCGCCCCCGACCCGGGAGCCGACCCGGACGACGCCGGGCTCCCCGCGACGATCCTGTACACCTCGGGCACCACCGGATCCCCCAAGGGAGCCGTCGTGGACCGCCTCGGATTCACCGCACGCGTGATGATCAACGCGGTCGAGCTCGAAGTGCGTCCCGGCGACGTGCACCAGGCCGGCCTGCCGATGTTCCACATCGCCGCGTTCCTCGCGTACGCGCACACCGTCGTCGGCGCCACCGTGGTGATGCTGCCGGAGTTCGAACCGGCCCTCGCCCTGCGCACGATGGAGGAGGAGGGCGTCACGACCACGGGCGTGGTCCCCACGATGGCCGCGATGCTGCTGGACAGCCCCGCCATCGACACGGCCGACCTCTCCGCGCTGCGTCTGATCATCTACGGTGGGTCCTCCATCGAGCCGGGTCCGCTGCGCCGCGCCATGGAACGCTTCGGCTGCGGTTTCCACCAGCAGTACGGTATGACCGAGACCGGCGGGCAGACCATACTCCGGCCCGCGGACCACGACCCGACCGACACCGAACGGCTGGCGTCCGCGGGGACCGAGGCGGTGGGCCTGGAGGTGAGGGTGGTCGACGACGAGGACGTCCCGGTTCCCCCGGGGGAGGTCGGCGAAATCGTCTGCCGCGGGCCGTCGGTGATGGAGCGCTACTGGAACCGCCCCGATGCCACCGCCGAGGCGCTGCGCGGCGGCTGGATGCACACCGGCGACATGGGCTACCGCGACAGCCGCGGTTACCTGCACATCACCGACCGGCGCAATGACATGATCATCACGGGCGGGGAGAACGTATACCCGCGCGAAGTGGAGGCCGCGTTGTCCGGACATCCCGAGCTCGGCGAAGTCGCCGTGGTCGGTCTGCCGGACCCGACCTGGGGCCAGGTGGTCACCGCCGTGGTCGTGGGACCGACACCGGACGACGACGAACTGGCCGGCTGGGCCAGGGAGCGGCTCGCCGGCTACAAGGTGCCGCGACGCTGGGTGCGGGTGGACGTGCTCCCCCGTAATGTCACCGGCAAGGTGCTCAAGCACCAGCTGCGCGCGATGCTGGCGGACGGGTAGCGCGGCCGCCGCAAGCACGTCCGCGCCGCCGCGGACCTGTCGCCACCGCCAGTGCGGGGGCGGCCGGTCCGGGCGGCGCTTGTCCTTGCGCCATGGCGTTGCTGCCAGGGCGGCCCGGTCGCCGGCGATGACCAGCCGCGTTCGTGTGGGGGCCCGCCGGTCGGTGTCCCGGCTCAGTCGCCGCGGAACTCCGGCTTGCGGCGTTCCAGGAAGGCACGGACGCCCTCCGTGAAGTCATGGGTGTCCCACAGCTCGGTCACCCGCTGCTGCTCAAGGTCAAGCTGCTCCTCCAGGCCGAGCAGTGTCGCCCGGTCGACCAGCTCGCGCACCCGCAGCAGCGCCAGCGGCGGCGTTCCGGTCAGGGTTGCCGCGAGTTGCTGGGCGGCCTCGGTTGCCGAGCCCTGTTCGGCGACCGAATCCGCGAGACCGAGGGCGATCGCCTCGTCCGCGGTGACCGGCCGGTTGCGCAGCAGCAGCGAGGCCGCACGCGCGGAGCCGAGCATCCGGGTCAGGAAGTACGAGACCCCGCCGTCCGGGGACGAGCCGATGCCCATGTAGCCGGGGATGAGCCGGGCGCCCTTGCCGAGGACGCGCAGGTCGGCGGTGAGCGCCAGGCCGAGACCGGCCCCCACTGCGGGCCCCTCGACGGCGGCGACGAGCGGGACGGGCAGGTCGCGCAGCCGCTTGATCGAGTCGTGCAGCCCGCTGACCAGCGGCTTGAGCACGGTGTGCGGGTCTGCGGCCAGCGCCTGGTCCACGAGGGACAGATCGGCCCCCGCGCAGAAGGTCGGGCCCCGTCCGGTGAGGACCAGGGCGCGGGCCCCGGACTCGACGAGGGAGGCCGCCGCGTCCCCGAGCGATTCCACCAGCTCGACCGTAAGAGCGTTCATCCGCTTCGGCCGGTTGAGCTCGATCGTGCCCACCTGGTCGGTGAGCGAGGTCTCCAGTGACACAGGTGCTCCTCAGTAGCCGATGGTGCGCAGACCGTGGTCCATGCACATGTAGGGCACGCCCATGCCGAGGCGGGCGAACGTGGCGTCCCTCGTCTGGTCCGGGCCGAACTCGCCGAGCAGTGGGAAGGACGTGCAGATGTACTCGGCGTCGATGAAGACCGAGTAGTACCTGATCCGGTCCTCGTCGATCCGTAGTCCGCTGGCCTTCTCGTAGACCTCGAACATCTCCTCGCGCCGCAGCAGCGCGTCCGCGCCCCGCCACAGTGCCGAGGCCCAGTCCTTCATCGGGTCGCCGAGGTGGGCCTGCTCCCAGTCGGTGAGCGCGACCACCTGGTCGTTGCGATAGATGAAGTTTCCGATGCCGACGTCGCCCCACACCAGCGAGGTGCGCTGCACCTCGGTCGGGACATTGCGCTTCAGCCAGGAGAACAGCGCCTCGACCACCGGCATCGGCTCGGGGCCGGCGGCGCGGTAGGCCTCTTCGTAGTGCGCCAGCTCAAGCAGGGCGCAGTCCTCCGGGCGCTGCGGTACGGCCATGAAGTCGCCCAGCCCGGCCTTCTCCCAGTCGAGCGTGTGGACGGCGGCCAGCTTCTCGGCGAGCCCCGTGCCGATCCGGCGGCGCATCTCCTCGTTGCCCGGCTTGAACAGCCGCCCGGCGGACGCCGAGCCGGCGACCGTGCGGCGCACGTAGAACGGGGCGCGGCCGATCAGAGCCTCGTCGGTCTCGTACCACAGCGCCTCGGCGACCGGGACCTGCGTCGGGGTGAGCGCGGCGAACGTGCGGTACTCCCGCTCCAGGCTGACCGGCACGACCGACCCCTCCGGATGGTCCACGCGGATGGTCAGCGCGTCGGAGAACGGCTGCCCGTCGCGCGCGCCGGTGACGTCGGCGAACCAGGTCTCCCGGGACATCCCGCCGACGTTGCGCTTCAGCGAGGTGACGTCGAGTGAGTCCGCTCCCAGCCGGTCCCGGAGGTACGCGCCGACCAGGGCGCTGTCGAGTCCGCCCGCGGCAGGCGCCTCGGCGCTCATGACGCCACCGGGCCGAAGGCCATGAACAGCGGGGCGGCCATCGGCTTGGTGCGGTCGACCTGGCGCCGTACGAGCCGGTGCACCTCGTCCCTCATCTCCCGCACGTCGGCGTTCTCACCGTGCGCGTCGGTCTCGTCGAGCCAGTGCATCACCGCGACGACGCTGCTGCGCAGCCGCTCGTTCCGCGCGGTCGCGTCACCGAGGTCATGGCCTCCCGCGCCGTCGGCGGAGGCCGGCAGCAACTCGGCGAGCTCCGCCCAGCGGAGCCCGGGGGTCCCGTCGGATCGGGCGCCCAGGGCGGCGGCCCGGCTCCCGATCCCGGCGAGGACGACGGACATGTCGGCGCTGTCCTCGTCCAGGGCGTCCAGCTCGCCGGCGAGGCGGAGCCGGAGGTGCTGGATGACGAGGTCCATCGCCGTGCCGACGTAGCGTGCCCAGCGGTCCTCGACCTTGGGGAGGATGGTGTCGTTCAAGGACAGGCGGAGGCTGGCCAGCAGCTCATCCGGGGACGGTCGCATAGGGATGCCTTCGGATCGATGCGGACAGTTCTTAAAACTTAACGTAAAACGTCAAATTAATGCAATGGTCGTTGTCTGACGCATGACGTCAATGGTCAAATATCTTCCATGGACCAGGCGACGGACAAGACGGTCTCCCACTTCCTGCCCCTGTCGACGGTGACGGCCGACGAGGCGGACCGGCACTACCTGGCGGTGCACACCCGCTTCGCCCGGCACTTCCTCCGGGAGATGGACCAGGTCGTCAGCTACCACATCGCCCGGGCCGTGGCCGAGTACGACCTCGCCGGCGGCTGGGAGCAGCGCCCGCGTGCGTTCCGCTTCATCGTCATGCGCTTCCTCCCCGGCCGCGGCCTCGAGCTCCCGGACCGGCTCCGCGAACTGGTCGTGGAGGACCACCGCAATTTCCTGCGGGACCTGCGCCCGTTCCGGGTGCGCGAGGAGGTTGTGCTCGACCGCATGTCCGGGCAGACGGCCCTGGAGAAGTACGTCTTCGAGCTCGACCGCCCGGACGGCGCCGACCCGGGCTCGGCCGCCGAGCACCTGCGCGAGCAGATGGCGGTGCTCGAGGGCGAAGCGTCGGCGGCCTTCGGTATCCGGCAGATCCTGGTCGACCACGTGGAGGCGGAGGGGGTGACGGCGCCGGTGGACGAGCCCGGACAGCGTCTGCTGCCCGAGACGCTGTCCGAGACCTCGCGCCAGGCGTTCGTCGAGCTCTACTTCGACCAGCGGGAGTGGGCGGAGGACTGGTTCGCCCGGCCGGGCGTCCGCGCCGTCCTCCAGGACCCCTACTGGAAGCCGGTCCGCGGCTACCGGGTGGAGGAGCGGTGCGGACTCGATCGCCGCTGAGGCCGTCACGCCGAGCGGGGGAGCGGCTCGTACAGCGTCGCCCGGCCGTCCTCGGGGCGGGTGCCGCGCTCCGCGGCGACGCGCAGCCTGCGCTCCTTGACCAGCCACGCGTCGCCCACTCGCACGAAACGGTCGTGGTACTGGCCCCAGACGTGCACCTCGCTCTCGTCCTCGCGGCGCACGTGGTAGGCGTACAACGCGGACCGGGCCGTGGCCGTGTCCCCGCCCGGGCCGGGGTCGACCACGATGTTGCTCACGTGGTGGCTGGTCGCCCGGTAGGCCTCGACCCGGCTGAAGAGGACGCGCAGCTCGTCCAGGCCGCGGAAGATCCGGCCGAAGCCGAAGTCGTACGTGCCGTCGGGGGCGAACAGCGCCAGGACCTCGTCCACGTCGTAGCGGTCCAGCCGGTCGCAGTAGTCCGCGAGCGACCGGGCGATCCTCTGCTCCATCGTTGCCATGTCAGGCCCCTTCCTTCGCGGCGAGTTCGCCGAGGTCGAGCAGCGGCTGGTAGGAGTCGAGCAGGGCGCGCCCGGGGCTGTCGGCAGCCCTCCCGACCTCGTAGCGCATCCCGCTGCCCACGTGGACGAACAGCAGCTCGTCCACGCTTTCCCCGTACTGCCGGATTCTGGCCAGGCACTCCTGGGGGGTGCCCGCGATGACCAGCTGCTCGACCACCTCGTCGGTGACCGCGCGCTGTGCCGCGTCGAGATCTCCGGCGCGGACGAAGCGGTCCACCTCGTCGGCGACGCGCTCGTGGCCCTGCCGGCGCAGCAGGGAGTCGTAGTGCGGGTGCGGCTTGCCCGCGTACAGGTTGACCACGGCCGCCCTGGCCGCGTCGCGGGCCCGCTCGGGGTCGTCGTCCACGGCGATCAGGGAGGCCATCATGACGCCGAAGTCCTCGCGTCCCGAGGTCCGTCGGCATTCGGCGGCGATTGCGGCGACGAACTCGGCCGACTGGACCGTGCCCAGGGCCACCCCGTCGGCGACGGAAGCCGCCACGTGGGTCATCCGGGGCGAGGTCGCGGCCAGATGGACAGGGATCGACGGGCGGACCGGGTCCACCTGGCAGGTCCAGCCGGCCATCCGGTGGATCTCGCCCTCGTAGTCGAGGCGCTCACCCCGTCTGGCCCGGATGACCAGCCGCATCAGCTCGACGTACTCGCGCATCTTGCGCAGCGGCCGCTCGACGGGCACGCCCTGGTAGCTCTCGTTGGTCACCCGGTTGCCGCTGCCGACGCCGAGCACCAGGCGGCCACCGGTCAGCTCGTCCAGGTCGACCGCGCTCATGCCCGCGATCAGGGGGGTGCGGGCGTGCGCGTTCAGGACGTACGGCCCGAGGGCGACGCGCTCGGTCCTGGCGGCCATCGCGGCCAGGGGGACGAAGCCGGAGCGCCACGCCTCGGCCACGTAGACCCCGTGAAACCCGGCGCCCTCCGCCCGCGCGGCCAGTTCGGCCATGTCGGGGACGGTCATGCCCCCGCCGCCGGTCAGCATCATGCCGATCCGCACCCTCCGGCCGGACCCGGCCGGACTGCCGCCACCGCTGTTCCGCATGGGCGCCCCACTCCCTTGGATCTGACGTGTTACGTTAAAAAACTTGCCGCTCAGTATTGCATAACATCTAACGTGAAGGGTCAAATAGAGGCATGGTCAACACGCCGATCCTCGCCGAAGACGAGTACATGCACGAGCCGACCGGCCACCCGCAGTTCAACGAGTCGGCCTACTACAACTTCGTGGACGGTGAGTCAGGTTTCGCCGTCCTGATCCGGATGGGCAACCGCGTGAACGAGGGGCACGCCGAAGTCACCGTCCTGCTCTACCTGCCGGGAGGCAAGGCGGCGATCCGCTTCGACCGCGCGGAGATCAGCAGCAACGACAAGTTCGAGGCGGCGGGCCTGAAGTTCGAGGTCGTCGAGCCGCTGCAGAAGATGAAGGTCACCTTTGACGGTACGTCATACCTGCTGAACCAGGGCACCGACCTGGCCGACCCGAAGAAGGCCTTCACCACCAGCCCGGTCGTCCCGGTCAAGCTGGAACTGCACTACGACAACGTCGTCCCGGTCTACGGCCTCGGCGGCGGCTCGGGCATCCAGGGCGCCGAGGACAGCATTGCGGTCGGCCACTATCAGGGCCCCTGCAGCGTCCGGGGCTGGGTCGACGTCGAGGGCGAGCGCCGCCAGATCAACGGCCTCGGCTTCCGCGACCACTCCTGGGGCCCGCGCAAGTGGCAGGGGCCGCACTACTGGCGCTGGATCTCCTGCATGGTCGACGAGCGGAACGGCTTCGTCGCATGGAGCCAGAAGATCGGCGACACCCGCTCGCCCGGCAACGGCATGGTGCTGCGCGACGGTGTCGTCGAACTGGTCAACAGGGTCACCGTCAAGAGCGAGTACGGCGACGCCCCGTACTACCCGACCGCGATGCGGGTCTCCATGACCACCGAGTCGGGGGAACAGGTGGAAGCGAGCGGCAGCGTCTTCCACAACGTTCCGTTGCGCAACCGCCGCAACGGCGAGGTGGCCCGGCTGGCCGAGGTCATCATGAAGATCGACTACGAGGGTGCCACCGGCTACGGCATCTGCGAGTACCACGACCGCATGACCGGCGGCGTCCCGGCGGGGATGAACGAGGTATGAGCGCCGCAAGCCGTGCGGCCGGCCCGGGCGGCCTCGTCGGCCCGGTCATGAAGGGCCTGCGCTTCGCCCGGCACGGCGGGCCCGAGGTGCTGAGCTGGGACGACGTCCCGGTCCCGGTGCCGGGCCCCGGCGAGCTGCTGGTCGAGGTGCGCGCCTTCGCGGTCAACTGGGCCGACCTGCTGGAGCGCGCGGGCAAGTACCCGGGCGCGCCCGAGCCGCCGTACGTCACCGGCCACGACCTGACCGGAGTGGTGGTCGGCGCCGGTCCGTACACCGAGGGCCCACCGCCCGGCACCCGCGTCTTCGGGGTGATCCCGCGCGGCGGCGCCGCGGCCCGGTACATCGCGGCGCCCGCCGAGCAGCTCTACCCCGTGCCCGCCGCCCTCGACGACGCCCAGGCCGCGGGCGCGGCCGGCCCCTACCTCACCGCGGACGCGGCGATCATGACGATGGGCCGGCTGCAGCAGGGCGAGGACGTCCTGATCCAGGCGGCGGCGGGTGCGTACGGCTCGGCCTGCGTGCAGCTGTGCCGCGCCTACGGGGCGGGACGCATCATCGCCACGGCGGGCTCCGACGAGAAACTGGAGCGCGTCAGGCAGTGGGGCGCCGACGTCGTCGTCAACTACACCGACACCGACTTCGCGGACGTGGTCCGGGACGTCACCGGCGGACGCGGAGTGCCGCTGGTGCTGGAGTCGGTCGGCGGAGACGTCCTCGGCCGCAGCCTGGAGTGCGTCTCGCCCGGCGGACGCCTGGTCAGCGTCGGCGCGAGCAGCGGCCGGGGCAGCAGCCGGTTCCGGCTGCACACGCTGTTCGAGCTGGGCGTCTCGGTGTCCGGCTTCACGCTCGGCAACTGGCTGCGCAGCAACCCGGAGTTGGTCCGCCCCTCTGTGGCCCGGGTCCTGGACCTGTTCGAGAACCACGGCGTCGAACCGGTGGTCGCGCGGGTCTTCCCCGCATCGGAGATCGCCGCGGCACACGAGTTCCTTGCCGGTCGGCGCTCCGTCGGCCGCACGGTCGTCACCGTGCCCCCCACCGTCTGAAGACCTTCCTGAGAGCGAGAAGACACGTGGCCGAGGCCTACATCGTCAGTGCCGTCCGTACCCCCGTGGGGCGCCGGAAGGGCAGCCTTGCCGGCGTCCACCCCGCCGACCTCGCCGGGCACGCCGTCAAGGCGGCCGTCGAGCGCGCCGGTGTGGACGCCGGCGACATCGAGGACGTCATCCTGGGCTGCGTCGACCAGCTCGGCGCCCAGTCCACCAACATCGCCCGCACCGCCTGGCTGTCCGCCGGGCTGCCCGAGCATGTCCCGGGCACCACGATCGACCGCCAGTGCGGCTCTTCCCAGCAGGCCGTCCACTTCGCCGCCCAGGGCGTCATGTCCGGCACCCAGGACCTGGTGGTGGCCGGAGGCGTCGAGGTGATGAGCCTCGTGCCGATCTCCAGCCCGGCGATCGTCGGCGCGCAGCGGGGCCTCGGCGCCCCGTACAACAGCCCCGGCTGGACCGGCCGCTACGGCACCCAGGAGGTCTCGCAGTTCCGCGGCGCCGAGCTGATCGCCGAGAAGTGGGGGATCACCCGCAAGGCGATGGAGGAGTTCGCTCTCCGCAGCCACCAGCGGGCGATCGCGGCGCAGGCCGCCGGTGCCTTTGACACCGAGATCGTCCCCTTCGGCGAGCTGAGGGCCGACGAGGGGCCGCGCCCGGACACCTCGCTGGAGAAGATGGCGGGACTCAAGACGCTGACCGAGGGCGGCCGGATCACCGCCGCCGTCTCCAGCCAGATCTCCGACGGCGCCGCCGCGCTCGTCATCGCCTCCGAGGCCGCGGTCGGGCGCCACGGCCTGACCCCGCTGGCCCGGGTGCACACGATGAGCGTGACCGGCGCCGACCCGATCCTGATGCTGACCGCGCCCATCCCGGCGACGCAGCAGGCGCTCAAGAAGGCCGGCCTGTCGATCGACGACATCGACCAGTACGAGATCAACGAGGCGTTCGCGCCCGTCGTGCTGGCCTGGCTTCAAGAGTTGGGCATCGACCCGGCGAGGACCAACCCGCTCGGCGGAGCGATCGCCCTCGGCCACCCGCTGGGCGCGACTGGCGCCCGGCTGATGACCACGCTGGTGCACAACCTGCGTCGCACGAAGGGGCGTTACGGCCTCCAGACCATGTGCGAGGGCGGCGGCATGGCCAACGCCACCATCATCGAAGCGCTCTGACCCGCCCGGGGCGTGTGCTCGGACAGCCATGCGTTGGGCTGTACAGTTGACGTTGAACGTAAGAAGAGAAATCGGTACTCACCGAGGAGTGAACAGACATGGCTGACATGGAGCGCACCGACAAGGAGACGCTGTACGTCGAGAAGTACCCGGCGGACCGCTACGCGGTCGTCACCCTGCACCGGCCCGACGTGCTCAACGCCGGCAGCCCGACGCTCTTCGGTGAACTGGCCGAGGCCATCACCTCCTTCGAGGACGACGACCGGGTCCGCGCGGTCGTCCTGACCGGCGGCAACAGCAAGGCGTTCTCCGCGGGCGCCGATCTCGGCGGGATGACCTTCGACAGCATGGGCAACTGCCGCAAGTTCATCCGCCTCGCCCACGCCCCCTTCGAGGCGATCGAGCGCCTCGGCAAGGTCGTCATCGGCGCGGTCAACGGCTACGCCTTCGGCTTCGGCACCGAGATCGCGCTCGCCTGCGATCTGGTCATCGCCTCGGACAAGGCCCGCTTCGGCCTGCGCGAGATGAACCACGGCCTGGTGCCCGCGGTGACCATCACCCGCGGCATCGACATGATCGGCCGCCGCCGGGTGGCGTGGATGGCCTACACCTCCGACGACCTCAGCGCCGAGGAGGCCCGCGAGTTCGGCTTCGTCAACAAGGTCGTCCCGCACGAGTCCCTGGTCGAGGAGTACACCGCGCTGGCCACCCGGATGGCCAAGCGAGCCCCGCTGGCTGTCGCCGCCACCAAGTGGACGCTGAACAAGCCCGCGGGCGGCCACTACCGCGAGGGCGAGAACCTCATGCCCGCGATCTTCGCCTCGGACGACGTCACCGAGGGCCGCAAGGCGTTCGAGGAGCGCCGCACCCCGCAGTTCCGGGGCGAGTGACCGGCCCGTCAGCCCACCCCACGCGCAGAGAATCGAGGCACGCATGAGTGTGTTGGACCAGTTCAGGCTCGACGGCAAGGTCGCGATCGTCACCGGCGCATCCTCCGGCCTCGGTGTCGGCTTCGCCGAGGCGCTGGCCGACGCCGGTGCCGACGTGGTGCTCGGCGCCCGTCGCGTCGGCCGCCTGGAAGAGGTCAGGGACAAGATCCGCGCGACTGGCCGGCGCTGCATCGCCGTCCCCACCGATGTCTCCAAGGCCGAGGACTGCGACGCCCTGGTCGCCGCGGCGGTCGAGCAACTCGGCGGCGCGCACGTCCTGGTGAACAATGCGGGCGTAGGCCACGCCGCCCCCGCGCACAAGGAGGACCCGGCGGACTTCAACCGTGTCATCGGCATCAACTTGACCGGGGCCTACTACATGGCCCAGGCGTTCGGCCGCGCCTGCATCAAGGCCAAGCACGGCGGTTCGATCGTCAACGTATCGTCTGCGCTGGGCATCGGCGGCGGGGACATCCCGCAGGTGGCCTACTCCTCCTCCAAGGCCGGGATGAACGGGATGACCCGAGACCTGGCCATGCAGTGGTCGGCCCGGTACGGGATCCGGGTCAACTCGCTCGCGCCGAGCTTCTTCGCCTCCGAGCTGACCGGCCCGCTCCTGGAGACCGAGGTCGGCACGAGCAAGGTGCTGGCCCGCACGCCGCTGGGCCGGGTGGGGGAGACGCACGAGCTCTACGGCGCGCTGCTGCTGCTCGCGTCGGACGCGGGCTCGTACATCACCGGGATCACTCTGCCGGTCGACGGCGGATGGACCCTGCACTGAAATCGCGCAGTCGCACGGGAGAACACCGGGCAGGCCCTCCGCGGAGTGGCCTGCCCGGCTGCTGTCCCGGGGCGGTTCGGCTACCCCAAGCGTTGTTATCTACCGTTCAACGTGAAATGCTGAACGTTACGTGATGTGGATCACGTGGAACTCGAACGGAGCATGGAGGTTCGCAGTGCGCAGAAAGCCGCAGTCCCGCATCGCCCTCGCCGCGGCCGGCCTGCTGGTCGCCGCGGTTGCCGCGTGCGGCGGTGGCGACGACACCGCGCAGACGGCATCGGCCGGGGACGGCAGGAACCAGGAGACGCTGAAGGTCATGATGTTCCCCGCCCAGGCGTACCGGCTCCCGGTGCTGGTCGGGCAGGAGCAGGGCCTCTTCGAGAAGCGCGGCATCAAGCTGGAGATCACCGAGCAGCCGACCAACCTGCAGGGGATGCAGGGCCTGGAGGCCACCAGCTCCGACATCGGCCAGGTCTCGGTGAGCACGCTCGCCCAGGGCTACCAGGCCGGAACCGAGGGCGCGTACTTCTGCGGCGCTCTCGACGTCATCCAGACCACGTTGATGGCGGCGAAGAACTCCAAGCTCCCCTCCACCGGCGAAGGTGCCTCCTGGCAGGAGGTGCTGAGGGCCCTGGAGGGCAAGAAGATCGGCATCCAGACCCCGGTCGGATCGGGCGTGCAACTGCTCTTCGCCGCCGCCCTCAAGGAGGCCGGGGTCACCGACGTGACGTATGTGAACATCGGCACGGCCCCCAGCGCGGTCGTCGCCGCCCTCGGCAACGGGAGCGTCGACGCGGCGCAGATCTCCCCGACGGGAACGCAGTTCATGCTGGACGCGGACTCCGGCAAGCCGCTGGTGTACCTGCCGGACGGCCCCGAGACGTACAAGAGCCTGTACGGCAGCGGCTGGGTGGCGCCGACGGAGTTCCTCAAGGGGCGGCCCGAGGCGGCGAAGGCGTTCTGCGACGTCATGGGGGAGGCCCTGGAGTTCATCCAGGACCCCGCCAACACCGAGGCCAGCGCGTCGATCCTCGCCGAGGACACCGGGGTGACCCCGGAGGTCGCCCAGTTGGTGGTGGAGCAGACCTACGACGACCACTCCACCGAGCTCGACAAGGCCAGGCTGGAGAGGACGTTCGACACCTATGTCGACCTCGGCATTCTCAAGGCCCAGCCGGAGCCGTCCTACGACACCCTTGTGGTCTCCCCGTAAGCCCGGCCAGTCACTCTCTCAACGAACAGGAGACTTCGGCATGCCTTCAACCCCGGACGGCAGGAACGTCATCGTCGTCGGCGCGGGCCTCTCCGGGATCGCGACCGCCATTGGAGCGGCCCTGCGCGGGTGCTCCGTCACCGTCCTCGAAGCGGCCGGCCTCGTGGGCGGGGCCGCGGCCTACTCCGGCGGCCAGGTCTGGGTCGGCGACAACCACGTGGCCCGGCGCGAAGGCATCGAGGACGACAGCCGCGAACTGACCGAACGGTATGTGCGCGACATCGCGCACGCCGCGCCGGAAGCGCTCGACCCGCGCGCGATGGACCACTGGCTGACCGTGGCGCCCGAGGCGATGCGCTACTGGGAGGACATCGGCGCCATCCGCTGGACGGTGATCCCGGGCCTGGCCGACTACCACGCCGAGGCGGACGGCGCCCTCGGAGCCGGGCGCTACCTCACCAACCAGGTCATCGACGGCCGGGCCCTCGGCGACTGGCGGCAGCGCATCCGGGTGAGCCCGTACTTCCCCGTGGGGACCACATACGCGGAGATGTTCGTCGAGGGCCGCAGGGTCAGCGGCGACGACAGCGGCGACCGCCGCGCCCGCGACGAGGAGGCGCAGGGCTTCGGCCTCACCCGCGAGGCGGCGCAGACCGCCGGGCCGGCCGGCGGGGACGAGCCCGACCCCCTGACATTCGGCACCGGAGTGTTTGCGAGCTTCCTGGCCCGGGCGCTCCAGGAGAAGTCGATCGAGATCCTCACCTCCCATCCCGTGACCGGACTGCTCCGAGACGATGAGGGCCGTGTCAGCGGCGTACGGGCGCGGGGCGGGCACGGTCCGGTGGAGCTGCACGGCCATGTGGTGCTCGCCACGAGCAGCTACGACTGGAACCCCGGCCTGGTCCGGGAGTTGCTCGGGCTCGGTCCCGACGACTTCGGCAGCATCGCGCCGGACAGTCTGCGCGGCGACGGCATCACGCTCGCTCGCTCCGTCGGCGGCGCGGTGGCGAAGATCCCGCCCACCAGCGTTCCGATGCTGCCCGGCTGGGAGTCGGCGCTGGGGGCCGGTTTCGCCTACGGGCCGGAGTTCGCCAAGCCCCACGCCATCATCGTGGACCGCACCGGACGCCGCTTCTGCAACGACTCGTACTGGGTCGACATCGTCGCCAAGGCCCTCGACCCGGACGACCCGCACCTGCCGTTCTTCCTCGTCTGGGACGAGCAGCACCACCGCAAGTACGGCCTGGGCGCCGTCCAGCCAGGCGGCGACTACCCGGAGGGCACGGTCACCTCCGCTCCCACCCTTCGCGAGCTGGGGCAGGCCCTGGGAATCGACGGCGTCCAGTTGGAGAAGACCGCCGCCTCGTTCAGCGAGCACGCCGAGCGCGGCGAGGACCCCGACTTCGACCGCGGGTCCCTGGACTACGTCCTGCGCTTCTACGGCGACGCCGCCCACACCCCGAACCCGGTGCTCGGCCCCGTCTGCGAGCCGCCGTTCCACGGGCTGCGGCTGCGCTTCCTCGGCACCGGCATCGGGTCCAGCGGGGTGCGCATCGACGAGACCGGCCATGTGTTGGACGAACAGGGGGACATCATTCCCGGGTTGCACGCAGTGGGATCGGTCGCCGCTCTGACTGCCGCGGGCAGCGGGTACAACAGTGGGTTCGCTCTGAGCCGCGGTCTGACGCTGGCCTACACCGTCGCGCAGGAGTTGGGCGCATGAGTATTGTTATCTTCCGTTGAACGTGAAATTGTAGGTCATCAATCGATCACGGTCCGCGGGCACCGAGTGGAGGTTCGCAGTGCGTAGGAAGTTCCGATCCCGCGTCGCTCTCGCGTCGGCCGGCGTGCTGGCGACTGCCGCGCTTGCCGCATGCGGCGACGACGGGGGCGGCGGCGCTCAGGTGTCGGCCGACGGCCGGGGCGCGGAGACCGTCCGCGTGATGATGTTCCCGGCCCAGTCCTACCGGCTACCGGTGAAGATCGCCGAGCAGGAGGGCTACTTCGAGGATCGCGGCATCGAGCTGGAGGTCACCGAGCAGCCGGCCAATCTGCAGGGCATGCAGGGGCTTGAGGCGACCAAGTCGGACGTCGGGCAAGTGACGGTCGGCACGCTAGCCCAGGGCTGGCAGGCCGGCTCCAAGGGCGCCTTCTTCTGCGGCGGCATCGACGTCCTGCAGACCACCCTGATGGCGCCCAAGGGTTCCGACCTGCCCTCGGTGAAGGAGGGCGCCTCCTGGCAGGAGGTGCTGAAGGCCCTGGAGGGCAAGAAGATCGGCATCCAGACGCCCGTCGGATCGGGTCTCCAGCTGATCTTCGCCGCGGCGCTCGAAGAGGCGGGCGTCAAGGACGTCACGTACGTGAACCTCGGCGGCGGCAGCAGCGCCGCGATCGCGGCACTCGGCAACGGCAGCGTCGATGTGGCCCAGGTCAACCCGACTGGCACGCAGTTCATCGAGGATGCCGGGTCCGGCAAGGAACTGCTCTACATGCCGGACGGCCCGTCGGCCTACAAGGACTACTACGGCAGCGCCTGGGTGGCCCCGACCACGTTCCTGGAGGAGCGGCCCGAGGCAGCCCGGGCCTTCTGCGACGCCATCGGCGAGGCGCTGGCCTTCATCAAGGACCCGGCCAACGCCGAGGCCAGCCAGAACATGCTGGTCAAGGACGCCGGTGTGACACCGCCGGTCGCCAAGCTCACTATCGAGCAGGCATACGGCGACTACACCACCAAGCTGGACAAGGGCAGGCTCGAGAAGACCCTCGACGCCTACGTCGAGCTCGGCATCCTCAAGGCCCAGCCCGACCCGACCTACGAGTCCCTGGTGGTGGAACCCAAGGGCTGACGGGCAGGCGGGTGCGGCGCCGGGCCGCGCCGAAGGGCCCACCGGTATGACGATTGCAGCCAAGACTGAACGGAGGTCGACCATGACGGTCGAACCCACCGCCGCACCCGGAACTTCACCGCTGATCTCCTTCAAGGACGTCAGCCAGGTGTTCCGGCTGCAGGGGCAGCGGGCCGCGAACGGCTCGGCCACAGGCAGCCGCGAGCTCATGGCACTCCAGGGCATTGACATCGAGATCCAGGCCGGCCAGTTCGTCGCGCTCGTGGGCGCGAGTGGCTGCGGCAAGACGACGTTGCTCAACATGCTCGCAGGCCTGGTGGCCCCCACGCGAGGTGAGGTCAGCCTGGCGGGCAGGACGCCGGAGCTGCCGAACATGGACATCGGCTACATGTTCGCCCGGGATGCGCTGTTGCCGTGGCGCAGTGCTCGTAAAAACGTCGAGCTGCCGCTGGAGACCCGCGGCTGGGACCGCAAGAAGCGCGAGGACCGGGCCCGGGAGATGCTCGACCTGGTCGGGCTCAAGGGCCGCGAGTCCCAGTACCGGCTGCAGCTCTCGCAGGGCATGCGGCAGCGGGTCGCGCTGGCCCGGACGCTGGCCGCGGACCCCTCGATCCTGCTCATGGACGAGCCGTTCGCCGCGCTGGATGCCCGAACCAAGCTCACCCTGCAGGCGGAGTTCCTGCGGATCTGGGAGCAGCACCAGGGCAGCGACAAGCGCAAGACGGTCATCTTCGTCACGCATGACCTCCAGGAGGCCGTGCTGCTGGCCGACCGGGTGATCGTCATGCTGCCGAACCCGGGCCGAATCGCCGAGGACCGCGTCATCGACCTGCCCCGCCCGCGCGCTGAGCATTTGAGTGAGATTCAGTTCACGGATGAGTTCAAGCGCACTACCCATGACCTGTTCGAGCGGCTCGAGGGCGCCATAGGCGACCGGGCCGGCCAGGTCGCGAGCTGAAGGGCCTGACCGTGACCATGACCATGACCACCGAGAGGCCGGCCGCGACGGTCGCGGGCCCGGCCGAGAAGAAGACTTCCAAGCGTCCCGGGCTGGTGCAGTCGAAGGCGTTCATCTACGCCGCGCGGATGCTGCTGTGCGTCGGCTTCCTGGCCCTGTGGGAGACCGCGTCCCGCCAGGGCTGGGTCGACGAGACGCTCTTCGGGCGGCCCAGCGGCGTCTGGCAGGCGGTGGTGGACTACCTGCCGTCGGAGAAGGCCCTGACGTCGCTGAAGGACACCGGTGCGGCGGTTGCTGTCTCGTTTGTGATCGGTTCGGTGTCGGGTACGGTCGCCGGCCTCGTCCTGGGGCTGAGCCCCACGCTGAACGCGATCGTCGGCCCGTTCCTGGCGCCGGTCAACAGCATTCCCCGTATCGCTCTCGCGCCGTTGTTCATCGCCTGGTTCGGGCTGACCCTCACCGCGAAGGTGGTCCTGGCGGTCAGCATCGTGTTCTTCATCCTGGCCGAGAACGCACGCTCCGCGGTGCGGTCGGTGGACGCGGACCTGATGACCATGGCGCGCGTGGTCGGTCTCAAGCGGTCCACACTGCTGCTCAAGGTGGTGCTGCCGTCGGCAGTGCCGACGATGATGGCAGGGCTCCGGCTGACCTTCACGTACGCCCTGCTGGGTGTCGTGGCGTCCGAGATGGTCGCGGCCACCGGCGGCCTGGGGCAGGACATCGTGCTGTACTCGTCCTCATACCAGATCAACACGGTCTTCGCGATCCTGGTTGAGCTGATGGCCGTCGCGATCGTCATGAACTGGCTGTTCACACTGCTGGAGCGGTGGCTGCTGAGGTGGCAGCAGACCTGACGGCGGGGGTGCGGCGGACATGGCCAAGAAATTCCGATTCCGGCTCGCCGGGCGCACCGCGCCGCTGAGTGTGGAGGGCTGGCGGAAGCGGGCGCGCGGCCGGGTTCCCGAGATGGTGTGGGCGTACATCGAGAACGGTGCCGACGACGAGCGGACGCTGCGCGAGAACCGGGCGGCCTACGAGGAGTGGTACCTGCACCAGCGGGTGCTCACCACGACCTCGGACGTCGACCTCAGGGTGAAGGTCGCGGGCACCTCGCTCGACCTGCCCGTCGTCCTCGCGCCCACCGGCCTCGCGGGCGCCGCCCACTGGCACGGCGACCTCGGCGCGGCAAAGGCGGCCGAAGACGCCGGGACGCGGCTGGTGCTCAGCAGCGCGTCAGCGTATTCGATCGAAGAGGTCGCGCAGGGGACCGCCGAACATCACTGGTTCCAGCTGTATCCGTGGCGGGACCGCGGCCTGATGGCGTCGCTGATGGACCGGGCCCAAGACAGCGGCTTCGCCGCGCTGTTCGTGACCGTCGACGTACCCGTCTACGGCAACCGGCTCCGGGAGCGGCGCACGGGAATGGCGCTCCCGCCGACGCTCACCCCGGCCCGGGTCCTGAACGCCGCGACCCGGCCGCGCTGGACCTACGGCTACCTGCGACACCGGCGTACAACGCTGCGCAACCTCGAACCGGACTCCGGGAGCCGGGGCGGCTTCGAATCCGTCGAGATCCAGTCGGCCAACCTCACCGCGGACATCGGCTGGGCCGACCTGGAGTGGATCCGGTCGCGCTGGACAGGGCCGCTGCTGGTCAAGGGGGTCATGCACCCCGACGACGCCCAGCGAGTCGTGGACCTGGGCGCGGACGGCGTCGTTGTGTCCAACCACGGCGGGCGCCAGCTGAATGCGGTGCAGCCCACCCTGCGGGCCCTGCCCGCGATCGCCGAGCGGATCGGGGACCGGGCTGAGGTGCTGGTCGACGGCGGGATCAGGACCGGCTCGGACGTCATCATCGCCCTCGCGCTCGGTGCGGACGCCTGCCTGGTCGGCCGTCCTCTCGTCTACGGGCTGGCCGGCGGGGGCGCCGAGGGGGTCGCCGACGTGCTGCGGATCTTCAGGGAGGAGATGGTCCGCGGCATGACGATGATGGGGAGGGCCCGGGTGGGCGAGCTGAGCCGGGCGGACATCGCGCCCCGGCGCTGACGGCCCCCGGGGCCGCTGTTCCGTCGGCGTGGAACGAGGAGAACCAGGATTCCGAACGTGGAGGGACACAGCATGCACAGGTTGGACGGGCGGACAGCGCTCATCACGGGAGGCGCCCAGGGGCAGGGGGAGGCCGAGGTCCGGCGGTTCGTCGAGGCCGGCGCCCATGTCCTGATCGCCGACGTGCTGGAGGACAAGGGACGGGAGTTGGCCCGTGAACTGGGGGAGCGGGCGCGCTTCGTCCGGCTTGACGTGGGCGTCGAGAAGGACTGGGCGTCCGCGATCGGGACCCTGGACTCCGGATGGCCACCGCTGCGGATCCTGGTCAACAACGCCGGCGTGCACTGGCAGCGGGGGATCGAGTCCGAGTCGGCTGACGACTTCGCCAGGATGCTGCAGGTGAACCTGGTCGGCGCCCTCCTCGGGATACGGGCGGTCACCGAGCCGATGCGGGCGGCGGGCGGCGGCTCGATCGTGAACATCTGCTCGGTGCTGGCTCTCGTCGGCGGGCGGGGTGCGAGCGCCTACAGCGCATCGAAGTGGGGGCTGCGGGGGCTTTCCAAGAGCGCGGCGCTGGAGTTGGGGCGGTACGGGATCCGGGTGAACGCGATCCATCCCGGCTATATCGATTCGCCGATGCTGCACGCGGTGGCCGGGCCGGGCAGGAGCGACGACTTCTACGACTTCCTGCCTCTGCAGCGGATCGGCACGCCCGTTGAGGTCGCCGATCTCGCGGTTTACCTGGCCAGCGACGGCAGCACCTACCTGACCGGTGGGGACTTCACGGTCGACGGCGGGATGACCGCGGGGTTCGGTCCGCGCACGCAGTCCTGACCGGGGCCTGTGCCCTGGTGCTCCGCGCCGCGGTCCCCGGCGCCACCGCGCGGGTGTCTCGGGCGCCTCGTGGGCGATTTCTGATTATCGACGATAAACGTCAATGATGCCAGCCAGTTATAGGGGTGTCACGGAGCCCGGTGGCCTGGCCTGCCGGGAAGCGGTGGGGCTGCCTGGGTTCTTGTACGACGTCTGGTCCATGGTCCGAACCGACCGTCAGGGAGAGCCGTATATGCGTATCGGAGTGGATATCGGAGGGACGTTCACCGACCTCGTCCTCGAGGACGACACGGGGTCCAGGCGAACCTGGAAGGCCTCGAGCACGCCGCCGGACTTCGGCGCGGGCGTACTCGCCGCGCTGGAGCTGGCCGCCGCCGACCTGGAGATGAGCCGCGGGGAACTGCTCGAGGCGACCGGCCACTTCGTCCACGGCACCACCGTCACCACCAACGTGGTGCTGACCCGCACCGGCGAGCGGGTCGGGCTGGTGACCACCCGCGGCTTCGCCGACACCTACCCCCTGGCCCGGCAGTACCGCGGCCAGGAGCAGGATCCGTCCAAGGTCACCCACCCGGTGCCGCTGGTCGCTGCCAGCGATACCGTCGAGGTCACCGAGCGGGTCGACTACGCGGGCCGGGTAGTGGCCCCGCTCAACGAGGACGACCTCAAGCAGGGGGTCCAGCACCTCCTGGACCAGGGCGTCCGCTCGTTCGCCGTCTGCTTCCTGTGGTCCTTCCGCAACGCGGAGCACGAGCGGCGGGCCAAGGAGCTCATCCTGGCGATGGCCCCGGACGCGTATGTGTCCATCTCGGCGGAGTCCTGCCCCATCCTCGGCGAGTACGAGCGCACCAGCACCACCGCGATCAACGCCTACGCGGGCCCGGCCCTCAAGCGCTACGCCGAGCGGCTCGACCAGGATCTGCGCGACGGCGGGCTCGGCCACCCCATCCTGCTGATGAAGTCCGACGGCGGTGCCGCCAGCATTGCCGGCGCGGTCACCGCCGCCGCTCAGACGGTGTACTCCGGGCCGGCGGCAGGAGTTGTCGCTGCCCACCACCTGGGCGAGCGGCTCGGAGAGCAGAACCTCATCACCTTCGACATGGGCGGCACCAGCACCGACGTCGCCCTCATCCACCAGGGCCGGATCCAGACCACCTCCCTGCAGCGGCTCGACCGGCAGGCTCTGGCCATCCCGATGATCGATGTCACGTCCGTCGGGGCGGGGGGCGGCTCGCTCGGCTGGGTGGGCGTGGATGGTGCGCTGCGGACCGGGCCGCGCAGCGCGGGCGCCGTCCCGGGCCCGGCGTGCTACGGGGCAGGCGGCACGGAGGCGTCGGTGACCGACGCCAATGTGGTGCTGGGCCTGATCGACCCCGGCTACTTCCTCGGCGGCCGCGTCGCCCTGGACCGCGCCTCGGCCGAGCGGGCGGTCGCCGAGCTCGGCGAGGGGGCCGGGCTGTCCCAGGTCGCCACCGCGCACGGCATGTTCCGGGTCGTCAACTCCGTGATGGCCGACGCCATCCGGCTGCGCACCGTCTTCGCCGGCCTGGACCCGCGCAACTTCGCGCTGGTGTCCTTCGGCGGAGCGGGCGGCCTGCACTGCGCCGCCGTCGCCGCCGACCTGGGCATCCGCAAGGTCATCGTACCGACGATGGCGTCCGTCTTCTCTGCGGCCGGGCTGATCAGCAGCGACCTGGTCTACAGCTACACCAAGACGGCCACGGTCCCGGTGGCCGCCGGGGGCGTGCTGGTCGACGAGGCGCTCAAGAGCGTCAACGGCATCCTGGCCGAGCTGGACGGCCGGGCCCGCGCGGACCTGGCCCAGCACGATGTCCCGGAGGCGGACCGGATCGTGCAGTACGGGCTGGAGATGTCCTATCTCGGGCAGATCCTCAACTTCCAGATCGACGCCCCGGCCCGCCCGCTCGGCCACGACGACATCGCCGCCTTGGTCGCTGAGTTCGACGAGCGGTACCGCGCCGTCTACGGTCCCGGCGCCGCTTCCCCGGAAAGCGGCTACACGCTGAAGAACTACAGCGTCACCGGCATCGGCCGGATCCGCCGCCCTGCCGCCGCGGCGCCGGGCAACGGCACCAGCGGCGGCTTCGCCCGCAAGGGTTCCCGGCTTGCGGCCGCGGACCTCGGCAGCGCGGAGCTGTCAGAGATCGCCGTCTACGACGGCACCGCCTCCACCCCGGGAGCCCGGGCCGAGGAGCCGGCGCTGATCGAGTATCCGGACACCAACGTCCTGGTCCCGACCGGATTCACCGCCGCCGTCGACGCCTACGGCAACGTCGTTCTCGAGCAGGCCGGACCGAAGCAGTCGCAGGACAAGCGGGAGGACTGACCCATGACGATCTCCACCGCCCGTACCACCACCGAAAGCAGTGGCAGCCGGGGCACCGGCGTCTCCGGGGACTGGGACCCGGTCCTGTCGCAGATCATCTACAACTACGAGCTCACCCTGAACCGCGAGATGGGCCGCGCGGTGGTCAACCTCTCCGGCTCGCCGCTGTTCGTCGGCGCGTCCGACTTCGCCTGCGGCTGCCTGGACGCCGAGGGCAACATCCTTACCAGCATCGCCTGGTCCCTGCAGATGGGCTACGCGGTCTCCAACACCGTCCGTGCGTCGCTGCGCCGCTACGGCGACGACATCCACCCCGGCGACATGATCTTCTGCAACGACCCCTACGGCGGCGGCGGGCTGCACTCCTCCGACGTGGTCGTGGTGGCCCCGGTCTTCACCGACGGCGAGCTGTCGGCCTGGGTCGGGGTGTCCGCGCACGTCACGGACGTCGGCGGCGCCGTGCCCGGCGGGTTCTCCGTGGAGCCGATGGAGTGCTTCGGGGAGAACATCCGCTTCACCCCGGTGAAGTTCTACGAACGCGGCGAATACCGCGGTGACCTCGTCGATGCGTTCCTCACCAACGTCCGGCTGCCCGAGCGGACCGGGATCGACCTCAAGGCGCTGATGGGCGCCACGTGGATCGGCCGGGAGCGGATGGAGGCCCTGTTCGCCCAGCACGGTGCCGCCCGGGTCCGCGCGGTGCACGCCGGGCAGATCCAGCAGTCGGACAACGCGATGCGTGAGCGCCTCGCCGCCCTCCCCGACGGCGTGTACGAGGGCGCGGCGCACATGGAGCACGACGGCGTCGAGGACCGGGTCTACACGATCCGGATGCAGGTGGTGAAGGAGGGCGAGCGGATCACGTTCGACTACACCGGCACCGATTCGCAGGCCCCCGGCATCCTCAACAGCGCTGAGGTCGGCTCCACCGGCAACGTGGTCGCCGCGCTTGCGACCGTACTGGCCCCCGACATCCCGTTCAACGAGGGCCTGATGCACCCGGTGACGATCGAGTCCCCACGCGGGACCCTGGTCAACGCGATCAAGCCCGCCCCGATCTCCGGAGCGACGATCTACGGCGCCTGGTTCGGCACCGACGCCATCCTGGAGGCGCTCAACTACATGATCGCCGGGCACGAAGAGCACCAGCAGCGGCGGACCGGGCCGTGGGGCAGCTGGACGTTCGCCTGGCTGCACTGCACCAACCAGTACGGCGAACCGTGGTTCTTCAACGTTTTCACCGCCGGTTCCGGAGGGGCCTCGGCGATGCCGTTCCGCGACGGGGAGCCGGCGATGATGGGCGTGCAGACTGTCGGCTCGTTCACCGCGAACATCGAGGACTACGAGTTGCAGAGCCCGGTCCTGTTCCTGCAGCGGGCCTTCGCCCCGGACACCGGGGGCGCCGGACGCCACCGTGGCGGGCTCGCCCTGGAATCGCTGTGCGTGCCGTGGGACACCCCGAAGTGGGACACCGTGGTCTTCCACAACCGACTCAGCACCCCCTCCTCGGCCGTCTCCGGCGGCCAGTCCGGTGCCGGGTCCTCGTTGCGGTTCGCCCGCGGCATCCTCGGTGACGTCCGCGACCGGTGGCGCCGTGGCGAGCCGCTGCCCGTGCGCGCGTACGCGGAGCGGGCCGAGCACACCCCGACCCGTGCCAAGGGCCTGGTCATCCACGCGGATGACGGTTACTACATGCGGGCCACCGGAGGACCGGGCTACGGCGATCCGCTGGACCGGCCGGTGGAGGAGGTCGCGGAGGACCTGCGCCGCGGGTTCGTCTCCCCCGCAACCGCCCGCGACGCCTACGGCGCGGTGCTCGCCCCCGGCGGCGCCCCGGACACTGCGGCCACCGTCCGCCGCCGCATGGAGTTGAAGCGGCAGCGCGCCGCCCTCCCGGTCACCGCCGAGGCACTGCCCGCACTGCGGGCGCAGAACCCGCCCGCCCCGGGCGGCTCGGCGGACCGCGAAACGCCCCAAGTGCTGGGCGAATACCTGGAGGTGGCGGAGAACGGCGTCCAGTGCCGCACCTGCGGGCACGTGTTCTGCGACGCGCGGGACAACTGGAAGTGGCACGCCGCCTTCCGGCAGGCCGAGATCGGCCCGGGCGCCATCCACAGCCCCATCCGCGAGCGGGCCGACCTGTACTACCGGCAGTACTTCTGCCCCGGCTGCGGAGTCCAGGCCGAGACCGAGGTCGCCCTGCCGGACGAGCCCCCGCGCTGGAACTTCCGCCCGCTGTCGGTCTGGCGCGCCCAGCGGGAGGCAGAGGCGGCCGCGTCCCTCACCTGAGTCACCGGCCCTCCCCTCCGGCCCTGCGGGAGCGGGCGACTCAGCTGCCCAAGGCGGCCTCCTTCACCCCCAAGTCCCGCGGGACCTCAGCAATCGGTTTTCCGGTCTCGGTGACGAACCGCACGGCCCCCTCGCGAAACTCGGCGTCGTGCCGACCGGGTCGCCTCGCTGAGCCATGGCATCCATGACGAGGCGGAACTTGCCTTCGCAGAGCGCCGATTGGTTGCTCTCATGGTCGAGCTGCTCGAATACGAGCGGCATGCGAGCGAGGTGGGAGCGTACAGCGTTGAGACCGCGTTCTGGGCGGCGCGCGTCGGGCGGGGCCGGAAGCTCCCGTCCCAGGCGTGCGAGCGGGGACAAAGCCATCACCACTGAGCTGTGTTCAACCTGAACGTGCAGGCCACGGGGGTGGCGTGGGCGGGTGAGGCGGTGCTCGTGCTGGTCGTCGGCGCTTGTCTGTGGTGAAGACCGTCTGTCAGCGGGCGATCTCGTGCTGGTTGAGGACCACCAGCGCCCACACCAGCCGGGATGCCCGCACGGCGCTGCGTGGGTATCAGCGACCCGTCGAGCAGCACAACGCTGCCACCCGAACGGGCGATTCGCGCCAGGACCTGCTCCAGCCTGGGAGCCCGCGCGGCCAAGAGCCCGATCATCTCCTTCAGCCACCGATCCACGGTGGTGCGCGAGACGCTGTTGCCGCCGGCGAGATCGGCGAGGCGCTGGTCATGCCGCGGCGCGGCCAGCACGATCACCTCGATCCTCCCGGCCGGCAGCGCCCGCCACCGCGACGTGATCCGCTTCAGATGCGCCCGCAGCAGGCCGGTCAGGAACCGCAACGTCGCCGTGGACAGCCACAGCCGGCACTGGTGGACAAGCTCGGGGCCACCGGCCTGGCCGCCGCGGCCCCAGGGCGCCGCCCCAGGCCCACCACGCCCTGACACAGCATCAAGCAACCACGGACTCAACAAGTTGACAACGCCCGTCGACCGTCCGGCGACCGTGGAGACCCACGTGATGGGCCCGGGGCACGACGGTGGCGGTGAACAGCCGGTGGAACGAGGCTCGGACGAGCCGGTCTGGGTCGAACTCGATGCGCCGCAATCTACCGGCGCCCGGGTACCGGCCGGCCGCCGCCGTGGGGCGCGCCTCAGGCGTCCTTCAGCTCGATGCCCTTGGTTTCCTTCATCAGGTAGACGGCGATGCCGGTGCAGACGCACAGCACCATGATGTAGATCTCGGACAGTTGCGCCATCTTCAGGTCGATGAAGAGCTGGTTGAGGTACGGGGCGGTGCCGCCGAAGAGGGCGACGGAGATGGAGTAGGCGAAGCCGATGCCCTGGGTGCGCACCTTCGTCGGGAAGGTCTCCGACATGGTGGCCGACAGCAGTGCGCCCGGGATGGCCACGACGACGAGCGCCACCGTGGCGGCGACGAAGAGCGTCCAGCCCGCCGAGCCGATCATCCCGGTGAGCGGCATGTGCAGCACCGTCATCAACACCGCGAAGGTGATCATCATCGGCCGGCGGCCGACCTGGTCGGAGACGTATCCCCACAGCGGCAGCGACGCCAGCGCGATGCACTGGGCCGCGACCGAGCACCAGTAGGCGACGTCGGCGTCCATGCCCTGCTGGGTGATGGCGTAGGTGGAGACGTACGAGGTCCAGGTGTAGTGGGCCGAGGTGATGCCGGAGGTCATCAGGATGACGAGCAGCACCGATCGGGTCACCTGCTTGCGGGAGACCGGCCGGTCGGCGTCCTGCGCACCCGACTGCTCGTCCGCGAACACCTCGCTCTCGTCCATGCCGCGCCGCAGATACAGCGCCGCCAGCGCGAGGAGCGCGCCGAGGAAGAACGGGATGCGCCAGCCCCAGTCGGTGACCGCGCTCTCCGCCAGCGTGGAGGTGACCACGCCGCCCACGGTGTAGGCGACAACGGAGCCGCCGAAGATGGCGACGAAGACGATGCTGCCCCACATGCCGCGCCGGTGGCTGGGCGCGATCTCCGCCACATAGGTGTTGGCGGTGGCGGACTCGCCGCCGTGCGCGAACCCCTGCACCACCCGGGCCAGCAGCAGGATCAGCGAGGCCCAGGCGCCGATGGAGGCGTACGACGGCAGGAAGCCGATGACGAGGCTGCCGCCGGCCATCATCAGCATGGTGGTGACCAGCACGAACTTGCGCCCGCGCCGGTCGGCGACGCGGCCGAAGACGACGCCGCCGAGCGGCCGCATGAGGAAGCCGACCGCGAAGACCGCGAGGGTGGACAGCAGCGCCGACACCGAGTCGTCGGAGTTGAACATGGCGGCGGCGATGAACGGCGTGAAGACGGCGTAGGCGCTCCACTCGTACCACTCGAGGACGTTGCCGACCGTGCTGGCGATGAGGGACTTGCGCTTGGCGCGCAGGGAGAGTCCGGTCTGGGCTCTGGATTGGGGCGGTGTTCCGAGCCTTGTCTGTGCGTCGCTCACGGGAGCTCCTTTGCTCTCAACGGGCAGGGGAAGGGCGGTGCGTTACAGGGGACCGGGGGGTGAGGCGCGGCGTGAGGGGCGCCGCGGTCAGCGGGCGGCGTGGGCGGCGGCCGTCTCCAGTAGATGGGGCACCCCCGCCTCCAGCGACGGCCCGAAGGTGCGGTCGTGCGGGCGCTCCCCGCGCAGCCACCGTGTGTAGATGGCCTCGCAGAAGATCGCCGCCTTCCACAGCGCGAGCGTCTGGTACCAGGGGAGGGGGGTGAGGTCGAGGTGGTCCATGCGGGCGTGGTAGCGCCGGGCCAGCTCGGCGCGGGTCGGGTAGCCCTCCTCACGCGTGACTGGGGTGAGTTCGAGCGGGGTGACGGGCTGCCCCGCCTCGGCGTACGTGGCGGTGAGATAGCCGAGGTCGGCCAGCGGGTCGCCGAGTGTGGCCATCTCCCAGTCGAGGACGGCCAGCAGCCGGGGCGCGCCGTCGGGCGCGAACATCAGGTTGCCCATGCGGTAGTCGCCGTGCACCACCGCGGCGGCCTGGCTGCCCGGCAGGTTGCGCCCGAGCCAGTCGGCGAGCCGGGCCACTGCCGGCAGGTTGCGGGTGGTGTTGACCTCCCACAGGCCCGCGAAGCGCTCCACCTGCCGGGCCAGATAGCCCTCGGGCCGCCCGAAGGCGGCGAGTTCGCCCCGGGTCACGTCGATGCGGTGCAGGTCGACGAGGGTGTCGACGACCGCCAGGCCGGTGGCCCGGCGCCGCTTGGGGGTGTCGAGGTGGGCGGGGACGGCGTTGGTGATGACGGTGCCGTCAAGATGTTCCATCAGATAGAAGGGCACTCCGAGCACCGAGTAGTCCTCGCAGACGGCGAGGATCTCCGGCACCGGCGCTCCGTGGCCGCGCAGGGCCTCCTGGATGCGGGCCTCGCGGACCATGTCGTGGGTGGACTTGGGCAGCGGCGGGCGTGGCCCGCGGCGCAGTACGACGGAGGCGTCGCCGCGCCGGATCAGATACGTGACGTTGGAGTGCCCGTCGCCGATGCGCCGCCAGGTGAGGGGGCCGCGGCCGATGCCGTGCTTGTCGAGGAAGTCGGTGACCTCGTCGACGATGAGCAGCGGCGGGGAGGCCAGCCGGTCAGCGGCTGCCCGGTCGGCGACGACCTCGATGCCGTCAGGGATGGTGTGCATCAGGCGTCCTCGTCCCGGACGACGGCGGTGCCCCGGTAGCGTTCTCCGGCCTCTACCTCGGCGCGGCGCCGCTTGGCGGCGCGGCGGGCGATGGCCCACTTGTGAGTCTCGGTGGAGCCGTCGTAGATGCGGAACGGGCGAACCTCGTTGAGGTACTGGGCCAGCGGCAGCCCGTCGGAGACGCCGTCGCCGCCGCACAGCTGCACCGCTCGGTCGATGACCCGGAAGATCGCCTCCGAGCAGTGCACCTTGGCGACCGAGGACAGCGCGGAGCCGGCCGTGGGGTCGCTCGCCAGCAGCGCGGCTGTCTTGGTGATGATCGCGTCGGAGGTCTCGATGTCGATGACGGACTCGGCGATGAGGTTCTGCGCCAGGCCGAGCGAGGCCATCGGAGCGCCGAACAGCTCCCGCCGCTCGGCCCGGTCGAGGGCGATGTCGAGGGCGCGCCGGGCCAGCCCCAGCCAGCGCATGCAGTGGGTGAGCCGGGCCGGTCCGAGCCGCACCTGCGCGTACCGGAAACCCTGGCCGACCTCGCCGAGGACGGCGTCGTCAGGAACGAAGCAGTCCTCCAGGTGGACGTGCGGGTGGCCGCCGTCGATGTAGCGGTCGACGGTGTGGATGGGGGCGCCGACGCGGATGCCGGGGTTGGTCATGTCGACGAGGAACATGGTGGCGCCGTCGGGCGCGTCCCCGACCGCGGCGGTGCGGGCCATCACGATGCAGAAGCTGGCCCGGATGGCCCCGCTGATGAACCGCTTGTGCCCGTTGATCACCCAGCCGCCCCCGGCCGGTACGGCGGTGGTGCGCAGCGCCGCCGGGTCGGAGCCGGCGCCCGGGTGCGGCTCGGTCATGCCGAAGCAGGAGCGGATCTCGCCGGCGGCGAGCGGGGCGAGGTAGCGCTTCTTCTGCTCCTCGGTGGCGATGAGGTGGAGCATGTGCATGTTGCCCTCGTCGGGGGCCATGCAGTTGAGCACGCTGGGGCCGATGGGCGAGTAGCCCGCCTCCTGCAGGATCGGTGACCAGTGCTCGATGGGCAGGCCCTGGCCCCCGTACTCGGTCGGCACATGCGGGGCGAAGACCCCGGCCTCTTTGGCGGCGGCCTGCAGCCGGTCGCGGGTGGCCTTCTCCAGGCGCTCTCCGGGGACGGGCTCGGCGTCGATGACGGCCTCGCGGATGAAGCGGCGGGTGCGCTCGCGCAGCTCCTCGACCTCGGGCGGCAGGTGGCTGGAGGGCATGCTGGGGTCCTTTCTCTGGTCGGGTGCCACAAGTCAGGCGGTGCCGCCGGCGACCGCGAGGCCGCCGTCGACGGTGAGGACGTGGCCGGTGACCCAGGAGGCGTCGTCGGAGACGAGATAGGCGACGGCGGAGGCCACGTCGGCGGGGGCGCCGAGCCGCCGCATCGGGTAGCCGGCGGCGACCTCCTCCTCCCTGCCCTGGTAGAGCGCCTGGGCGAAGCGGGTTTTGACCACGGCCGGGGCGACGGCGTTGACGCGGACGTCCGGGCCGAGTTCGGCGGCCAGGGTGCGGGTGAGGTGGGAGACGGCGGCCTTGCTCACGCCGTACAGGCCGATGCCGGGGGCAGGGGTGTCGCCGGTGACGGAGGAGAGGTTGACGACGGTGCCACGGCGCTCGGCGAAGCGCAGCTCCGGGTGGGCGAGGGCGGCCTGCACCCAGGCGAGCGTGGCGAGGACGTTGACCTCCAGCACCTTGCGGGCGACGTCGAGGCCGATCTCGCTGACGGGGCCGTACGCGGGGTTGATGCCGGCGTTGTTGACCAGGATGTCGAGGCCGCCGAACTCCCGCGCCACGGTGTCGAGGACCTCGGCGCGGTGCCCGGGGTCGTCCGCCTTGCCGGCCACGGTGAGCACGCTGGCGGCGGGCAGCGTCTCAGCGGCCTCGCGCAGCGGCTCGGGCTTGCGGGCGGTGATGCACACCCGCGCGCCCTCGGCCACCAGGCGTTCGGCGATGGCGAGGCCGATGCCGCGGCTGGCGCCGGTCACGACGGCGGTGCGCCCGGCGAGGCGGCGCTGTGCCTGCCCCGTGTCCTGGTCTTGGTCGGTGTGGTGGTGCCGCACCGGTCAGCCTTTCGTCGTGGTGGCCGGGAGGTCACGGCCCGCCCGGCGCAGTTCGGCGCGGCGGATCTTGCCGCTCTGGGTCTTGGGGAGGTCGGCACGGATGTGCACCTCGGTGGGGCGCTTGTACGCGGCCAGCCGGTCGCGGGTGAAGGCGATCAGCTCATCCGGGGTGGCAGTGGCACCGGCCTTGAGCGAGACGTACGCGACGACGGTCTCGCCACGGTAGTCGTCCGGCTGCCCGACCACGGCGGCCTCGTGCACCGCCGGGTGCTCGTAGAGGGCGTCCTCGACCTCGCGCGGCCAGACCTTGTAACCGGAGGCATTGATCTGGTCCTTGAGCCGGTCGACGAGAAAGACCCACCCCCGCTCGTCGATGATCGCGCCGTCACCGGTGCGCAGCCGGCCGCCGGGCATGGTCTGCTCGGTGGCGGCGGGCTGCCGCCAGTAGCCGGGCACCACCTGTGGGCCGCTCAGTTCGAGCTCACCCTGCTCGCCGGGGGGCAGCGGATTGCCACCCGCGTCGACGACGCGGGCGGTGAGGTTGGGCAGCGGGACGCCGATGGAGAGGGTGCCGCCGGCCTGGTGCACCGGCGCGGTGGCGCCGGGCGGCACAGCGATGACGGCGGAGCTGGTCTCGGTCATGCCGTAGACGTTGTGGATGTAGACGCCGAATCGGTCCCGGAACCGTTCGACGGTGGCGGGCGGGATGGGGGCGCCGCCCGAGAAGAAGTGCTTGGCGGTGGCGAAGTGCTCCGGCCCGGCGTGCTCCACCGCATACAGCGCGTTGTACGCGGTGATCGAGCCGACCATGAAGGTGACCCGGTGCTCGGCGAGCGCGTCCAGCGCCACCTCGGGGTGGAAGCGGCCGGTGAAGACCAGGGTGGTCCGGGTGATCAGTGAGATGGCCGCGTTCACCACCGCCCCCGTGATGTGGAAGAGCGGGGCCAGCGCGTACACCACGTCGCCGTCGGCCAGATCGACCCAGGCGGCGTTGGTGAGCGCCACGTTGAGGACGTTGCCGTGGGTGTTCATGGCACCCTTGGGCGGGCCGGTGGTGCCGGAGGTGTACGTCAGCAGGGCCACGTCGTCACGGGTGAGGTCCACCGGCTCGGGGCGGCGACCAGCGAACGCGCGGAGCAGGGCGGCGAGGTCGCCGTCGGGGGCGGGAGCGGGGCGCTCGGTCGAGGGGAAGACGCGCGGGTCGTCGCGGGTCTGGAAGTCCAGCGCCGATGTGCTGATCATCCAGCGCACCGGGCTGCCGGCGAGGGTCTCGCGGGTCTCCTCGACGTCGGTGTCCGCACAGACGATGCCGACGGCCCCGGCATCGTCGATCAGGCGGCGCAGCTCGTGGCGGCGGTACATCGGGTTGAGGAGGAGCGCGGCGGCGCCCAGCTTCCACAGGGCCAGCAGCACCAGGGCGTACTGCGGGATGTTCTGCAGATAGACGCCGACCCGGTCGCCGCGCCGGGTGCCACGGGCGGCGAAGGCGGCGGCCAGCGCGTCGGAGGCGGCGTCCACCTCCTCGGCCGTCAGCGCGCCGTCGAAGTAGCGCAGGGCGACGGCGTCGGGGGCGCGCGCCACCCGGGCCCGCCACGCGGCCACCAGGGAGCCGTGGCCGACCGTCATCTCCGTCGGGACCGCGGCCGGGTACAGCTCCCGCCACGGACGCGCCTCGGGCACCGACATCTCCCGCTCCCTCCACCCGCTCCGGCGGCTCCGGGTACACTGGACAATGCACCGACCGATCGCTCGCTCGGTATTGTAGGTGAGGATCTACAGGGCGCGGCAGCGTGTCAAGGGGTCGCGCCGCGATCACCCGGCGGAGCGGGCGGGGCGGCAATGCATACTGACGTACCGAACTGACGCACTGACGCGAGCGCACGTGGGCGAGGAGAGCAGTGACCAAAGCCGACACCGCGACCGGCGGAGCTGCCGTGACCGGCGATGACGACGCCGGCGCCGCGGCGGACTGGAGGCTCTACACGAGCAGCGGCCTGCCGCCCATCCTGCGGGCCGCGCTGGCCTGCTTCGTGGAGCAGGGCTACCACGGCACCACGATCCGGGAGGTGGCCGCGCGGGCCGACCTGTCGGTGCCGGGGGTGTACCACCACTACCCGTCGAAGCAGGCGCTGCTGGTCGGGATCGTCACCCGGGCGATGGCGGAGCTGTGGGAGCGCAGCACGGCGGCGCTGGAGGAGGCCGGGCCGGACGTCGGGCGGCGGCTGGACCTGCTGGTGGAATGCCTGGTGCTGTTCCACGCTCACCGGCGGGACCTGGCGTTCATCGCGGCGAGTGAGATCCGCAGCCTGCTCGGCGACGACCGCACCACCTACATCGAGGCCCGCGACCGGCAGCAGCGGCTGATGGACGCAGTGATCGAGGAGGGCGTGGCGCGAGGGGCGTTCACGACGGCGTACCCGCGCGAGGTCAGCCGGGCGATCGTCACGATGTGCACTGCGGTGGCTCAGTGGTACCGCGCAGGCGGCGAACTCGCACCCCCGGAACTGGCCGCCCGCTACCGCACCATGACCCGCATGACGGTCGGCGCGGCCTGACCCACTCCCGACGCACACTGGCAAACCCACAGATCATCACTCGCCGTGGACGACGATGTCCTCGCGGGCGGTGGGGGCACGGCGGGACGCCGACGGCGAAGGTGCACGGGTATCACCGCCGGACGGTGACGGACGCGCCGGGCGCGGGCTTTGTCAACTTGATCACACAGAGGCCGCCCGCTCGACTTGGCAATGCCCGCAAGAGGCGTTGTCACGTTGTTGAGGGTGTGAGGTGTCTGAGGTCGCGTCAGCGCGGGTCGGGCCGGGTGGCAGTCTTGGGGTCAGGCCCTGGTGGGCTGGCCGACGACGCCGGTGATCTGGTCCCAGAGGGTGAAGCGGATGGTCATCTCGAGGCGGTGTTCGGTGGCGGTCATCAGGTGGCGTGAGGGTCGGAAGTGGGGTGAGATGCCGCTGAAGGCGGACAGGAACCGTTGGGCTGCGCCGGCGCTGCAAAATCCCTTCCTCGCGCGTTCGCGCTGCCGGGTGGGCTGGTGGGAGTTCTCGGCCCGGTTGTTCAGGCCCTTGTGGGAGCGGTGCCCGACCGAGGGCATCACCTCGCGGTGGGCGGCACCGTAGGACCGGAGCTTGTCGGTCACGATCACGCGGGGCACCGACCGGGTCTTCTTCATCAGCCTCCGGAAGAAACGCCTGGCCGCATCCTTGTCGCGACGGCTCTGGACCAGGATGTCCAGGACGTTGCCGTCCTGGTCCACCGCGCGCCACAGGTACTTCCGCTTGCCGTTGATCTTGACGAAGACCTCGTCCAGACGCCCTTCATCGCCTGGCCCGGGGCGGCGTCGGCACAGCGCGTCGGCGCAGGACCGCCCGAATTTCCGGCACCACCGGCGGACCGTCTCATAGGAGACGACGACGCCGCGCTCGAGCATCAGCTCCTCGACCCCGCGGAAGCCGAGCGGGAACCGGAAGTACAGCCCCACGCAGTGGGAGATGATCCCCACCGGGTACCGGTGGCCCTTGGTGCGACGGCCGCGTGCCCGCCACACACGACCCCCTCCCGAGGGTTATCAACTTGGAGACCATCTCACGCCGTTAGCCAACGTGACAGTGCCTGTGAAAGCGCACCCAGACATCCCGATATGGGTCACGGAGCTTGTACCCAACCGGAGGACAATTGGGCCAACGCTGCTGCCACAGCTCCGTCAAAGCCGCCTGTGCGCCTCCGGACACCCGCCGCACTCGTCCTCTCGCGTATGAACCTACCGATGACCATGTTGGCTGGTGGCCAGTTGGTGCCAGCTGTGGCTGCAGCCGTTGGCGCAGAAGGAGTACCGGGGCCGGGCGTTGACCGCCCGGTCCCAGACGGATCAGCTGCCTACGGGATGATCTCCACTGTTACGGTGGCTTTGCCGGGTGCGTGCGTCTCGTCGCCCGCGTAGGTGACGACGTACTCGGCATAGCTCATGTAGTCGGCCGGCAGGTCGGTGAAGGCGAAACTGCCGTCGGGCTTGACCTTCACCGTTGCGATGGGCTCGTTGTACCGCGTGACGGTGACTACCTTGTTTTTCGGGAACGGCACCAGGGAAGTGAGCTTCCCACTAACCGTCACCGGCTGGCCGTGGGGGCAGGTCTCAGGCGCGGTGAGGACGATGTTGCTGTTCGCCTTGTGCACATCGGTGATGATGTCGAGGATGACCTCGCCAGCGTACGTGAAACGGGTGCCGAACAGGCGACTGCCGTCCGGCGCCCAGGCCACTCCCCGGTCCCGCAGCTCCGCATAGCCGTACTTCAGCGAAACCGTGCGGAACGGGGTGGTCTCACCGGGCCGGTAGATGAAGATGTCCCATTCCCCGGAGGCCACGACACCCGCGGCCACGGTGCCGTCGGCGGCGATGGAGACGGCGTTGGGGTAGGCCCCCGTGTCGTACGGAGCTTCCTCTGCCAGGTCTGACAGCGCCCACCGCTGGTGGTAGTAGGTGCTGCCGTTCGCGGTGATTGCGCTGCGACCGTCCGGCGTGATGGCCAGGTCCTCGACGTCGCCGACGCCGTCGGTGTAGGCAATCTCCTCGGCGGTGCCGGACGCCACGTCGTACACCCGCATCCCCGCCCCACCTGCGCTTTCCGCGGCGACCAGCCGGTCGGGCGCGCCCGGTGACGAGGCGAGCCGGGGTTTCCCGTACCACACTGGGTTGTCGTCCAGATCGACGGCCGGTGCGGTCTCAGCGACGGTGATGGACCCGATGCCGGCGTCGAAGACGGTCGCCTGGTAAGAGAACCACAACCGCCCCCCGGCGAGGGCGAGATTCTCCGGCTCGGTGTCCGTCCCGGTAGGAAAGCGACGGGTTTCGGTCAGGGTGGTGGTGTCGATCTCCGCGATGGCGTCGGCCTCAGGGAGGGCGACATACAGGTGGGACTCATCGGCCGTGAGTGTCATGCCGCGGGCCCCGTCGAGCCCTTCGACGGTCTTGATCACCTGTCCGTTGTGGTCGGTGGCCACCACGGCGTCCTGACCGGGGGCAGAGACGTAGACGTGCTGGCTGTCGGCGAGGGTCTGCCAGTGCGAGGTCACCGGGAGCACGATGCTGTCCAGGGCCTGGGCCGGGCTCGGGCTGGCGAGCAGGGTCACTGACGCGGTGATGGTGGCGAGTGCCGTTCCCCCCGCGAATCTTCGTATGCGCAAGTGCGTAATCTCCCCTTGATACGCGTCGACCGCTCCGTGCGATCGAGAGGCCAACCCTAGGGCCTGGCGCTGACAACGACCCGACGATTTCCTGGCGTTGCAGGGTGGGAGCGGCGATCATGGGCAACCCCTGTCGAGGACAGCTGCGGTGTGGCAGCCGCTGCCGCGTTCACCTCCGCCTCGGCGTTCTCCTTGGGCGTTTGGCACTCTGGGTAGAGCAGCCCGACCAGGCCCCCTGTTGAGCTCGGAGTTCCAGTGCGCGGCGCCGTCGGCTACCGCCCAGCGGGCGCGGGTGCGGCAGTAGCCGTGGCCCAGCGGGCGGACTTTGGTCGCGAATGCAGTTCTGGTGGTACGAGACCGGGAGAATTCGCCAATGTCCGGTGGAACGCACAAGGACCGCAACTGCAACACCCGGCTTGCGCCCTCCACCGCCCATGGGGCCACTACGCCACCGCCCCCGAGCGGTAGGGGAGCCTCTTACTGAGACCGCGCACTCCTCATGCCGCCTGGCATGACCGGCGTGGCATTTGCAGGGCCCAGGAATTCAGTGAACGTTCACCACCAGGGTTGCTGTGGGTCGCTCGGAACGGAGGCCCCAACATGGCATGCCCTTGCGGGACACTCGTGGCCGCCTTCGTCGCGGACCTTCTGGGACTACACGAACTGCACTCGACCCTCTCCGCGTGTACACCCACACAGCCGACGCGCCGACGTGACCTCGACCCGCTGGATGCCGCCGCGATACCTCGCGGCCAGTCGGCAGGCTCAGGTCACCAGCTACGGGGAACGATCACCGGCACGCGGGAAGCGATCTTCATGTGGTGCAGCCATGATGGCGAGCTCTGGGCCCAAGGGATCACGAAGGCGACCAGGTCATTCCGGTCAACAGGATCGGCCGACCGCCAGGGGAGCAGTCATACCGGTCCCGGAGGCCGGGCGTCGTGTTGCGGGGCCGCCAAGAAGGTACAAGAAGGTAATTGTGATAGTCGAGATGCGGCCCGGGTTGGGCTGCTGCCAGGCTCGGCGCCGACGTTCCGGCATGACCCACAAGGTAATTGGCGGCTCGTCAGAGCTTGCCGTGCCCCCGAGATGTCTGCCGGACGTCGGCGTCGGCCTGGCCCACCCCGTTGGCTTGATCAGCAGCTTGTCCGCCATCTCGACGTGACTCATCACAGTTCTGCCACGCGGTGACTCCACCCAGGCCGACACCGACCACGGCTGTCCAGCCCCTGAAGGAGAACAACCGCATGACCATGCTCGCAGAACAGGTCGACGGCGTCATCGGCGTCGACACCCACCGCGACACCCTCGCCGCCGCATCCGTGTCCCCGATCGGGGCCGTCCTGGCCACCACGGATTGCCCGGCGAACGCCCGCGGCTACCGTCACCTCCTGGACTTCGCCCGACAGCATGTCCCCGGCCGCCGCTGCTGGGCGCTGGAGGGCGTCGGCAGCTTCGGCGCCGGGCTGGCCGCCTTCCTCGACCAGGCCGGCGAACAGGTCGTCGAGGTGCTGCGGCCCAAGCGACCCGCCGTTCGCGGCGGACGCAAGACCGACATGCTCGACGCCATCCGGGCAGCCAAGGAAGCCCTCGCCAGCGAGCATCTGATCCAGCCCCGTCTCCGTGGAGAACGTGAGGCTCTTCGAGTCCTGCTCGCCACCCGCCACGGAGCGGTCCTGGCCTCCACGGCCGCGATCAACCAGCTCAAGGCACTGATCGTGTCCGCACCCGACGACCTCCGATCCGAGCTACGAAAGCTCAAGCGCCCCGCCCAGGTCACCCATTGCGCTCAACTTCGAGATCGCCCGACGCACGGCGTCGAGCACCGGATGACCGCACGGGCCCTGCGTTCCACGGCCCAGCGCATCCAGGCCCTGCAGGCCGAGGCCAAGGCACTGGAGTACGAGATCCTCAGCCTGGTACGCCAGTTGGCGCCTGAACTCCTCGATCTACTCGGCGTCGGGCCGATAACCGCCGCTCAGGTGCTGGTCAGCTGGTCGCACCCTGGCCGATTCCGGTCCGAGGCAGCGCTCGCCTCCTTTGCCGGCGTCTCGCCGATCCCGGCCTCCTCAGGACTGACCAACCGGCACCGAATCAACCGCAGCGGCGACCGACAGCTCAACCGGGCACTGCACACCATCACGCTGATCCGGATGCGGCTGGACCCGGCCACGAAGACGTACGTCACCCGCAGGGTCGCCGAGGGCAAGACCTCCCGCGACGCCCAGCGGTGCCTCAAGCGTGCTATCTGCCGTCAATTTTTCAAGATCCTCGAACGCTCCAACCACGACAGCGGAGCGAACCTCGAAGATCTTCCCCAAGCAGCTTGACTCGATATAGCAGCCTCGGGGACTGCCTCGCTGGCTGCGGCCCTTCACGCGCAGCTATACGCTGCGGACCTGTGACCGGAATCGATCTTGCCAATGGGATAGTCGGGGCCATCTTCGGCATCATCTTCGCCATACTGTTCCAACAACCGCTCCAGAACGCCTGGTTCAGGATCCGTCGCCGATCCGCCACCGCCGTACGCAGCCTGACGTACCGTCAGGACAACGCCTTGGTCTCCACATGGTCGACCTTCTCGATCGGGCCACTCCACACCTCGGCGCTCGTCGTCGAGGGCGACGGTGTGCAGGCCATCGCGCCGGAGGCGGTCCGGGTCCAGGTACTGGACGGCGAGGTGGTTCTTCCCGAGGAGATGGTGCCGTGGCGGGCAGAGATCGAGGCGGCGGAGGAGCAGGCGGAGGCATCCGGTACCCGGGTGCGCATCTGGAACGGCCCCCGGTACGCCGTGGAGGGCCTGGAGATCTCCCGCACCGCGCTCGAAGAACATGCAGACGTCCGACTGCGGCTGCGCCCCACCGACTACTTCACCTTCCTCGCGGCACAGCAGCTCGATCGCAGGCTCCCCGACGGAACCACCCCGCGCGGGCGCTACCTCGACCCTGACCACCCCCTGGACGCCCCCGCCTTCCTGCAATGCAGCTTCGGCGTGAACGTGGCCGTGGTCACCGCCGACCACCTGCTCGTCGTCAGCCAGCGAGCCGAAAACGTGCGCTCCGGGCCGGGGTTGTGGGGCTCCTCCGTGAACGAGGGACTCTCCCGGCACATCGACTCGGCCGGCCGCAACGCGCCCGACTTGCATGACGTCGCGCGCCGCGGCATGCGCGAGGAGCTCTCCCTGGAGCCGCACGACTACACACTCACGATGCTGGCCTTCGTCCTGGACGTGGAACGGCGGCAGTGGAGCGCCCACTTCACCGCGCACCTCACTGATCTGACCGGCGACGCCCTGCGGTCTCGCATCTCGCGCGGCGTGGCTGACCGGTGGGAGCACCAGAGCATCGAGTACGTGCCGTTCCGCCCGGCAGACGTGGTTCGCTACCTGCTGCGCCCGGACCGCGTCCGTCGATGGGCCCCGGTCACCCCGGCTCTGTTCCACTTGGCCCTGGTGCACACCCACGGTCGCAGCGCCGTGGAACGCGCCGAGGCCCAGGCCGTCCGCCGCCTGCACTACTGAATGCCATGAAACCGGGGAGGCCCCCCGGTTTCATGGCATTCAGTAACCCTGGGATCGATCATCTAGTTGGGCGGTGCCAGGGTGCGCAGGACGTCGAACTCGTTGCCCTCGGGGTCGGCCATGACCACCCAGCTTCGGTCTGGGCCTTGGCCCACATCCGTCTTGGTGGCGCCGAGGCCGAGCAGTCTGGTCACCTCGTCGTCGGTGCTGCCGTCGATCGGGCTGACGTCGAGGTGGAGCCGGTTCTTCACGGTCTTGCCCTCGGGCACCTGGATGAACAGCAGGGTGGGCGGCATCTGGCGGGCCCGGACCTCCTCGACGGTCGGCTCCCAGGAGCCGATCTCGACCTTGCCCTCGCTCCGGTCGATCACCTTGAAGTCCAGGACCTCGCACCAAAAGGCCGCGAGTCTCTCCGGATCGTGGCAGTCGACAACCAACTCGGTGAACCTATTTGTCATGTCTCTCTCAGATGGTGCGGACGGGGCTCAGCCTATGGGGCCGCGCCGCCCGCCCGGCAAGTCCGGGATCGCTACGACCACTGACCCTTGGAATCGATCATCCAGGGTGACGGGAGCGACGACTGGAGGTCGGGAGAGGCCGGCCCGCAACCGTCCGGCCGAACAATGCGGGTCAGGGATGAGCGCCGGCGCCGACCATCCCGGGGACATTCCCGGGGTCGCCCCCGAGGCGGCCGGGGTGCCCGCGCCCCTACCGTCCGTCTCCTGGTACCGCGGTACCACCGGGCTCGCGCTGCCGCAGCGCCTACGGCTTGGTGCTGACCAGTCCGGTGTCGTAGGCCGTGATCACGGCCTGGATGCGGTCGCGGGCGCCGATCTTGGCGAGGACCCGGCTGACGTGCTTCTTCACCGTGGACTCGGTGAGCACGAGGTGTTCGGCGATCTCGGCGTTGTTCCAGCCCTGACCGATGGCGGTCAGCACCTCGCGTTCGCGGTCGCTGAGCGCCCGCAGCCGGGGGTCCTCGGGTGCGGCGGTGTCGGAGGGCGCGAGGACCTGGTGGGCGTACGTGTCGAGCAGGCGGCGGGTCAGGCTCGGGGCCACGACGGCGTCGTCGGTGGCCACCGCATGGATACCGGCCACGATCTCCTCCGGGCGGGCGTCCTTGAGCAGGAAACCGCTGGCGCCGGCGCGCGGGCCCTCGTACGCGTACTCGTCGAGGTCGAAGACGGACAGCGTGAGCTCGTAGGCGCTGAATCGGGCCCTCACCTCCACAAGCCCAGCACAGCCGTCGAACCCGGCATTGTGGTTGACTTCAGCGAAACCGACATCAGATAACCGAATCGATCGCTGTCCTCCGGCCAACTGTGGAGCTCGGAGTGGCTTCCCAATGGAGAAGTCAACCCTCGCGAGTCACGTCGGCTGGCTGGAGTTTCCCTGCCGGATGGTCTGCACGGCGAGCACCGGGTTGATGGGTTCAACGAGTTGCTCGACGGCGACCGACACAAGGTGGGCTGGGGCATCGCCGTCCAGCAACGTGCTCACGTACTCGAGGGCCTGCGCCGGGGATAGCACCGGCAGCCTCTGACGTAGGGTGCGCCCGGCATGCATGCGCCCGCGCGCGGCGGCGACTTCGCGTAGCTCATCGTGTAGATCGTGTACTGCGGTCCGGATGGCCAGCCCGCGGATGCGAGCACGGTAGTCGGCCTCCCACTCCCCGCCCAAGGCGGAGACAACTCCGATCTGGTGCAGCCCTCCGTCGACGCGGTCGACCAGATACGGTCCATTGCCGGCCAGCATGGCACCGGGGTTCCGCGTGCGCACGAACTCCTCGGACTGCCAGTAGACGATCCACACCAGCTCGTGCTCCTCGACATCCACCACGGTCACGCGCGTCAAGTCCACGCCGCGAGCCGAGCACTTCTGGTACTCGCGGTCCAGCTCTTCCTCGACGATGCGAACCGCGGCTTCTCGCTCAATCACGCGTGCAGCATCCCCTACGGCCCCTCCGCCGACGAGTAGTTTTTCGTGCTCCCAGCGAGCGGGGTGAGCGCCAGTGAACTGCGCGAACGTCTCCGGACATGTCGCCTCTGGAGCCGACGGCTAACCGGTGGGCTGGGGTGGTGCAATTTCGTAGAGGCGTCGGTCCCGGATCAGGGCCCACAGCACGTTGATTCTGCGGCGGGCGAGGGCGATCACGGCCTGGGTATGGCGTTTGCCTTCAGCCCGCTTGCGGTCGTAAAAGGTCCTGGAGTTGGGGTCGTAGCGGACGCTCATCAGGGCGGACATGTAGAAGACTCGCTGGAGACCCCGATGATAGTGACGGGGTCGGTGCAGGTTGCCGTTCCGCTTCCCGGAATCGTGCGGGGCCGGAGCGAGGCCGGCGAAAGCCGCGAGCGCGTCCGGGTTCGCGAAGTCCGCGGGGTCGCTGCCGATCGCGGCGAGGAACTCGGCGCCCAGCAGCGGACCGATGCCGGGCATGCTAGTGGCTCGTCACGCAGCCTTGGCCGGGTAATGAGTCCATGATCGGATCGGTGAGTCGGGGGCGAAGGTGGTCTTCGGTTCGGCGCGCGTG